>JBNMHO010000004.1:0-84938 GCA_050872785.1 Clostridia bacterium | reverse complement strand
TCTGGCTATGAAAATTGCGCCACATGGGGCGAAGCGGTTGTAACGGGAATTTGCTACATTGAAGAAGAAACCCCAGCATATTCAATCATAACATCTGGCATGTGGAACTGCTTTGCGGGCAACATTCTAACCACCGTTCCAAACACAATCATTTTCCAAAACATGTATGGCTTTAAGAAGAATTTGACCTATGCGTCAAGCATCAGACAAAAAGTTCTAAACGGAACTTATGACAACCATTTGTTCACAGAAAAAGAACTTAAGGACATGGGCTGGACAGATAGGGACATTGTTGGTTTCCGTGGCAGAGAATGGAAGATTTTGATTGATTATGATATGCTTGACAGGGACTTCATATTTAACACACTTCTAAATGAAGTTGCAAACAACGAGAGCGAACGAGTTTTGCCACCTACAAACGAAAATGGCAAATTTGTGTATGTTGTGAGCACGTCAGAAGATGTCATGAACGAACATTTCAACCCACAAGACTTCTTCTTCGAGGAATACACTCACTACATTTTGCCAAAAATTGAAGAAGAGGGCTTTGTCGGCTGGCTCAGTTCTTCTGACGGAAAGATTTATTACGCTGGCGACACCTACAAAGTCCGCACAAACACCCACTTCACTGCGGTTTATTCGACATAAAACCAGTGAAGGTTGGGTGTCTGTGTATAATTTAAATTTATTGCACAATACAACAAGAAAAAGGAGAAAAAATGAAAAAATTTGTAAAACTTTTGGCACTGGTTTGCTGTCTTGTTTTGGGTGTAGCGCTAACACTCACAGGCTGCGGTGGGGCAGAGCCTCAAAGCACAACTTTTACGCTTACACTGGACTATTCAAAAGCACTTTTTGCAGATGTTGACAGGTGGAATTTTGGGCCAAAATCTGATAACCACCTAATTTCAAATACCTTTGACGAAGAAGCTCTTGCAACAACATTTTCTTTTGACGCAAATACCGCTTACACCGAGCAAGTGTATCTTTCTTTGCCGCTTGAAAAAGACTGGGTCTATACATGGGAGTTTTCCTATGAAAGTTCACATAACCTTTCGGGCAACAACGAAATTTCCGCCCAAATCTTTGGACAAACATTGTCCGCTGAAGGCTCAGATGGTCTTGTAGCGGAGAAAAAAGTCACCCCAAACAACACAAAACAATCGGGAACTTTGTCTTACACTTGCACCGAGTCAAAAGACTATTTTGTTGTTATTCAATTTAACATTGCAGAGCAGTCGCAAGACCTAACTCTCACCGTCAGCAACCTAAAACTTCTTGCCAAAAGAACGTTCTCCAAGTCAAGTGGCAACTACGGCGGGCTTCCAACACTAAAATATGTCTATCTTCGTGAAACCGAAAGGGAATACACAGACTATTTTGCAGACGGCTATGCAAATATGGAGTTTGACGGCTGGAAACTTGGCGAAGACACCATTTCAAACGGCTCTGAACTTACAAATAAATCTGACCACACATTGGTCGCCGCATGGAAAGACACAATTAAACGTCAAGAATCTGAACAACCAATAAGCGGTTGCATTGTTTTTGGCACAAAAGTTATGCTTGCAGACGGCAGTTACAAAAACATTGAGGACATCTCTTTTTTTGACAGAATTTATCGCTTCAACCACGACACTGGCAAAATTGACACAGGCTATTGCCATTGGCTCAACAAACACAGCACAACAAACGGCGAACAAGAAGTGGTTTATGTTAAATTTGCAGACGGCGGTGAACTTACATTTGTCCCACCACATTCAATGTTTACAAGAAACTTAAACACCGAAACGGGCGAATATTCCTATCAATATTCAGCAGTGACCGACACAGACAACTTCCACGTAGGCAGTGAAATTGTAAAGATGAATTACAACAATGGTTCTCCTTTATGGTCATGGACAGCGGTGACAGAAATTAAAATTTCACACGACATTGTGCAATATTGCCAACCAATTATGGGGCAAATGTGGAACTTCTTTGCAAGCGACTATTTGACCAACGAAGCAGACGCTTTGGGCTTCCACAATATGTATGGCTTTGACGAAAACTTAATTTATGCCAACCCATTAAGACAAAAAGTTTTGACCGAAGATTATTTGCGAGATGGTGACGGCAACCTAGTTTATGGTGCTGGACTTAACAAAGACGGCACAGACAATGTTGACGACAAAACTTTCACACTTCTATGCTCAAATATTTTTGGCATTGACCTATCAAATTTTGGCATCGACGCAATTCCAGTTCACCTTTATTCTGAAGAAACAATGAAAACATATTTTGATATGCTTCCAAGAGATATGACGGGCTATCGTGGCGCAGAGTGGCAAATCTTGGTCGAATGGTGCAGTTTCCTTTATGAAAACGGACTTACAGAAACAGCAGAATTTACAAGAGAAATGGTGCGTGATATGATTATTCGTGACACCGTCAACAGCGAAAAGCATAAACAAGAAACAGTCAAAAATGCAGAAGGCAAAAGCCTTTGGGTCGTGACAACAGACAATGACACATTCCAAAACTTCACCGTTCCAAAGACCGCCGAAGAAATTGCAGAATTTGAGGGGAAAGCCAATGTCTATGCAGATTATGATGCCTACACAATTCCAACTTACACTGGTTCAAATGCAGAAAACTTTTCCTATTGGTATTGCTCCGCTGATAGCAAGATTTATCACCCAGGTGACACTTTTGAAGTCCGCTACAGCACCCACTTCACAGCAGTTTTTAAGTAAAATGATATATCTTCAAGCGATATTAAACCTTGCAATCAAATTAAGTGAAATGATATGGCTTTTGAGTAATATTAAACCTTGCAATCAAATTAAGTGAAAAAAATATTGTAAAGGTGTTTAACAGATTATATTGAAAAGTATAAAATTACAAAAACTCTAATTGAACTATATAGGAAATTGTAGAAATACAAACAAACTTGCAATATTCAATTTCTCCATAACAAATATCAAAAAGACTTATCACAGGTTTTGTGGTAAGTTTTTTTTAACAATATATGGGCATTTGGAATATGATTTTTTAAAGGGTGAGAATTTGCCCTAGGGAGATAATATGAATATTGCAATAGTTGGCGTCACTGGCAAAGTCGGTGGCAAATTTGTTGAAGTTCTGCACGAAAGGAATATCCGTGCGGATAAATTTTTTCTTTATGCAAGCAAAAAGAGTGCTGGCAAAAAAATAAAAATGTTTGGCGAAGAAGTGGAAGTTATGGAACTATGCGAAGAGAACATTGCGGGCAAAAATATTGACTATGCATTGTTTTCTTGCGGGGGAGAACTATCCAAAAAATATGCACCAATGTTTGTGAAAGTGGGAGCAGTTGTTGTGGATAACTCAAGTGCATGGCGAATGGATAATGACGTTCCACTTGTCGTGCCAGAAGTAAACGGAGAAGATATTTTTTCTCACCATGGCATAATCGCCAACCCAAACTGTTCTACCATTCAAGCAATGCTTCCACTTAAAGCACTTGACACAGTTTTTGGACTAAAACGGGTTATTTTTTCCACTTATCAAGCAGTTTCTGGTGCGGGACAACGTGGCACAAACGACCTAAAACGAGGAATAAAAGGTGAAAAGCCAGAAAAGTTTGTCCACCCAATTTTCTCAAACCTCATTCCACACATTGACGTCTTTGAAAATAACGGCTACACAAAAGAAGAAACAAAAATGATTTTTGAAACAAGAAAAATTCTGCACAAAAAAGATTTAAAAGTTACCGCCACTTGTGTGCGTGTTCCAGTTTTTGACTGTCACAGTGAAAGCGTAAATATTGAACTTGAAAAGCCTTTTACTTTGGAAGAAGTGAAGAAATGTTTAAGCAATTTTGAAAATGTTGTTGTTATGGACGACCCAGAAAATAACATTTATCCAATGCCACTTTTCTGCAAGGAATGTGACGAGGTGTTTGTCGGAAGAATTAGAAAAGACGACTCTTGTGAAAATACTCTTAATATGTGGATTGTTGCTGACAATGTAAGAAAGGGTGCTGCGACAAACGCTGTGCAAATTTTGCAAGAACTTATAAAGCACAAAATAAATAATTCTTAAAAAATATTTCTTAAAGGCACGGGCTTTTAGGTTATAAAATCTCATAGAAATTTGTTAAAAGAATGGCAGTAAAGTTTGCCTAAAAAATCATTGTATTTGAATAGAAATACAATCAAAAATAGCAAAAAAATAGCAAAAAAATAGCAAAAAATAGCAAAAAAATAGCAAAAATATGGCAAAAATGAGCCAAAAAGTAGCAAAAAATAATATAAAAATATATAAAAAATATGCAAAAACAAATTTGGAGGGGAAAATGAAAAGTGTTTTTGAAGGGAGCGGGGTGGCGATTGCAACTCCATTTAAGGAAGGAAAAATTGACTTTGAAGCACTGGGGAGAATGATTGATTTTCAAGTGGCAAACGGCACTGACGCAATTATTGTTTTAGGCACAACGGGCGAGGCGGCAACCATGTCACAAGAAGAAAAAGCAGAAGTAATAAATTTTTCAAAACAAGCAATTTCTGGCAGAGCAAAGTTTATTGTCGGAACGGGGTCAAACAACACAAAAGCCGCCATTCAAACAAGTATCTTTGCGCAAAAATGTGGGGCAGACGGCGTGCTTGTGGTCACTCCATTTTACAACAAATGCACTCAAAAGGGACTGATAGAACACTATAAAGCAATATCAGATAGCATTGACATTCCAATAATTGCCTACAATGTTCCAGGCAGAACGGGAGTTAACATTTTGCCAGAAACAGCAGAAAAATTGGCGGATATTAAACATGTTTGCGGCATAAAAGAAGCAAGTGGCAACATTTCACAAATAGTTGAACTTTGTCACAGACTTGACGGCAAAATGGCAGTGTATTCGGGCGATGATGGGCTAAATTTACTCTTTATGACACTTGGTGCAAAGGGTGTTATAAGCGTGACAGCAAATATTCTTCCAAAACAAATAAAAGACCTTGTGACGCTTGCCAAAAAGGGGAAAGTCGCAAAGGCTCTTGCAGTTCATGACGAGTTGTGGGACATTAACAAAAGGTTGTTTGTCGAAGTCAACCCAATTCCAGTCAAATTTGCATTAAGTCATATGGGGTTGTGCAAAAACGAACTTCGCCTGCCACTTACGCCACTTGAAAAGAAAAATGAAGAAGTTGTTTTATCTGCACTTGAGAAATTTTTGTAAAAATAATTACTACTACAATCTGCTTGTGAAATAGAAATAGAGTCTTGAATTTCAGATGTATTTTTTAATACTGTTATTCTATATTTACTCAAATTAAATAAACTTGATAGGTTAAGAAAAAACAACAATAAATGGTTTCAATACAGAGCGAGTTGCTGAAAAACAAGTTAAAAAGGATGATTTTTCTATAAAAATCAATTAGACAAGTGGCTTTGGGGAGGGGAAATGAAAATTTGCATAAATGGCTTTTGCGGGCGAATGGGACAAGAGATTTTGCTTGCAAGCAAAAAGTTTGAGGGGGCTGAAGTTGTGTTCGGCGTGGACACAAAGGAACGGCTACAGACTTTTCCATGCAATTTTGAGAATATAAAACTTGTGACAAATTTTGATGATGTGAAGTGTGATGTCGTTATAGATTTTTCTCACCCAAAAGCCTTAGAACAAGTGGTGGAATTTTGTAAGAAAACGGGGACTGCTCTTGTTGTCGGCACGACTGGTTTTGGAGCAAGTGAAAGAAAGCGTCTTGAAGATTTGTCAAAAACTGTTCCTGTCTTTTGGTCAAGTAACATGAGTGAAGGTGTCTTTGCAATGGGCAAACTTGTGGAACTTGCAACAAAAATTCTTGCTGGCTGGGATATTGAAATTTTGGAAACTCATCACTCAGCAAAGGTTGACCTCCCAAGTGGCACTGCAATTATGCTTCTTGACAAGATAAAAAGATATAGACCACACATAACTGCAAACCTTGGAAGACATATCTATGGCACAAGGGGAAGTGACGAAGTAGGATTGCACAGCATTAGGGCGGGAGGCTTTTGTGGCACGCACAAGGTTTTGTTTGCAAACGATAGTCAAAGTGTTGAAATTTCACATGTTGCTTTTTCAAAAAGTGTTTTTGCAGAGGGGGCAATGAAAGCGGCGTTGTTCGTGCATGGGAAGAAGTGCGGAATGTATGACATGGAGGATATGTATAAATAAAAAAAACCTTTTTCGAAACATTTTAATACAATGATGTATAGGTAGGAAAAATGAAGGAATTGGTTTGTAAATTTGGAGGCTCATCACTTGCAGACGCAAAAAGTGTTTTGCAAGTGGCAAAAATTGTAAGCGTAAGCAGTGCTAGATTTGTTGTTGTTTCCGCCCCCGGCAAAAGGAATAAGCAAGATATAAAGATAACAGACACATTGATTTTGTGTCAAAACAAAGCAAAAAATAACGAAAATTTTGATAAGGAATTTGACTTTTTTGCAAAACGAATGGTTGAACTTGATTTGACTCTTGGCACTCGCCTTGACATTAAAGCAATGTTAGACACATTTTATAACGAGATAAAATCTGGTGCGACACTAGACTATGTGGCAAGCCGTGGGGAATATTTCTCGGCAAAAATTGTTAGCAAATATTTGGGATATAAATTTTTAGATGCAAAGGACTTTATAACTTTTGCAGACAATGGAAAAGTTGACCTTGAAACATCAAAAATGAAGTTCATCTCCAAGACGAATAAAACTGACAAATATATTATCCCCGGCTTTTATGGGGCAGACGCAAAGGGAAATGTCAAAGTTTTCTCTCGTGGTGGGTCAGATATAACGGGGGCTGTTGTTTCGGTGCTGTGTGGGGCAAAAGTTTATGAAAACTGGACTGATGTCGATGGCTTTCTGGAGTGTGACCCAAGGTTTTCAAAAAATCCAAAACTTATTGGCAAAATTAGTTATGCAGAACTAAGGGAATTAAGTTATGCTGGGGCAAATGTTCTTCACCCCGATTGCACAAGATTTTTGCGAGAAAACAACATTGTCCTAAATTTAAGAAACACCTTCAACCCTGCCTGTAAAGGAAGTTTTATTATGCCAAAATGTAAACAAAAAAAACTTACAGGAATTGCGGGGCAAAAAGGATTTTGCATTGTTTCATTTGAAAAGTTTAATATAAATTCGTCCTTAGGAAAGTTGTCTGAAGTGTCAAGCATTTTCGCAAAGCATGGAGCGCCTATGGAGCATGTTCCAACTGGCATTGACAATATTTCCGTTGTGGCAAGAGAAGTGGGGCTAAGCGATGAAATTTTGGCGGAGATTGTTAGGGAGGTTTCACTTGTCTTGTCGCCAGACAGTGTAAGAATTACGCACAATGTGGCACTTGTAAGCGTTGTTGGAGCAACTTTTGATAGAAAGACGGAAAGAAAAGTTTTTGATGAAATTTACTCGCTTGGCACAAAAATTTATATGCTAAACAAAAGCACTCAAGGGTTGTCTGTTATATTTGGCTTCCCGCAAAAAGACTTTGAACGAGTGCTGAAAACTTTGCATAAAAATCTGTTTTGCAACGACTGAATAACGCTCATTTATTAAAAAAAAGGAAAGAAATGGCAACATAAACGAAAATTATGTTGCTATTTTTGTTTGTATTTGAGAAAAAAGTTGCTATAATGTTATGTAAAAATGGAGAGAAATATGAAAATTGTTGTTGATTGTTATGGAAATGACTTGGGTGCAAAGGTCGCAGTGCAAGGTGCTTGCAATGCCACAAACAAGGATAAAGACCTAAACATTGTTCTATCTGGCAAAAAGGACGAATTAGAGGGACTTCTTGCAAGCCAAACCTATGACAAGGAGCGAATTGAAATTTTGCCTGCCGATGATGTCATTTCAAACAATGAGTCACCAACTGAAGCGGTGAAAACAAAAACAAATTCCAGTCTTGTTAGGGCCTTTGACGAACTAAGACACAATGATGATGTTGTGGGGCTTGTGTCATGCGGCTCAACGGGGGCTGTTCTTACGGGGGCTTTTCTTAAAATTGGAAGAATAAAGGGGATTTCCCGCCCAGCACTTTGCCCAATTATCCCAGCAAAAGACGGCAAAAAAGTTTTGCTTGTAGATTCGGGAGCAAATGTCGATTGCAAGCCAATAAATATCTGCCACTTTGCAATTATGGCGTCAAGTTATGCAAAAACTTATCTTGGAATTGAAAACCCAAAAGTCGCACTACTAAACATTGGCACAGAAGACAAAAAGGGAAATGAATTTTGCCATGAGTGTTTTAAACTTCTAAAGCAAATGCCAATTAACTTTGTGGGCAATATGGAAGCAAGGGACTTTTTGAGCGGAAAATATGACATAGTTGTAACTGACGGCTTCTATGGCAATATCCTTTTGAAAGCCACAGAAGGTGCGACAAGTTTTGCTTTGGGAGAACTTAAAAAGAATATTAAACAATCTTTCTGGTCGAAAGTTGGGGCACTTTTTATGAAAGGTGCTTTCAAAAGACTTAAATCTAGGTTTAATGCAAATGCACATGGCGGAGCAATGCTTTTGGGGGTTAAGAAACTGGTTGTTAAAGGTCACGGGGCAAGTGATGCTTTGGCGTTTGAAAAGGCAATATTCCAAGTGAAGACTTTGGCAGAGCAAGGGCTTTGCGAAAAAATTAAAGAGCAAGTTGAAGGCTTGGAGGTGAAAATTGATGACTGATGCGGACATCAAGAAAATTGAGAAAATAATTCATTATTCATTCAAAAATAAGCAAATCTTGAACACCGCTTTCACTCATTCATCTTACGCAAACGAACACCACACACAAAGCAACGAGCGTCTTGAATTTTTGGGAGATTCGATTTTGGACTTTGTCATTGCAAGCGAGTTGTATTCAAACTTTAACATTGAAGAAGGCAAAATGACAAAACTTCGTGCAAAACTTGTCAATGGTGATGCTCTTGCAAATATTATTGAAAGCGAAAAACTAGACCAGTTTTTGCAAGTGGGAAGAAGCCTTGCGGGGCAAGAAATTGCAAGAAGCATAAAGGAAAACTTGTTTGAAAGTTTGGTCGGGGCAATTTACACAGATAGCAGTCTTGAAAAGGCAAAGCGTTTTGTGTTAAGATTTATAGACGTTGCAAAAGCGTGCAAAACAAAGGACTTTGACTACAAAACAATGCTTCAAGAAGAGGTGCAAAAAGTGAAAGGTGCAAATTTGGTGTACTTCACATATGCCATGCCAAACAACCCCGGTGTATTTTGTGCAGAAGCATACATAAACGATGTGTTTGTGGCAAGGAGTTCGGCAGAAAGCAAGAAACATGCTCAGATGGACTGTGCAAAGCGGGCGCTTGAAAACAAAGAAATGCTAAGACTTTTGCTTGTTGAGGGGAAACATTCATAAAATATCCTTTTGGCAAAGGGTGTATAAAATATGCCTTTTGCCAAGAGTATTAAAAAGGAAACATAATGAACTTTAAGAAAATTGAACTGGTGGGCTTTAAATCGTTTGCCGACAAACTTGAAATTAAGTTTGATGCGGGGATAACGGGAATTGTCGGGCCAAACGGATGCGGGAAATCTAATGTATCAGACGCCATAAGGTGGGTGCTTGGTGAGCAAAGCACAAAACTCTTGCGTAGCAGCAACATGCAAGAAGTTATTTTTAATGGCACAGAAAAAAGAAAGAGCATGTCTTATTGCGAAGTGTCTTTGTTTTTTGACAACTCATCACGAATGTTTGACTTAAACTTTGATGAAGTGGCTTTTACAAGAAAACTTTATCGCTCGGGCGAAAGTGAATATTTAATAAACGGCACCCCTTGCAGAATGAAAGACATAGTCAATGCTCTTCACGATTCGGGCATAGGCAAAGAGGGATATTCAATCATTGGACAAGGCAAAGTTGAAGAAATTATCAGTGCAAAGCCAGAAAACAGACGTGCAATTTTTGAAGAAGCAGCGGGCATTGCAAAATTTAAACAACGCAAAATTGAAGCGGAAAGAAAACTGGATAGAACGCAAGACAACTTGAACAGAGCGCTTGACGTTTTGCAAGAGCAAGAAAGACAACTGGGACCTCTTAAAAAACAAGCAGAAAACGCTAAACTTTATCTTGGATACAAAGATGAACTCAAGACATATGAAGTCAATGTTTATGTAAATCAATATGAAAGCGCAAGCGACACAAAGCAAGCCATTCAAACAAAAATTGACGGCTTTGAGGAAGAACTTGCGTCAAAACAATCTTCACTTGACAAAATGAACAGTGACTATGACGCAAAAATGGGTGAAGTGTCAAATATTGACAAGACTTTGCAAGAACTCAACGACAAAATTCTTGCTCACACTGTGGAACTAGAAAAGAAGACGGGCGAAGCAAATGTCGTGAGAGAAAGACTTAAATTTTTGCTTGACGAAATGTCGTCATTAAAGGAAGACTTGGCAAAAGAAACATTAAACAGAGATAACTCTGTTAGACTTGTTGAAGTGAATGAGCAAGAAAAGGAAGTGAAGGAAGCAAGACTTAGGACTCTTTCATACAAACTTGACGACATAACAGAACAATATCTTAAAATTGTTGACGAATTGACTGGGGCAGAAGACGAAGCAACAAAGAAGCAAAAGGAAATGATTGACGAATTGTCTAAAATGACGGACATTAAGTCAAACATATCCGCTCTTAATGCTCAAAAAGAGGCCTATCAAAGCAATATTTCCGACCTAGACAGCAGAATTTACTCCTTGCAAACAAGAATTAAAGAAAAAGAAAATGCGTTATCTCAAGCAACAGAAATTTCAAGAAACGCACAAGATATTCACGAAAAACTAACCTCTCAAGCACAGAGAGCAAGAGAGCAACTTCAAACCGTTCAAAACAGAATAAAAGAAAACAACGAAAGACTTGCCCAAAGCACTTCAAACATTCAAATTTTGCAAAACAGAAAGAAAGTTCTTGAAGATATGCAAAGGGACTATGACGGCTTTAACTATTCTGTCAAAAGACTTATGCAAGACGCAAAGAGCAAGGCAGAACTTAAGAGCAAAATTGTGGATATTGTCGCTTCTGCAATGACCATTCCAAAAGGCTTTGAAACGGCAATAGAAGTGGCACTTGGCGGGGCAGTGCAAGATGTTATTACAAAAAACGAAGAAGACGCAAAATATCTTATTAACTATTTAAAACGCAACAACTACGGAAGAGCAACTTTCTTGCCAATAACCGCTATGAAAGTTAGACTTTTGAGTGACAGTGAAAAAAATATTGTTGCCAAAAACAAAACATATGGCGTTGCGTCAAGCGTTGTGAAATTTGATTCAAGTTTGAAGGCAGTGTTTGAAAGTTTGCTTGGACGAACAGTTGTTGTTGATACAATAGACACAGCAGTTTCGCTTGCAAGACAAGCCAATTTCACTTTCAAAATAGTTACTCTTGACGGCGATGTTGTAAGCACTCAAGGTTCTATGTCTGGTGGCAGCAAAAAGGCTGTTACATCAAACCTCTTAACAAGAGATAACGAAATTGAGAACTTAACCGTTCAAATTGACAAACTTTCAAAGAATTTTGAGGAATTTAAAAACCTCAAGACAACCCTTGAAGCAGAGCTTGCAAAACTTACAAAGATTGACGAAGACTTGCAATCAAGACTTGTTGTTTCGCAAGTGGAAAGTGCAAAACAAGCACAAAACTTGGAGCAACTATCTGTTTTTGTTGACGAACTTAATAAAGAGCGAATTGCGCTCAGCCAAGAAAAGATTGATTTTGCAACCAAAATTGAAGTTATTACAAAGGCTCTTGCCAGCGTTGAGGGCGATGTCGATATGAATATCGCTGGCTCGGAGCAAATTGAGAATAATCAAAAATTGTTCAATCAACTCCGCTTGAAGCGTGATGAACTTCAAAACACAATAACCGAACTTAAAATTGAAAAAACAACGCTTGAAAATGAAATTTCTAACATTTCAACTGAAATTTCAAGGCTTGACGAATACATAAATAGGGCAAACTTCAACATAACAGACATTTCTTCAAACATTGCAAAAATTGAAGAAAGTGTGGAACTTGCTCAAGAAATGGTGGATACAAGTGTTGATAGCCATGACGATGATGGACTTAAAGCAAAGATTGATGAGGCAAAAAGTAAACTTGCAAGCCTAGACCAAGTTAAGCAAAATCTTCAATATGAAATTAGAAAACTTGACGAAGACAAAGCAAGACTTATGACCGAAATTAGCCTTGTGCAAGAAAAGAAATATCAACAAACAAACGCTCTTGCAAAAGTGGACACAGATATTGAAGCAATGCAAGAAAAGATTTTTGAAGATTATGAACTCACTTATGCTTCATGCTTGCCACTTAAAGTGGAAAATTTTGACCTAAAACAAGGGCTTATTGAGATTTCAAGACTTAAAAAAGAAATTTCAAAGCTTGGATACATAAACGTCAATGCCATTGAAGATTGCAAAGAACTTATGACAAGATATGAAGAACTGTCTGCTCAAGCACAAGACTTGACCACAGCAAAAGAAGACTTGCAAAAGATTATCAAAGACTTGTCAGAAGAAATGATAACAAGATTTGACGCAGAATTCGCAAAGATTCAAGCCAACTTCTCAAAGTCATTTAGAGAACTATTTGGCGGCGGCAATGCAAGACTTGAACTTACAGAAAGCGAAGACCCACTTCAAGCGGGTGTGGAAATTGTTGCAGAACCACCAGGGAAGAAACTTCAAAGCATAACCCTTTTAAGTGGTGGCGAAAAGGCTCTTACAGCCATTGCAATTTTGTTTGCGATATTAAGACTAAGACCAATGCCTTTCTGCTTGCTTGACGAAATTGAGGCTGCTCTTGACGACAGCAACGTTTCAAGATTTGCTCAATATCTTAAAAACTTCTCTAAAGAAACTCAATTTATCGTCATCACACACAGAAAGCCAACTATGATGCTCGCAGACTCGCTTTATGGTGTGACAATGGAAGAAAGGGGCGTCAGCAAGATTGTTTCTGTCAAACTTGAAGACGCAATCAAAAATTCTTCCGAAGAACAAAATATCAAAACAGATAAAACAGCTTAATGTGCAAGGGGACTTTTCCTCTTGCATTTTAGCCAAAATGACAAAATTCGACAAAAAAAGGACAAGCATAACATGGGATTTTTCTCCAAAATTAAAAACGGACTTAAAAAGACAAAAGACGCTCTTATCACAAAACTCAACAGTGTTTTTCGTGGTGGAGATATAAACACAGATTTTTATGACGAACTTGAGTTTGCACTTGTAAGTTCAGATATGGGTGTGGAAACAACAGAAAAAATTATTTCCTCGCTCAAAAATAGACTTCGAGAAAAGCATATTGTAAAACAAGAGCAAGCAAGGGTGGAACTTAAGGCAATTTTGAAAGAAATTTTGCTTGAAACACAGCCACAGAAGTTTGAATATCCACTTATAATCACTATTGTTGGTGTAAATGGCGTTGGGAAAACTACAACCATAGGAAAACTTGCCAATTTCTTCAAAAAACAAGGCAAAAGTGTATCGCTTGTGGCGGGAGATACTTTCAGAGCCGCTGCTGCCGAACAACTTAACGAATGGTCAAACAGAGCCGGTGTTAAGATTATTAAGCACAGCGAAGGGGCAGACCCTTCTGCCGTTGTATATGACGGCATTGCAAGTGCAAAGGCAAAAAAGACGGATGTCCTTATTGTTGACACAGCGGGCAGACTGCACACAAAGGTCAACCTAATGGAAGAACTTAAAAAAATTTCGAGAATTGAGAATAGAGAATTTCCAGATGCAATGAAACTCAACTTTATTGTTCTTGACGCAACCATTGGTCAAAACTCTCTTGTCCAAGTTCAATCATTCAAAGACGCAGTTGGCATTGACGGCATAGTTCTTACAAAACTTGACGGCACAAGCCGTGGTGGAATTGTTTTCCCAATTCAAGAAGAAATAAAAGTTCCAGTGTATTTTGTTGGCGTTGGGGAGGGAATTGACGACCTTGAAATTTTTGACCCAACTTCATTTGTGGATGGCATTTTGGAGTGATGCCATTCACTTTTTTTGTGACAACATAAGTCACATTTTGAATGATTTTTAAAAATTTTGGCAGTTATTGCGTAAATCATTTGGTCAAATTTAACATTTATTATATACTAAAGTTTAGATTTTTAAGGTTGGTGAATTATGCTATCAATTATAAACTCATTCGGACTTGTTGGGCTTAATGGCTATCTTGTAAAGGTGGAAACGGATATTTCTCGTGGACTTCCTGGCATTGACGTTGTTGGACTTGCCGACACTTCAATTAGGGAAAGCAAGGAAAGGGTTATCTCTGCAATTAAAAATCAAGGTTTCAGAAGCCCTATTGAAAAAGTGACAATAAATCTTGCCCCAGCGGACACAAAAAAGGAAGGCTCACTTTATGACCTCCCAATTTCCGTTGGCATTTTGCGTGCAACAAATCAAGTTGAAGTGGCAAAAGAAGTGCTTGACGAGTTGTCTTTTATTGGCGAATTGTCACTGGACGGAAGTCTGAGAAAAATTAAAGGCGTGCTTCCAATTTTGATAACAGCAAGAAACTTGGGTATAAAGAAAATTGTCATTCCATATGGAAATAAGGCAGAAGCGGGTTTTATTGAAGGGGTGGAAGTTTATCCCGTTCACAATCTTAAAGAAGTTGTTGAGTTTTTAAGCGGAGCAAGGCAAATTGCTCCCGTTGAAAATGTGAGTTATGAACTTGTAAAACAACAAGCAAAAGCAATAGGTGATTTTGCCCTAATTAAAGGACAAGCAAGTGCAAAGCGTGCATTAGAAATCTCCGCAGCGGGCGGGCATAATGTCATTCTCATTGGACCACCAGGAAGTGGCAAAACAATGCTCGCAAAGGCGTTTCCAAGTATTCTTCCAGATATGTCATTTGAAGAAGCACTGGAAGTTACAAAAATTCACAGTGTTGCGGGAACTCTGGACAGCAAAACGGGAATTTTGACCGAAAGACCATTTAGGTCTCCTCACCACACGGCAACAACTGTCGCTTTAACTGGCGGCGGGGCAAAGGCTAAACCAGGGGAAATAAGCCTTGCACACAATGGGGTTTTGTTTCTTGACGAAATGCCAGAATATCCAAGACACACAATAGAAGCTTTAAGACAACCTCTTGAAGACGGCGTTATAACCGTTTCAAGAAACATGCAATCGGTGGAATATCCAGCAAACTTTGTGCTTATTGCAAGCATGAACCCATGCCCATGCGGCAACTATGGCTCAACAACCAAACCTTGCAAGTGTTCGCCTTCGCAAATTCATAAATATCTTGGCAAACTTAGCGGTCCTTTGATGGACAGAATTGATATGTATATTGAAGTTGACGGCGTTACATATGGCGACATAAGCACCGTTTCAAATGAGGAGTGTTCCAAAAATATAAAGGAACGTGTGGACAGAGCAAGGAAAATTCAACTGGAAAGATTTGCTGGCACAGGCGTGTTTAGCAATAGCAAAATGCGACCAGAAATGATAAAGAAATATTGCAAACTTGATGACGAATGCAATATGCTCCTTGAGCAAGCGTTTGAAAGTTTAAAACTTACAGCAAGGGCTTATAACAGAATTTTAAAAGTGGCACGAACCATTGCCGACCTTGACGGCAGTGAAAATATCCAAACAGACCACTTGGTGGAAGCCATAAATTATAGAAGTCTTGACGAAAAGTATTGGACTTAATTTGTTAAAAAAGTGCCAAAAATATAGCAAAAAGTGGCAAAAATTGATAAAAATTTAGCAAAAATAATAAAATTTATATAAATTTAGTAGATAGATTTATTATTATCTTTAAAAAAAATTATGCAGGGATTAGATTTAGAAATTGAAGGAAAGATGATGGATAGAAACGAGAAAGCGATATTGTGGCTGGATAACTTTGACTTTGCCACATATTCCAAAAAGGGAAAACTATTAAAACTTGTTGCAAATGCAGGCGACTTTTTGGACTGGGAAGTTGTGGTGAGAATTAAGGATAAAATAGAAAAGATTTTGTCACCAGAGGAAAGTCAAATTTTGTATAGAGAAGTGGGAGAAAAGTTTGCGGATAAAGTTATTGAAAAATTAAATTCACTTGGAATTTCGGCAATTACAATAGAAAGCATTGACTATCCAAAGTCTTTAAGGAATATTGACACTCCACCATTTGTTATTTACTATAAGGGCAACCCAAAACTTATGAAGGATGATTGCTTTGGCATTGTTGGCACAAGGCACATAACAAGTTATGGCAAAATGGCAACGGAAAAGTTTTGCCATGGACTTGTCGATGCGGGATATGTTATTGTAAGTGGCTTGGCGAGTGGGGTTGACACTTACGCTCATCAAAATGCACTCAACTATCACGGTCAAACTATAGCAGTTTTGGCGGGCGGAATTGATGAAATTTATCCAGCAACAAACACAGACCTTGCAAAGAAAATTGTTGAGTCTGGCGGGCTTGTGCTTTCTGAAACAAGACCACTTAGACGTGCTGAAGCATATATGTTCCCAATAAGAAATAGAATTATTGCAGGACTAAGCAGCGGAATTTTGGTTGTTGAAGCGGGTGAAAAATCTGGAGCGTTGCACACCAAGAATTATGCACTTGACTATGGCAAAGACGTTTTTGCCGTGCCAGGCAGTGTGTTTAGCATTGCAAGTGTTGGCACAAATAGGATGATTTCAAACGGACAAGCAAAGGCTGTTTGCGACATAAGGGACATAATAGGCGATAGAAAGTTGCGTGATGTGACAAAGGATAAGACTTGCGAAAATGTGTCTATGGACGAGCAAGTGGTGATTGAACTCTTGCGTTCTGGTGAAAAGACTTTTCAAGAACTTGTCGATTTGTCGCATATTGAAACAAAAAGGCTTAATAGTTTGTTGACAATGCTGACAATTCGTGGAATAATAAAAAAACTTGCGGGAAATGTGTATTTCTTAAAATAATAGGCAAGTTGCAAAACAAAATGATAATTAAAGAAGGTTTAAATGAAGTTAGTTATTATTGAAGGTCCAGGAAAGAGAGAAACTCTTAAAAAATATCTTGGCGAAGGCTATGACGTTGTCGCCACAAAAGGCCACGTGCGTGATTTGCCAGAAAAAACACTTGGCGTTGATGTTTCCAAGAATTTTGAGCCACAATATGAAATTATGCCAGGCAAAGAAACAATTATAAAAGAACTAAAAAACAAAGCAGCAAAAGCAGATTGTGTGCTTTTGGCAACCGACCCTGATAGAGAAGGAGAGGCTATTTCTTGGCACATTCAACACATTTTAAATATCCCAGAAAGCGAGCCATGCAGAATTGAATTTAACGAAATTTCAAAGTCTGTTGTGAATAAGGCCGTGCAAAACCCACGAAAAATAAACATGGATTTGGTGCATGCTCAACAAGGAAGACGTGTCCTAGATAGATTGGTGGGCTACAAAGTTTCGCCAATTATTTGCAAAAAGATTAAGCCAAATCTTAGTGCTGGACGTGTGCAAAGTGTGGCACTGAAACTGATTGTGGATAGAGAAAAAGAAATTGTAAACTTCAAGCCACAAGAATATTGGCCAATTTGTGCTTTTCTTGAAAAAGACGGCACAAAATTTAAGGCAAGTCTTGCCACAAAACTTGGCAAAAAATTTGTCCCAGACAACGCTGAACAAGCGGAAAATGTTGTTAAATATCTTGCAGAGCAACAATTTATTGTGGAAGAAATTAAGCGAAGCGTAACAAAGTCAACTCCACCACCTCCATTTATCACAAGCACAATGCAACAAGATGCGCTTAACAAAATTGGCATGAGCATTTCGCAAACAACAAAAAGCGCCCAAGCATTGTATGAAGGCGTGGAACTTGGCTCAGAAGGAAAGACCGCTCTTATAACATATATAAGAACAGACTCCACTCGTGTTTCTCCAGAAGCACAAGCCAAAGCAAAGGACTACATTGTATCGCATTATGGCGAGGATTATGCTCCAAAGACTTACAATGTCTTCAAAGCCAAAAAGAACGCTCAAGACGCTCACGAGGCAATAAGACCAATTAGCCTAGATAGAACGCCAGAGTCTGTGAAGTCCTATATGTCTGCCGACAACTACAAATTATACAAACTTATTTATGAACGTTTTGTTGCAAGTCAAATGACCCCAGCAACATATGATTCTCAATCAGTCGGAATTTCTGCTGGCGCACTTGGCTTTAAGGCTACGGGCAGAACCCCAATTTTCGCTGGCTGGACTAGGGCATATAAAGTTTTTGAAGAACAAGAAGACGACTCGGGCGAAAGCAAACTTCCAAAACTTAACGAAAAAGATAAACTCAATGTAGATAAGATTACGAAAGAGCAAAAGTTTACAAAACCACCAGTAAGATTTACAGAAGCAAGTCTTATTAAGACAATGGAAGAAAAGGGCATCGGCAGACCAGCAACCTATGCTCCAACTGTTATGACCCTTTTAAATAGAACTTACATGGTCAAAGACGGGAAGTATTTGAAACCATCTGAACTTGGAATAACGGTCACAGAGTTTTTGGAAAAATATTTTGCAGATATTATGAATGTGTCTTTTACTGCCGAAATGGAAGACGGGCTTGACAGAATTGCAGACGGCGAAGAGTCATGGCAAAATGTCATTTCCAAATTCTACGCAGGATTTGAACAAGAGGTGATTTTTGCTTATAGGGAGTCAAAAAGAATGTCAGTCGCGCCAGAAGTTAGTGATGTTGTTTGTAGCAAATGTGGGGCAAAAATGGTGGTGAGAGAGGGAAAATATACAAAATTCCTCGCTTGCCCAAATTATCCAAAATGCAAAAACATCGTCAGCTTAAATCAGCCAAAACCACCCGTTTGCAAATGCCCACAATGTGGCAAAGATGTTGTGGAAAGGCGAACTCATGGCGGAAAGATTTTCTATGGCTGTGTGGGCTATCCAGAGTGCAAATTTGCAAGTTGGGACAAGCCAACAAACATTGCTTGTCCAAAGTGTAAGAGTTTCTTAACAGTAAAAGAAAGCAAAACTATGAATTATTACAAATGTTCAAACAAGGCTTGCGATTATGAAAAGAAAGAAACAAAGCAACCAGAAAAAACAAATGAAGGTGAAAATGAATAATGCTGTAAATATTGTGGGAGCGGGACTTGCTGGGTGCGAAGCCGCTTGGCAACTGGCAAAAAGGGGCGTATTCGTCACACTTTATGACATAAAACCAAACAAGTTTACTCCCGCTCATTCAAACGAAAACTTTGCAGAAATTGTCTGCTCAAACAGCCTTAAATCAATGGATATTTTCACTGCTTCGGGGTTGCTTAAAGCGGAAATGGAGAAGTTTGATAGTTTGATACTTAGATGTGCCAATGCTTGTCGTGTGCCAGCGGGCAATGCTTTGGCTGTGGATAGAGAAAAGTTTTCGCAAATGGTCACTGACGAAATAAAAAAATTATCCAACATAAAATTTGTTACAGAAGAAATAGAAAATATCCCAGACGGGCTTACAATTATCGCAACGGGGCCACTTACAACTGGCAAACTTAGTCAAAGTTTAAAGGATTTTTTGGAGCAAGACAACTTATCCTTTTATGACGCTTCAAGCCCTATTGTAGAGCGAGATAGCATTGATATGACAAAGGCTTACATAAAAGACCGATATGACAAGGGTGACGGCGATTATATAAACTGCCCAATGAACAGAGAACAATATTTGAAGTTTTATAAGGAACTTATTTCTGCACAGAGAGTGGAACTTAAAAACTTTGAAAAGAAGGAAATTTTTGAAGGCTGTATGCCTGTTGAAGTTATGGCTCAAAGGGGAGAGGATAGTCTGAGATTTGGGCCGTTAAAACCCATTGGACTGGATAACCCTATAACGGGAGAAAAATATTATGCTGTTGTGCAACTAAGACCAGAGGACAAGGATAAAAGGCTGTATAATCTTGTTGGCTTTCAAACAAACTTGCTTTTCCCAGAACAAAAACGAGTGTTTTCACTTATCCCAGGACTAGAAAATGCAAAGTTTGTGAAATATGGAGTTATGCATAGAAACACATACATAAATGCTCCACAAGTTTTGAAAAACACATTTCAAACAAAGAAAAGAGAAGATTTGTTTATAGCGGGGCAACTTAGTGGAGTTGAGGGATATGTGGAAAGCACAATGAGTGGGTTGCTGAGTGGAATAAATGCTTATCTTTACTTAAAAAACAAGCCACTTGTAACTCTTTCGTCAAATACAATTATGGGGGCGATTACAAACTTTATAACCACTTGTCCACAGAAGAACTTTCAGCCAATGAATTCTAACTTTGGAATTGTCAGCCCACTTGGCGAAAAAATTAAAGATAACAAGTTAAAGCGAGAAAAAATTGTTGCTCGTTCGCTTGAAGAAATAGACAATGCTGTAAAAATTATAGATAAGGAGTAAATTATGGAAGGAATGAGAAGCACCACAATCGTGGCTGTAAAAAGAAATGGCAAAACTGCAATAGCCGGTGACGGACAAGTTACTGTTGGCGAAAAGTTTATTGTCAAAAACAACGCTGTAAAAGTTAGAAGAATTTTTGGGGGAAAGGTCGTCATTGGCTTTGCGGGCAGTGCGTCTGATGCTTTCAGCTTGTCACAAAAATTTGAGGAACTTTTGCAAAAATTTAGTGGAAATCTTATGCGAAGTGCAGTGGAACTGGCAATAGGGTTTAGGGACGATAAATATGTCCGCAAACTTGACGCTCTTATGCTTGTTGCAGATAAAGACAACTTGCTTTATGTGTCTGGGAATGGTGACGTTTTTGAACCAGAGTATGGGGTGGCGGCCATTGGAAGTGGCGAGTTTTATGCTCTTGCAGCCTCCCGTGCGCTTATTGAAAACACAGACCTAAGTGCCAAAGAAATTGCACTTAAAGCACTCAAAATTACAAGCGATATATGCGTGTTTACAAACGGGCATGTAACTGTGGAGGAGGTTTAAATGAACTATACACCAAAAGAAATTGTTGCCGAACTTGACAAATATATCATAGGTCAAGACAACGCAAAAAAGGCTGTTGCCATTGCACTTAGAAACAGATACAGAAGAAGCAGACTTACAAAGCAAATGCAAGAAGAAATTACACCAAAAAATATCATTATGAAAGGTCCAACTGGAGTTGGCAAAACGGAAATTGCAAGACGTCTTGCAAAACTTGTCAAGGCCCCTTTCATAAAGGTTGAAGCCACAAAATACACAGAAGTGGGCTATGTGGGCAGAGATGTTGAAAGCATGGTGCGTGACCTTGTTGAAGCATCATTTCGCCTTGTAAAAGACGAAAAATATAATGAAGTGGTGGAAAAAGTTGCTCCAAATGTCAACAAACGACTTTTTGAATATCTTTATCCAATAAAGAAAGCAACCATTGACGCAACTGCCAATGAGGAAGACCTAAAAACTCATATTCAAAAGGGCATTGAAGACGGCAAATATGATGATGAGTTTATTGAAATGGACGTTGCAGAAGCCCCAAAATCTTTTGAAATGATGCCAGGGGCGGGCATGGAAATTAACTTTGGCGAACTTATGGGCGGAATTTTCCCAGCCAAGAAGAAAAAGAGAAAACTTACAATTCGTGAAGCAAGAGAAATTTTAAATCAAGAAGAATGTGACAAAATTATCGACATTGAAACAGTTAAATCTGAAGCCGTCAGACGTGCAGAACAAGAGGGCATTATCTTTATTGACGAAATTGACAAAATTGCAGGAAGTTCGGGCAGAAGCAATGGTCCAGAAGTCAGTCGAGAGGGCGTGCAAAGGGACATTCTTCCAATTGTCGAAGGCTGCACAGTCAACACTAAATATGGCATAATCAAAACAGATTATATTCTTTTCATCGCAGCGGGTGCGTTCCATGTTTCAAAAGTGGAAGACCTTATTCCAGAACTTCAAGGACGTTTCCCAATAAGGGTTGACCTTGACAATTTGACTGCAAAAGAGTTTTACAAAATTTTAACCGAACCAAAAAATGCAGTGACACTTCAATACAAGGAACTTTTGAAAGTTGACGGAGTTGACCTTGTATTTAAGACAGACGCCTTGAAAGAAATTGCAAAATACACCGAAGAAGAAAATGAAACAAGTGAAAACTTGGGGGCAAGACGCCTTCATTCAGTTTTGGAACTTCTGCTTGAAGATGTAAGTTTTAATGCTGGTGGCGAGCCAAAACAAGTGGTCATTGACAAAGAATATGTCAAAAAAGCCTTTGAAAACTTTGATAAAGAACATGATTTAAGAAAATATTTCTTGTAATAGATAAATTAGCATGACAAAAATTTTATAAAGTGCTAAAATCTTTCTGAAAATTGAAAGGAGAAAAAATGGAACTTGAACATTTGAACAATGAAACTTTTGAAAAAACAATAAAAGACGCAAAGAGCCTTGTTTTGGTGGATTTTTATGCCACTTGGTGCGGACCTTGCAAAATGCTTGCACCTATTCTTGAAACAACTCAAGAAGAACTTGGCGACAAAGCAAAAATATATAAACTTGACATTGACGAAGGCATGGATATTGCCAAACAATTTGGCGTTATGAGCGTGCCTACAATGATTATCTTCAAAAATGGGGAAGAAGTGGACAGACTTGTTGGACTTCGCCAAAAAGCACAAATAATCTCCGCCATTGAAGCAAAAATGTAAAAAATTTGAAAAGTTGTTAATTTTGATTGACAACTTTTTTTAAATATCTTAAACTTATCCCGAACAACAAAAGTCGACCCTAAAATAGGGTTCCCAAAAGTAGCAACAAAGCGAAATTTTTGGGATAGAAAAATAGGGTTCCCAAAAGTAGCAACGAAGTGAAACTTTTGGGATAAAAAAGGAGAAACCCCAAATGACCTATAAAAATGCTCATAATATGCATAAATACTGCAATATAGGGGGGGGGTATCTCTCAAGAAAGGCAACGAATCAAACCTATTTAAAGGGCTAAAAACCATATATTAAATAGCAAACTTTACTCGTAAGAAATCACGAGAATTTTTTGTTATCTGAATAAAAGTGTGTAAAGTTGGAATTCTAGTTTTAATAAAGGTTGTTCATTCCGAGTAATTTATTATTTTGAAATTCATATTGTCATGTTAGTGTGCAATGTCAATTTGTTTATCGAAAGTCTTTATTGCAAGGAGAAATCAAATTTAAAAAGGAGAAAAAATTATGAAAAAGAAAGTGATAGCACTTATTGTTGCTTGTTGCCTAGTTGTTGGTGGTGGAATAGGGGCAATTTTTTGGGCGTTGGCTGCAACACAAGTTGGCATAAAAACAAATTTATCTGTTTCATACAATCCACTTGACAATGTTGTAGGTTCAATGAGTGCAAACTATCAAAAAACAACTGACGCCGCTGCTACTCCATTTATTGGTGGGAACAATGGTGTGTTGAATTTTGAATATGGCGGGAGTGCTGAGGATAGAACTCTTAATGCCAGTGATGGATCTCTATTATTAAATGATAGCGATACATATGTTGTGTTTGAATTTAAGTTTACAAATAATAACGCAGACCCAGAAACTGATACCACAGGAAGAGGAATAAATGTTAAACTAACTGACAATGGGGTAATTAAGGGAAAGGTTACAAGAAAATATTACTTCGGTGACCTTTCATCAAAGACTGTTGCTGAAAAAGAAGCAGCAATTAAAAGTAATGGAATTGAAAATGACGCTCTTGCAACAACAAGCACACTTGTAAGACAAAATCAATCTGCTTATGTCTATATGCTTATTGAAATTACACCAGGATCTGCTGGGAATTATGACGCAGATAGTTCAAATAAATTTACTTTTACTCTTACAGCAAACAAATATTCCGTTGCAAAATCTTATCTTTCATCTGGCTGGGTAACAAAAGTCGGTTTGGATTATAATAACCAAGGAAATGTAACTTCAATAAAGCTTACAAAAAATGAATCAGACATTCCAAATGGCTGGACTGGTGTCTCTGTTGGTTCAAATACACCAACATACACAGATGGCAAAGACAATTATGTCCAAAGTGATTCTGTGCAAGATATAACCGCTTATTACAACAGCTCAAAGACAGAAATTGTTATTTACTCACCGTCAACAATTTATGGTTCAACTGCAACCAATGGCGCTGGTTGTATTTTCCAAGGATTTACAGGGCTTTTGACATTGGATTTAAGCAACTTTGATACAAGTTTGATGAATGATTTTAATTCTATGTTCAGATATTGTTCTAAATTAAAAGATTTAGATGTAAGCCGCTTTGATTCAAGCAATGTCACAGATATTGTGGCAATGTTCCAAGGAATGTCTGCACTAGAATCATTAAATTTGGGAAATTTCGACCTAAAATCGCTTGAAAAAACGACTGGGCCAGGAGAAGGAAATGTTTTTGATAATTGTAACAAACTAGCAACAATTGTTCTTCCATACAATGTTCCATTAGAAGCTGACCTTCTTTATAGCGCTGGAATTTATTTAAATGGCACTTATGTTGATTCTGAAGGAAAGAAATATACAATGGTTGATGGTTCCAACTGCTCAACTGAAACAAACAAAGTGACAATAACAAAGAAAGCATAAGGAAATTATAAACATAAATATATCACTCTTTTTGGGGTGATATATTTTTTTAAGCATGTAAAACAGGGCAAATATTGTCCATTTTGTAAGAAATATATTTATTTTCCAAAAATTGCTTGACAATAGGGAAAATATGGGTATAATTGTGTTGTAAAGTAAAAATGCTTTACGAGGGAATATGGAAATTCAAGATAATTTGAGAAAAAGTTTGCTGGCAGAAATTTATGAGCCACTGCTCACTTCAAAACAGCAGAATATGCTTCGTATGTTTTTGGATAGCAACATTTCACTAAGCGAAATTGCCGAGGAGTTTGATATTTCAAGGCAAGCAGTAAATGACCTTGTAAAAAGGACTTTTAGAGTGCTTGAAGATTATGAAAGCAAACTTAAACTTCTTGAAAAATTTGAAGAAATAAAAACTACAATTTCCGATTGCTCTCAACTTTTGGACTGCAGGGCAGACAAGGAGCAAATCAAGGCAAAGTTAAATTCTATTTTGGAGGTTTTGTAATATGGGAATGTTTTCCAATCTTTCACTAAGGCTCAATCACATTTTTTCTCACCTTACAAAACGTGGCAAACTGACTGAACTTGAAATTAAAGAAGCCATGAGAGAAATTAGGGTTGCGCTTCTTGAAGCAGATGTCAACTTTTTGGTGGCAAAGAACTTTGTTAATAGAGTAAGCGAAAAAGCACTTGGACAAAGCGTTCTTACAAGCTTAACCCCAGGGCAACAAGTCGTCAAAATTGTTAATGACGAGTTGGTGGAACTTATGGGCAAGACAAATAGCAAACTTGCAGTGTCTAGCCAGTTGCCAACAATTATTATGCTTTGTGGACTTCAAGGCAGTGGCAAAACGACAATGTGTGGAAAACTTGCTGGATTTTTGAAAAGTCAAGGCAAAAAACCAATGCTTGTGGCGTGTGACATCTACAGACCTGCAGCCATAAATCAACTTCAAGTGGTGGGCAAGGCGGTAAACACAGAAGTGTTTGAACGTGGCACACAAAACCCTTCCAAAACTTGCAAAGAAGCCATTGACTATGCAAACAAAAAAATGTATGACACGTTGATTGTGGACACAGCGGGCAGACTTTCCATTGACGAAAAACTTATGGACGAACTTCGTGACCTAAAGAAAAATATCAACCCAACGGAAATTTTGCTTGTAATAGACAGCATGAACGGGCAAGAAAGTGTTAATGTGGCAAAGACATTTGACGAAGCACTTGACATAACTGGCGTTGTCCTTACAAAACTTGACGGCGATACAAGAGGTGGTGTGGCGCTTTCCATTTCAGAAGTGGTCAAAAAGCCAATCAAATTTTGCGGTGTGGGTGAAAAACTTGGCGATATTGAGCCATTTTATCCAGACAGAATGGCATCAAGAATTCTTGGCATGGGCGATGTGCTAACACTTATTGAAAAAGCACAAAACGCAGTTAGCGAGGAAGAAGCAAAACAACTTGAAAAGAAATTTAGAGAAAATTCATTTACCTTTGAAGACTATCTTGTTCAAATGGACAAACTGAAAAGTATGGGCAACATAAACGACATTTTGGGCATGATACCGGGGCTTAGCGGCAAACTTAAAGGTGCAACTGTTGACGAAAAGGAAATGGAAAGGAATAAAGCAATTATTCAAAGCATGACCGCAAAGGAAAGACAAAATCCAGACATCATAAAGGGCAGTCAGAAAAAGCGAATTGCCGAAGGCAGTGGAACACAAATTCAAGACGTCAACAGACTTCTAAAGTCATTTGAACAATCAAAGACTATGATGAAGCAACTGAAAAATGGCGGAATGAAGAAATTTAAATTTTAATTAGTTTTTTACAATTTTTTTAAAGCACAAGCCAATATGCTTTCAAAAAAATATTCAATATAGATAAAATAAAGGAGAATTAAAAATGGCAGTTAAAATCAGACTTACAAGACTAGGGGACAAAAAGAGCCCATTCTACAGAGTTGTTGTCGCAGATGCAAGAACTTCAAGAGATGGCAAGGCTATTGACAACCTTGGATATTTTAACCCACTTGTTGAAGAAAACGGTCTTAAACTTGACAAAGAAAAAACTTTGACATGGCTTAAAAATGGTGCTCAACCAACCGAAACAGCAAGAACTCTTTTGGTCAAAGCTGGTATTGTTGAAAACGCAAAACCATACACACCAAAGAAAATTGTTCCAAAGAAAAAAGATGCAAAAAAATAATTAACCACAATATAAGGAGAGTGTAGTATGGAAGAATTACTTAAATTTATTGTGGAAAGCCTTGTTGACGACAAAGATGCGATTGAAATTGAAAAGCATGAAGACGAAACAGCAGTTGTCTTTGAAGTTAAGGTTGCTCAGCAAGACACGGGCAAACTGATAGGCAAAAATGGAAAGGTTGCTCAAGCAATCAGATCAATTTTGCATTCGGCTTCTCACAAACAATCAAAAAAATATATCTTAAAGATAAAGTAAAATTATGATAGAAATAGCAAAAATTTTGAAACCTCAAGGTCTGCGTGGCGAAATGAAAATTTCTCTTTACGTCCATGACCTTGAATTTTGGAACAATCTAAAAACTGTGTATATTGACGGTCACGACCACGATGTTGTGAAGTTTAGATATTACAAAGATTTTGGATATATCACTTTGGATGACATTGCAAATTGCGAGCAAGCAGAAATGTTTAGAAATATACCTCTGTTTGTCCCAAAGGAGCAAATTCCAGTGAAAGACGGGGAATATTTGATTTCTGACCTTGAAAACTGTGCCGTTGTTGACGAAACGGAACAACTTGTTGGATATGTTGAAAGTGTGGAGCAATATGGCTCGGCTTACATTATAAATATCCTAAAACAAGGCGGGGTTAGAAGTTTTCCTTTCCTAAACGAAGTGATAAAATCTGTTGATGTCAAAAACAAGAAAATTGTTGTTTTCAAAAATAAACTTGACGAGGTGTTGGTGTGAAAATCACTATTTTAACATTATTTCCAGAAATGTTTGATGCACTCAATCACAGCATTTTGTCCCGTGCGCAAAAAAACGGACTTATTGAAATAAATGTTATAAATATAAGAGATTTTACGCTTGACAAAAACAAAAGGTGTGACGACTACTCCTACGGCGGCGGAGCGGGCATGATTATGACGCCTCAACCGCTGTTTGACGCAATAAAAAGCGTAAAAACAGGCAAGTCACACACAATTTATATGTCGCCAAAGGGCAAAGTCCTATCGCAAGAAAAAGTGGAAGATTTGGCAAAATTGGACGAGTTAATTCTCATTTGTGGACATTATGAAGGCATTGACCAAAGAATTGTTGACCTTTGTGTTGATGAGGAAATTTCCATTGGAGATTATGTTTTAACTGGTGGGGAACTTCCAGCAATGGTGCTTGTTGACTGCGTTGCAAGATACATTCCAAATGTGCTTGGAAATGAAGAAACAACGTCTGACGAGTCATTTTCTGACGGACTTTTGGAATATCCACAATGGACAAGACCATTTCAGTTTGAAGGGCTTGAAGTACCACAAGTTTTGCTTGATGGCAATCACAAGGAAGTGGATAAATGGCGGCTTGAAAAGTCACTTGAAATTACAAAGAAAAATCGTCCAGATTTGTATAGAAAATTTATGCGAAAACAAAAGAAACTGCAATCAGACACAAAAAGTAGGAGGTAAAGATGCCAATTCAATGGTTCCCAGGGCATATGACAAAAGCCCTAAGGCAAATGGAAAAGGAACTGAAAAATGTTGACTTGATATTCTATCTCCTTGACGCAAGAGCGCCATATTCGTGCCTCAATCCAAAACTTTCGCAAGTGGCAAAGGACAAACAAATTGTTTATGTTTTGAGCAAATGTGACATGGTGGAAGAAGCGGATGTAGAGCGTTTTAAAAGAGAACTTAAAGGCAAAAATTGCTCGGCTCTTGCAATAAACGCCATTCAATCAAATTCTGCAAAACCACTGTTTTTGTTGGCAAAAAAACTTCTTAGCGAAAAGTTAGAGCGAAAGAGCGAAAAGGGAATTGATTACATTCCAAAAGCAATGGTTGTTGGCGTGCCAAATGTTGGCAAAAGCACACTTATAAACAACCTTTGTGGGCGTGCGAAAACAGAAACAGGCAACAGGCCGGGCGTCACAAAGGGCAAACAATGGGTTCAAACGGAAAGTGGACTTATGCTCCTTGACACCCCAGGGACATTGTGGCCAGCGTTTGAAGACGATAAAGTGGCAAGAAATCTTGCATACATCGGCAGCATTAAAGACCAAGTGCTTGACACAAATGACCTAGCGTTCAATTTTATAAGAGATATTTTGCCAAAGTATAAAAGCCAGCTGGAAGTGAGATACAATATCAAAATCTCTGATGAGGAAGAAGTGTTTGAGATTTATGAAGACATTTGTCGCAGCAGAAATTGTATTTTAAAAAAAGGCGAACTTGACTACGACAGAGGTGGCAAAATGATTTTGGATGATTTCAGAAAGGGCAGACTTGGCAAAATTGTTTTGGATTGAATGGTGAACTATGGAAAAATATGATTTGTTTGAATTTGAAAACAAATATAAACACTTGGGCGACATTGCTGGCATTGATGAAGCTGGGCGTGGACCACTTGCTGGACCTGTGGTGTGTGCGTGTGTCATTATGCCACTTGAGGAAGATAAAATAATCTCTGGCATAAATGATAGCAAAAAACTGACACCTAAAAAGCGTGATGAGTTATTTGACAAAATTGTTGCCACGGCAAAAACATTTTGCATAACACAAGTTGACGAAAAAACTATTGACAAAATAAACATTTTGCAAGCTACCAAACTTGGCATGAAAAATGCACTAAACGGGCTTAAATTTCCGCCTAAAATGGTGCTTGTTGATGCTGAACACATAGACACTGACATTCCACAAGAAGGAATAATAAAGGGCGATGCAAGAAGTTATAACATCGCAGCGGCGTCAATCTTGGCAAAGGTTTTTAGGGATAGGCTTATGGTGGAATATGCAAAGCAATATCCAAATTATCATTTTGACAAACACAAAGGCTATGGCACAAAAGAACACATCGAACTTTTAAAAAAGTTTGGCAAATGTCAAATTCACCGAGATAGTTTTATAAAACACTTTGTTTAGGGGGAAAAATGAAAACTTTAAACAAGCAAACGGGTGGAATTGGCGAAGCAATAGCAGTCAACTTTTTGAAAAATAAAGGCTACAGAATTGTTGAAACAAATTTTTCTTCAAGAACAGGCGAAATTGACATAATAGCACGAGATAAAGATACTCTTGTTTTTGTGGAAGTGAAAATGCGAACGAGTGATATGTTTGGACTTCCGCAAGAGGCGATTACGAAACATAAACTCATTCATATGCAGCGAACGGCACTGTCTTATCTGAAGCTTAAAGGGCTTATGGATAAGGTGGACATTCGCTTTGATTGTGTGGCTATTTTGGGAACAAAACAGGACCATAAAATTGACCACATTGAGGGAATTGTGTAAAAAAGAGAAGCAAATCATTTTAAGCAAGAAAAATGTTTTTGCTAAATTTGAAAAAACGCTTGCAATTTTTATTGCATTGTGTTATCATATCTTGCAATTTAAGTGGAGGTAACAAAATGAACCTTATTGATGTTATTGAAAAAGAAAATATCAAAGATAATATCCCAGAATTTAACATTGGCGACACTGTTAAAGTTTATTACAAGATTAAAGAAGGCAACAAGGAAAGAGTTCAGGGATACGAAGGCGTTGTTATCGCTAGAAGAAATGGAAGCATAAGAGAATCCTTTACTGTAAGACGTATGTCTTTTGGTGTTGGCGTAGAGAGAACTTTCCCACTTCACAGCCCAAAAATCGACAAAGTTGAAGTCTTGAAGAAAGGTAAAGTCAGACGTGCAAAACTCTTTTATCTCCGTGACCTCACTGGCAAAGCAACAAAGATTAAAGAGGCTAGATAAGTTAAATATTTTCAAGGGAACATGTTTTTTGTTCCTTTTTTATTTATTTTCGTTCTTTTTGTGCAAAATGACTATTGACAAATTGTTCAAAAAATGGCAAAATTTATGTGAGAATAAAAGAAGGGATTTATTATGCAAAGAATTTATCTTGACAACGCAGCAACAACTCGTGTAACAAACGAAGTTTTAAGTGAAATGCTTCCAGCCTTTGGCGAAACTTTTGGCAATGCAAACAGCCTTCACAGTTTTGGGCGTGACGCACAAGCACTTGTTGACAAAGCAAGGGACAGAGTTGCCAATGCTATAAATGCAGAACGTGGGGAAATATATTTTACATCTGGCGGCACAGAGGCAAACAACTGGGCTTTGTTTGGTCTTGCAATGGCAAACAGAGCAAAAGGCAATCACATTATCACATCTTCAATAGAGCATCACAGCATTTTGGATACATGCAAAAAACTTGAAGAAATGGGCTTTGAAGTGACTTATCTTCCAGTGGACGACAAAGGGCTTGTAAGTGTTGCAGATTTGCTTCACTATATCAACCAAAAGACAATCCTTGTCAGCATTATGGCTTCAAACAATGAAGTTGGCACAATTCAAAATCTAAAGACCATAGCAACAATCGCTCATGAAAAAAATGTGCTTTTCCACACAGACGCAGTGCAAGCTATTGGCAACTTTAAAATTGACGTTAAAGACATTGGCATTGACGCTATGAGCATGAGTGGACATAAAATACATGGGCCAAAGGGTGTTGGGGCTTTGTATGTTAAGAAGGGTGTTAAGATTGACAACATAATCTATGGCGGTGAGCAAGAACGTGGCAAGCGTGGCGGAACACTTAACGTGCCAGCAATTGTCGGCTTTGGCAAGGCAATGGAAATTACTGCAAGCAACTATATCATCGACTGCAAAAAACTCAAAAGTTTGAGAGATTATTTCGTTTCTCGTATTATGGAGGAAATTTCAGATGTTATTCAAAATGGACATATCCACCAAAGAGTTGCAGGAATGGTCAGTTTGTCGTTTACTGGTGTAAATGGTGAAGCGTTAAGCAATCTTCTTGACCTTAAAGGAATTGCCGTTTCAACTGGTTCAGCATGCTCAAGTGGCAGCAGAGAGCCAAGTCATGTGCTTATGGCAATGGGACTTGGCCCAGAACAAGCACAAAGCACTGTCAGATTTTCTTTTGCAACAGACAATACAAGAGAACAAATTGATTATGTCGTTGAAACATTGAAAACAAGTGTTGCGTTCCTCAGAGGAATGTCACCAGTTAAGGTGCAAAAAAGGAAGTAAGGGGGAAAGATGAATGTATAGTGAAAGAGTGCTAGGAATATTTGAAAATCCAACCCACAGCGGAACACTTAAAGGCTCAAACGGCATAGGCATATGCAAATCAGCTGACGGGTCAGAAATCTTTAAAATTTATATCAAAGTGGAAAATGACGTGGTCGTTGGGGCAAAGTTTAAAACATTTGGCTGTGTTGGTGCTATTGTCGCAAGTGAAATTGCTTGCAGACACATTGAAGGACAAAGTCTTGACGATGTGGCAAATATTTCGCATAAGGATATTTTGGAAGACATTGGCGAACTTCCAGAAGGCAAAGAAGAGTGTGCTGTTATGGCAGAAAAGGCAATAAAAGAGGCAATTAAAAATTATAGAAAAAAACAACTTCAACTTGCTATAAAAATGCAACGGGATCTTGAACAAAGGCAACTTCTTGAAAATAAAAACTTGTTTATTTAAGCGTAAAAATAAATAATGCTGATAATATGATTATTTTATAAAAAAGTTGTGCAAAAACTATTGCATAACTTTTTTTTGTGTGATATAATTTGTGCGTTTAAATTCACACTCGAATTGAATTTTCTTGTCCCACATATTGTGGGTGATGCAAAAGGATTAACCCGACTTTTGCTCGTTCGGGGAGGATTAACAAGAAAAAGGAGAAAAATTATTATGCCAGTTATTTCAATGAAACAACTACTAGAAGCAGGCGTTCACTTTGGACATCAATCCAACAAGTGGAACCCAAAAATGAAGAAATATATCTTCACAACAAGAAATGATATTCATATCATCAACCTTGAAGATACTTCTGTGTGCTGCGACAATGCATATTTCTTTATAAGAGATATGGTCGCAAGCGGAAAGAACATTCTTTTCGTTGGCACAAAGAAGCAAGCACAAGAAGCAATTGAACAAGAAGCAACTCGTTGCGGAATGTTCTATATTGTAAACCGTTGGCTTGGCGGAACTCTTACAAACTTTAAAACAATCAGAACAAGAATTGCAAGACTTAACAAACTTTCTCAAATGGAAGAAATGGGGGAATTTGACCTTCTTCCAAAGAAAGAAGTTGCAAAACTTAAAGCAGAAAAAGACAAACTTGAGAAGAACCTTGGCGGCATCAAAAATATGCCAGAACTTCCAGGAGCAATCTTTGTTGTTGACCCAAAGAAAGAACACATTGCAATCAAAGAAGCAAGACTTCTCAATATTCCAATCGTGGGCATTGTTGACACAAACTGCAACCCAGAAGATGTTGACTACCCAATCCCAGCAAACGATGACGCAATCAGATCTGTAAAACTTATTGTAAGTGCTATGGCTGATGCTGTTATTGAAGCAAAAGAAGGCGTTTCACCAAGACTTGAAGCTGAAAAAGCAGCTCAAATGGAAGAAGCAGGTGAAGAAGTTAATATGGCTGACGCAATGGCAGAGCAAGACGCTCCAAAAGCGGAATAATTGACCATAAAACCTAAACAAAAAGGGAGAAATTAAAATGATCAACGCAAACGATATTAAAGAACTTAGAGCAAAAACTGGTGCTGGTGTGCAAGATTGCAAAAAGGCACTTGACGAAAGCAATGGCGATATGGAAAAGGCAGTTGCATATCTCAGAGAAAAGGGAATTGCTTCTGTTGCCAAAAAAGCATCAAGAATTGCAGGTGAAGGACTTGTTACAAGTTACATTCACATGGGCGGAAAAATTGGTGTTTTGCTTGAAGTGAACTGCGAAACAGACTTCGTTGCAAAAAGCGAAGCTTTCCAACTTCTTTGCAAAGATATTGCTATGCAAATTGCAGCAGCAAAACCAGAATATGTAAGAATTGAAGAAGTCCCAGCAGAAAATGTTGAAAAAGAAAAAGAAATTCTTATTGTTCAAGCACAAAACGAAGGCAAACCAAAAGAAATTGCTGAAAAAATGGTCCAAGGACGTATCAAAAAATACTACAAAGATGTGTGCCTTATGGAACAAGATTTTGTTAAAGACCCATCAAAAACAATCAGCGACCTTATAACAGATGCAACACTCAAAATTGGCGAAAAAATCACAATCAGAAGATTTGTCCGCTATGAAATGGGTGAAGGTCTTGAAAAAAGACAAGACAACTTTGCAGAAGAAGTTATGAGCCAAATGGGCAAGTAATAATTAAGGGAAGTCAGTGCGGGTTGCTGACTTTCTTTTTTTGTAATAAAATGCTTTTAATTTTTTGCATTTTGTGATAAACTACTTTTGTCTTATATTATTGGGGGAAATTTTGAAGCGGAAGATGGCACTTGACTATGGCGAAGCACGCATCGGGGTTGCGTTTAGTGACCTGTTGGGCATGATAGCCAGTGGTTATGAAACTTATTACAGAAAAGATGTCGAACAAGACCTAAATTATCTTGCAATACTTGCAAAAAAACAAGAAACTGATGAGATAATTATGGGCTTGCCTCTTAACATGGACGGAACGGAAGGCGACAGAGCAAAAGCAACAAGGGAGTTTGGTGAAAAACTGAAAGAAGTGTCAGGACTTCCTATAACCTATGTTGATGAAAGACTTTCCAGCGTTGAGGCAGAGGATATCTTGCGTGAGGCCCACATAAAGTGGCAAGATAGAAAGAAATATATCGACAAAATTTCCGCAACAATAATTTTGCAAACTTATTTGGACTCTAAGTCTTAAAAAAGGAGAATTAAAATGAACGAAAACGAAAAAGAAGTGAAAAGCCCAATCGATTGCCTATTTGACGAGGACAACACAGACCCAATCTCTCTTTACAACGAAAAAGGAGAGGAAGTTCAATTTGAGCAAATCGCACTTATTCCACTTGAAGAAAAAATTTATGCAATTTTGAAACCAATGAAAGAAATTGAAGGTGTTGGTGAAGATGAAGCATTGGCTTTTGAAATTGTGGAAACAGAAGAAGACGCAGAAACTGGAGAACACAGCGAATATCTTGAACTCGTTGGCGATATTGACATTATCGACAAGGTTTTTGAAGTTTACAACAAACTTATGGATGAAGAAGAAGCCAAACAAAAAATTGACAAAAAATCATCAGATAACAAGTAAATTTAACGCAGCAGAAGGAACTATTTATGGACAACAATATACAAAATCTATCAAGCGAAGTAGATATTAGAAAGGAAAAAGTTAGAAAACTTAAAGAAGAAGGCAAAATTGTTTACGCAGAGAAGTTCGAAAGAACTCACAAACTTGTGGAAGCGAAATCTTTGCCAGATGGCACAAAAGTTAGAGTTTGCGGAAGAATGACTTTCAGACGCATTATGGGCAAACTCAGTTTTTTTGCACTTGAAGACGTGGAAGCAAGACTTCAAGCAAGTATCAGTCGTAATGAAATTGACGAAGACAAATACACTTTCTTCAAGAAAATGGTTGACATTGGCGACTTTGTTGGCATAGAGGGCGAACTTTACACCACCCAAACAGGCGAAAAAACTGTGCGTGTTGCAGACTATGAACTCTTGTCAAAAGCCATTTTGCCTCTTCCAGAAAAACACCATGGGCTTACAAATCAAGACCAAAGATATAGGGAACGTTGCATGGACTTGGTGTCAAACGAAGAAAGCAGACAAGTTTTCCTAAAACGTAGCAAATTTTTGTCATTCCTCAGGAATTTTCTCAATGAAAACGGCTTTTTGGAAGTAGAAACACCTATTTTGCAAAGTGCAGTGTGCGGAGCAAGTGCAAAACCTTTCTTTACAAAACACAACGCACTAAACAAAATCTGTAACCTCAGAATTGCACCAGAAGTCTATCTAAAACACGTCATCGCTGGCGGGTTCGACAGAGTTTTTGAAGTGGCAAAATGCTTCAGAAATGAGGGCATGGACCCAAGCCACTTGCAAGAATTTACAATGGTCGAATGGTATGCTGCCTACTGGAATTTTGAAGATAATATCAAATTCTTCACAAAATTCATTAGGGAAGCGATTAGAACTATTTGCAACGAAGACTTGAAAATTGAATTTAAGGGACACACTCTCGACTTTTCAAAAGACTTTGAAAGAATTAACTACACAGAGCGTGTCAACGAAATTTTGGGGCTTAATATTCTTGAATATACAAATGCCCAAAAACTTAAAGAAGACATTGTAAAAACTGGTCTTTTCTCAATGGACGACTTTGACGCTTGCAAAACAGTTGGCGGAGTTATTGACCTTGTTTATAAGAGAAAAATTAGGGAAAATATCATTCAACCAACAGTCCTCTATAACTATCCAGCATGCCTTGTGCCTCTTGCAAGAAGAAATGACGAAGATGCAAGAAGAATTGACTTGTTCCAAGTTTTGGTCTGCGGGGACGAAATCTGCAAGGCTTATTCAGAACTCGTTGACCCAATAGTTCAACGTCAAACACTTGAAGAACAAGCAAAAGCAAGAACAGAAGGCGATGACGAAGCAATGGAACTTGACGAAGACTTCCTAAATGCTATGGAACACGGCATGCCACCAATCTCTGGACTTGGCTTTGGCGTGGACAGACTTATGTGCCTCCTCACCAACCAAGAATCAGTCCGTGATGTTGTCTTGTTCCCACTAATGAAATAAAACCTACAAAAAAAAGCCCGATTAGTCAATGCTGTTTGAAACTAGCAGTATTTTCTAAGAAATAAAGAGCATATTTTAGGAGTCTCCCTAGAGTATGCTCTTTTTCTATGAATGTTTTGTGAGAATATATATTTGCTGATAAGATATTTTGTTTGTTACAATGTTGGATATTTTTAAATTACCAAATAAACTTCATAGACTTTGTTTGTTGTTTTAATTGTTCCGCCTTTGAATTTGCGAGTCGATGTAAAGGTTTCGGTGAAAAGTTTTTTAGATGTGGTTTCGATTTTGGAGATGTTTGTATTTAGTGAGTAGTTTAGAGATATTTCTATTTTATCCTCATAGACATTAACTTTTTGAATAAATAGTTCAATGGCTCTATCTGGGCATTGTTTCATTGTAAATTTAAAGTAGTTTTGTATATCTTCTTTTGTGAGTTCAAATTGCTGTTTAGATTGTTCTATTATTAGTTTTTCTTGTAAGTCTTTCTTTTGGTGTTCCAATTCTTCAAGTCGTTGTTTTGTGGTGTCGGTAAGTATTCCTTTTTCAATTGCAGACATAATGTTTGAAATTGAAGTGTTAGTTTTTTGTAAATCATTTTTAAGTGAGTTGAGAGAGTTATTATTTCCAACTCTCTTTTTATGTATTTCAAATATCTTTTCTGAAATTTCATTTAAGTTTTTTGGAATATTAAACTGAGATATTAAGAATTTGTCTATTATGTTTTCAATATAGTTCTTTTCTATTATTCCAGTTAAACAATTTTTCTTTTTTGTGGTTATACATTTGTAATATCTAATAGCATTACCATTAGAAGAAATTGCAGACACTGGATACATTTTGCGATTGCAATTACCACAATATATTTTGTCTTTAAGTCTAAAAATCTCGTGATTATCTTTTCTGCAACCATACTTATTTGCATCTAATTTTGTTTTTACTTTTTCAAATAAGTCTTGTGAAATTATTTGTGGATAGATTTTATCGTAAATTTTGTTGTTAATTCTGCAAATACCTGTATATGCTTCTTTTTGTAATATTCTTCGTATATTTTGGGGTAGGAATTTACTACCTTTATTAGTAATATTTTCTTTTTCAAAATCTCTTGAAATTTGTAATATCGTTTTACCACTTGCATAATCTTCAAACATTCTTGTTAAAATTTGCTTTTCTTCTTCATTCACTATTAACATTTTATTCTCTTTGATGTAACCATACGGAACTGAGCCTATTATATGTCCTTTCATTCGAGATTCGTGAAGTCCACGACTAACTTTTTGAGCAAGTTCTTCGCTGAAGTATTGGTTCATTCCTTCAAGCAAAGATTCAAGTAATACTCCTTCAGGTGTTTCTGGAATGTTTTCCATAGCAGATAGAAGTTTTATTCCGTTATCCTTCAAATGCTTTCTATGAATTGCGGACTCAAACTTATTTCTTGCAAACCTATCTAGCTTATATACCAAAACATAATCCCATTTTTTATTGTTGCTATCTTTAAGCATTTTTTGAAAAGATTCTCTGTTGTCTGTTGTTCCAGATATTGCTCGGTCTATGTATGAATCTACAATAATTATATCGTGTTTTTTAGCATAGTCTTCGCAAACATGAACTTGACCTTCGATAGACTGCTCAGTTTGGTTAGTGCTGGAATATCTTGCATATATTACTGCTGTTTTCACTTTGTTTTTTCTCCTTTTATTAAGTTTTATTTTTTGTCTTTCGACAGAGCGAAAAGAAACGAAAATGGATTGTTTTCTTAATTCTTAAAGTCTTAATTTTCTTGTCAAGGGTTGAGAATCAATACATTTTACCCTTGACAAGAAAGAATTTTCGTTTATGCTCTGTAACCGAAAGACAATCAATAAGCTTTGGGTAGTTTTTCTATGAGAGATTTATCCTTGTTAGGTTGACCTAAAATTTCGCCAGTTTCAAAATCTAAACATTTGAAATCGTCGAAAAGTAATATTTTTCTATCTTCTTGACCAATTTTGCAAACAACATCATCGTCTAAAATGTCTGTAACAAAATATGTTTGTAAGTGCTTAGAATAAATAACTTTTTCTCCAGTTTTGTGAATGTATTTCATAATATAATTAACTGCGTCATTTACACCAACATTGTTGATTATTTCTTTAAAATCGTTTCTCCCAAATCTCTCTAAAAAGAATGTGTTTTGATGAGTAATCTGCATTTGATGTGTTTTAGTAGAGTAATCTTTTGTTTCAATAATCTCGCCAACCATTTCAGTAATTACAAATATTCCATGAAAATGTAATCTCTCTAGTTTTGGGCTACGCTCAAACACACCAATATATTTCCAGCATTTTCTATGAGATAGATGTCTTAAACAAGTAAGTAATTTTTGTCTAAATTCTTCTTCGGTTAGTTTATTTCCATCGTAAGTAAAAGTGCAAAAGTGTGTCCATTGTTGCAGTCCAATTTTTCTATACAATCTCGTAAGTCTAACAATTTTATTTCTCTTTTCCTTTTCTAAAGTTGCTTTAACAATCTCTTTAGCTTTTTCTTCATCTTTAATTTCTTCAGTTAATTTTTCAATAATTTTTTCAGTTTTTTCTTTCTTTGTTCCTGCTTCTTCCTTATACAATTCCTTAACTTTTTCTTGTATTTCATCTTTTTGTTTTGCTTTTGTGTTTTTTCGTTTCTTCCATATTTGTTTTTCAGGTGGTATTCCAATAAAATGACTACCATCAAAATATACTTTAGTTTTGGGATAGTCCATATTGCACCTCGCATTTTTTGAACAACATAATTTGATTTAGTATTGCAACAAAAAATTCATTGTCTAGAAGTGTTAAATCTAATTCGTTTTCAAATTCAATTTTTAGTTTTTGCATATTTTTAACTCCTTTTTGTAAATTTGGAATTAAAAAGGACATAGAAAAGTTTTCTTTTCTACGCCCATAAAATGCAACCACTGGCTTTTAATTTTGGCTAAAAGCAAACCAATAAACTATCTTCTCGGTTTAGTCATTTTTGCGTTGTCTTTTTATTTCCGTTTTTACTTTAGCACAAGTTATTAACAAAATGTAATGACTTAACTTGTACTTTACCTATACAAAAAACAACTTTACTTAGCATTTACCCAAACTAAACTTGTTATTACTTGATATTCCTTAACAAAAAAAGAGTGCTTTTTACACACTCTGTTTGTTAAGTTATATGCAATATGCTAAATATCTATCTTTAAATTTTCTTCTGCGTTTGTAAACAATGTCTGTGCTAACTCCTAAAAATTCGGCAATAAGTTTTACTTCAACACCATTGTAGTAATACTCTAAAATTTGACTTTCCAATTTGTTAGTTACAATTTTCTTTATGATTTCGTTAACTTTTGTATAATCTGGTTTTTCTTCTTCAAAACAATCTTTTGCTGGAATATATTCAAGTAATTCTTCGTTTTCTGAGTTTCCATTCTTCATTTCTTTTCTAAGATATGCAGAAAGAGTCTTAAAACAAGCCATTCTAATTGAAATTGTTTGTGGAGCTTTTGCAGTAGGTTTAATAAATGTGCAAGTATCTCCAAGTCTTTGACCTACAAATTTCAATAGGAACAAACTTGCTTCTTGGACTAAATCGTAAGCATCAGAATATGTGTCCAATTCGTTATGAAGATAAATGTCTTTTTGTAATTGCTTGTGTAATGTTTCAATTCTTTTTGAGTTAGAGTAAGCATACTTTACGAAGTTTCTTAGACTTGCTAGTGCAATTACTTTTGAGATTTTTTCAATGTTGTCTAAACTAATTACAACATTTTCTTCTAATATTTCATTTTTTCTTTTGTTCATATATTTTCTCCTTTATCCGCCTTTTGGCAAGTGGCGTTGGAGCATGGTTTGGATACAAAACATAACCTTTAAATTTCTAATACAAGAAGTCAAGGAAGAAGAAAGAAATATTGTATTGAAATATTTTTGCAATAAAAAATACTAGACTGAATATTCAATCTAGTAGATTGCACAAAACAATATTTATTTCCCTTGACTTAGGGGAAAACTATGCTACAAAAGACACCAAAAGCGAGTAAAGGAGATTGAGTAAGGAAAATATACTTTAATGATTTTGGAATAACTAGAGCATTAACTTTGCTCATAGGTATGTATTTGAAAAATGTCTTTGAAACAACAAAATTGAAATTTGAGAACAAATTACAATACAATTTGCCGAGTGGTAAAAAAAAAGAGGTTTTGCGGAAAGCCTGCGCGCAAACCTCTTTTTCACTCGGCAATGTTTGTCTATGCCTTTTTGTTTAATTGTTTTTGTGTCCGTGTGCTTGTCTTCGGTGGAGCGAAGCGACACCGACTTGTATCAAGACAAGCACACGCCTAACTGCCATTTTATAATTTTCCACTTTTAAAAATATTTTCAATCAATTGAATCATCTTACTAATTCTTATTGTTTTTTTTTCATAAACTAAAAATCTTGAAGCTCCACCTATACAAAAACGAGTAATAAGTTCTAAATCTTCGTCCATATCTTTAAACATTCCCAAATCCATTATTACTTTTTCAACATCATTTACTAGTGATGAAGTATCTTCTCCATATAATCTGGCTATTGTTGTTTGGTTTTTCATAAATAAATCATAAACCGAGTAAATAAAATCTTTTATATTGCTTTGAATATTCTCTATTGGTTTATATTGTTTAATCATATCAGAAATAAAATCCAAACAAACTTGTTTATGTAATAAATCCATTGTTTCATAATGAGAATAAAATGTTGTTTTGTTTATCATTGCCTTATCGCATAAATCTTTAACTTTCACTAAGGTATAGGATTTCTTTTTTAAATCATTGTAAGTTGATTTAATAATTTGTTCAGTTTTTTGAAATCTTAGGTCGTTTTTATTCATATCTTTTCTCCTATTATTAGTTTATCCAACTCTTTTTAAATATTGGTGGGACATAAGGTGGCAAATATTATTGCTTAGACAACTATGGTTGTGTATACTATATAGTATATAAAAATAACATTATATAGTCAAGAATAATTAAGGAGAATAAAATATGAAATGGCATATAATAACTGATAGTAGTTCAGATTTGAATGATTTTGAAATACAAGAAGATAATATAAAATTCACAACCGTTCCTTTTGCTTTTAATATTGGAAATAAAACTATCATAGATAATCCAAATATAGATACCAAGCTTTTATTGGAAGATATATCTCAAACAAAAGATAAAGTTGGAACAGCTTGCCCATCACCTTATGATTGGTATAAAGAAATGGAAGAAGATGGAAACTACATTTTAATTACAATTTCAGCTAATTTATCTGGTAGTTTAAATAGTGCAACAATTGCTAAGAATATGATATTAAACAAATATGCAGATAGAAATATTGTGATAATAGATTCTAAAAGCACAGGTCCAGAAATTGTTTTGTTGGTTGAAAAAATATGTGAACTAATAAAAGAAAATAAAAATTTTGATGAAGTTATAAGTTTAGCAAAAGAATTTTTAAATGAATCCAGAATTACATTTACATTATCATCATTTGATAATTTAGTTAAAGCTGGAAGAATGTCTAAATTCATAGGTAAACTTGCTAAGCTATTAGGTATATGGGGTGTCGGAATTGCCACTGATGAGGGAACTATAAAGGTAATAAAAAAGGTTAAAGGAGAAAAACAAGCTCTTAAAACAATTGTCGAAGATATTGAAACAAGGGTTATATATCCACATTCGGTTGTTATTTCACATTGTCATAATTTAAACTTTGCAGAAAAGTTAAAATTAAAAATACAAGAAATTTGGCATAAAGCAAAAATAAAAATTATGCCAACAAGAGGGCTTTGCAGTTATTATGCAGAAAAAAATGGTGTTATTGTTGGATTTTGGGGAAAGCATATTTTTGATAAAAATGGGAAACTATAAAAGAGTGCAAGTGAAAATATAGCAAGTTATATATAGTAAAAAAGAAGACATATTCTGAACGTCTTCTTTTTTTGTTGATATAAAATTACACTAGTTTCAAATGTTTTAAACCTTGGGCTTTTTTGTTTTATATAATCTGTGTGCTTTTGTTAGCGTTACTAGGGAAGAATAATTTTTTATCAATTATTCAACATTTATTCCTTCTGTTAATTCGTCAAAACTGACATTCAGAACTTTTAAAATTTTTAGAATGTTATACAAAGAAGGCTCAATTTTGTTTGTTTCCCATTCACTCACTCTTTGTTGTGTTGTACGCATGAGAGTGGCGAATTGCTTTTGATTTAGCCCGCTTAAAACCCTTAATTCTTTCAAATTTTGTCCAAAAGTTCTCATATTTTTATTTTACACCGAAATTAGTGTAAAATACTTGACATACACTAAAAATAGTGTATAATAATTCTTAAAGAAATAAAATTAACAAACAAATTTATTAAGTTTAGGAAGGAGTTTAATGTGAATTGCCCAAAATGTAATAGTGATAAATGTAAGATAATAAATGAAGTATCTTCGGAAGGAAAAGATTATAAAGCTGGCACAGGTTGTTTGGGAGCTTTATTATTCGGTCCTTTAGGTTTGCTATGTGGTGCTTGCGGGAAAGGAAGACAGATAAACAATGAAAATTATTGGGTGTGTGAAAACTGTGGAAACAAATGGAGAGTGTGATAGGAAAATAACAACATGGTTATTCTTTATGAAAATCGGGAGATTTTTAGGTTGTCATCAGATGTATTCTAGAAGTTTTTTTATCAGAGGTTACCAATTCCCAGTTTGTGCTAGGTGTACTGGTGTTTTTGTTGGTGAAATTATTGCAATTCCGTTAGTATTTTTTCTAAAGATAAAAATATTGTGGTGTTTGCTATTATTAATTCCAATGGCAGCTGATTGGACTGTTCAAAGATTTTTGGGTATGGAGTCAACAAATATTAGGCGATTTTTTACGGGTATATTTGCTGGCTTTGGTTTAACATTTGTTCATTATTCAATAATATGTTTTATAATATCTTTATTTGTCAACAGAGAGGTTGTTTTATAATCATAAACAAAAGCGTAAACTTAATTTAAAAAAAGCCCGATTGGGCTTTTTGACGGGTGGTGTGGATAACAGGACTTGAACCTGCAAGAGTCGCCTCACTAGAACCTGAATCTAGCGTGTTTACCAGTTTCACCATATCCACATATATAATATTTTACAATATTTTTGGGGAAAAGTCAAATTCATTTAGGGGTTTAGGGACTTTTTCAATATCTAAACTAAAATTTTGTAAACAAAAACAATAAAATGTAAACAAAAACATTGACAAGTTGCAAAAAAGGCAATATAATAAGCATGCTATGTTGTTGAACATTTTAAAAGCAAAAAGTCAAGAGGGACAAAAAATTGATTTTGAGGTTTCATTGCCTATGTCGCAGGAGTTGGTTTCTGGCAAGGGCGACAAGTTCACTTCAGATGCAGTGGTCAAGGGATATTTTGAATATCTTGACGAACAGTTGCATCTTGTGGCAAGCGCCTCTGTTCAGTTGCTTTGTGTGTGCGACAAGTGCGGCGAGGAGTTTGAATTGACTCTCAACTTTCCAGTTGAAGAAACTTTTGTGGAGCAGTATAACTTACATGATGACGAAAGTTTTTCGATTATAAATGGAACATCTGTGGAAATTGATGAGGTCGTTGCAAACAACTTGCTTTTAAGTCTTCCAACCAAAATGCTGTGCAAGGCAAATTGCAAGGGTTTGTGCCAAGTTTGTGGCAAAAACAAAAACTACTACACTTGCAACTGTGAGCAAATTCAGCAAGACGAGGAAAGACTTGATAACCCGTTTGACAAATTAAAAAATAGGAGATAGAAAAATGGCAGTTCCAAAAGTTAAAGTTAGCAAATCAAGACGTGACAAAAGAAAGGCAAATTGGACGGCAACAGCCCCAACACTTGTGGAATGTCCACACTGCAAAGCAGTTATCCGCTCTCACACTGTGTGCTCGGAATGTGGATATTATGACGGCAAGGAAGTTGTTGCAAAAAAGGCTAAAGAAAAAGAAAGCAAGTAATTTCAATTTCTTTTGTTCGGTGGACAAGACAAACTTGTCCTTTTTTTGTTGGAATTTTTTTTAAAAAATATGCAAAATCATTAGCATTTTGACGCAAAATGTTGCAAAATATATATAGAAGAAAATTTGGAGGGAATTATGATTTTGTCCACTTTGGAACAACTTGTAAATATCCACAACCTAACAAACGACTCGCTTGTTGATTTCGTGTCTAGCAAGGCAAAGTCGCTGGGGCATGAAGTTTATCAAGACCAATTTGACAACTGTATTGTGACTTGTCGCCCAAAAAAGGAAGACATTGCTGCAGACGACCTTGACGAAGTGGGAATAGTTATTCCGCTTTGCTCACTAGAACGTGGACTTAATACAAAAGTTTTTGAAAACACTGGCTGGCGAAAACACAGACAAAATTCAGTCCTAAATCTCGGCGAAAAGAGCCTATCAAGTTTGTCACAGAAGTCAATAGATTCAAGTTCCAAATATCTTGTTCTTGAAGACACAACTCCACGCCTTGCAACGCTCTCTAAAGTTGCAATGGCATTAAATCTTATTGAAAATAGGGCAAAAGTGCCTTTTAAAATTATTTTCACCCCACGAGATGACGGCAAGTTTGTTGGGGCAAAAATGCTTGATATTTCAAAAATAAATTGTAGAAATCTCATCTCGCTTGACGGCGGACAATATGACAAAATTTTCACCTCAAATTATGATAGTTCGCTAGTTTTTTGCAAACTGAACATGAATAAAGCTTTTATGAGCAAGGACGCAGGTTTCAAAACTTTTAAACTTAAAATCTCTTGCCAACCAAAAATCAAGAGAAACATCTTTTGGCAAAGAAAAATTGTCGATGACGGAAGTGAGAGCTTTTCGTCCCTATATTCGCTTGCAAAATTCTTGAGCAAAGATAAGTTTATGATTAACTCAATAAATTACATTGACGCAAACAAAATTGAGTGTGTATTTTCAACCTTTTGCGAGGAACTGAAGGTCAAAGCCAAACTTTTTGGCGAATACATTTTGCAAAAGAATAATTACGCTGGGCTTAAAATTGTTTGCACAAGACAAGCAGATAATTTTTTGGTGCTTGAGGATACAGAAAAGTTTATTAACTTTGTTTTTGAACTTTATGACTTAGAGCAAGAAGTTGGTGCAAGTGTGCTAGATTTTGAGCCAAACAAGGGGGAACTTTCGCTTCAAGTGTTGTCGAGTGACAAGAAGGACTTGGACATAAAAGAAAATAAACTTAAGTCTTTGTCAGACAAGTTTGAAGCCAGTTTGAGTGTTGTTTCCACAATCAATCATTTTGAAGCAAATGAGGAATGTTCTTTGGTCAAAGCACTTAAAGCAAACTATGTTGGCTTTGAAGATGTAAAACTCGAGAAGGGAAACTTTGCAAGCGAGTTGGGCATTTTTCAAAAGAAAATTAAGAAGTGTGAATGTGTTTGTATTTCTCCAAAAGTCCTTGATGAAAACTTGCATGGCGAAAGGGTGGAATATGCAACCGTCATGAACACTTATTTGTGGCTTAAAAAACTTGTTTGCGTGGAATGACAAAATCTCTTTTTAAAAGACAATTTTTTTGCTAAAATAACATTATAGGAGAATTTTTGACATTATTCTGTGTTTTTTTTACAATCTAAAGAATAAATTTTAATTATGGAAGAAGAAAGAAAAGTTATAAACATTAAGAAAAAGCCAATCTTTTATCTGTTCCGTGCGAGGAAGTTTTTTGAGGAGGAGCAGGAATATAAGAAAGCGCTAAAATATCTTCGCATAGCTGGCCAAATGGAACTGAATGATGAGGAGGAATTCCTTGTAAACTCAATTCGCTCGGGGATATATTATGAACTTAGAATGATTCCTATGGGTATTTTTTATGGCTATAAAGTGCTGAAGAAAACGGACGATTCACATGCTGACCTTGTTTATACAATGCTCGCTCGGGCATATTTTATGCTTGAAGAATATGACGTTGCAAGATTTTATGCAAATGTTTATTTAAATCAACACAAAGACAGCCCACAAGCACAATATTTTAAGGAAATGTTTGCCGAAATTGACAGAATTCAAAAAGGGAAACCTGCTTTGCAACTTGTCAATGACGATTATCTCTTGAAACATAACTTGCTTCTTGCGCATGAAAAAATGTCACAAGGCAACTTGGAAGAAGCAATAAAAACTTATGAGAACATGGCGAATTTTCATGATGATGACATAAGAAACGAACTTGTTATGGCATATTTTTTTGCGGGGGAAATGGATAGAGCGAGTGAAATTATAAAGACTTATGGCAAAGAGTCCGTTCAAGATTTGATAAGTCAAATGTTAATTGAATATTCCTTGGGAAATAACGAGAAATGTGAGGAAATTAAAAAACGACTACAAAACATTGACAACGTGGACATGGAGCAGAGATATAGAATAGGTGCTTCATTTTCGCAAGTGGGGGAAAATGAACTTGCCGCTGAGTATATGCGAGGATATGTTGAAAGCGGAACGGCAGAGCCTGAGTTGGACTTCTTGTATTGCATAACTTGCATAAACTGCGGCAAAGGTGAGCAAATAAAGACTAGACTTCTTGATTTGAAACTTCTTGACCCATTTGACGGATATATTTTTGACTATTATTTGAAGTTCTGTGGCGATAATAAAAAACACAATTTCAAATATATCTTTAATATTCCAAAACGAGAAGAGAATATTATAAATGCAAAAGTTAAAGAAATGCTTGTTCAAACGCCAGAGGCACTTTTGAATGAGTTTAAAGAAAACGAAGACTTGTTTTATTACATAGCAAAGCAAGAAACAAATATTTCTTCGCTGCTTCTTTTGAAACTTGCTTCAATAGATGATAATTGCCTTGATGAGTTCTTTGACTTTATTCTCCTTGGCAGACAGATAAAAACAAGTTTGAAAAACAGAATTGCCCTAAAGCGTGCGGGGCTAAATTGCACAAGGCGAGTTTGCATTGTTCGTGACGATATCTTTTCAAAAATCATTTTGCCAAACAACTTGGCAACAAAAACAAATAACATGAACCTTTATAACGCCGTTATGTTGCTTGTAAGATACATTTTTACTGACATCGCAAACTTTCAACTGACAATAGCAAAGCCAGTTGTTAGACTGGAGCGAAAAATAAAAAATGATAACGTTGACGAAAATGTGTTGGCGGCATTTCTTGCGTGGGACATATTAAAAGACACTAGGCACGCACCTTTGAGTAAAATTTGTAATAAGTTTAAAATTACACAAGAAGACTTTTATGACTTCACAACAAAGTATAATCTTGAAGTGCAAAATTTGTAAAAATCGATAGAAATTGGCATAAAAATAGGTGGGAAAACACAAAAAATGTGATAAATTTTCATAAAAAGTTATTTTGTGCAAAATTACTATTGAAATTTTAATCTACATTTGATATAATATGGCAGAAATTAAATTTGGAGGGTGAAAAATGTTGGGAGATATGCTTGGAAGAACTCTTGTACAATTTTTGAGTGAACCACTTGTTATAGTTGGGCTTGTGCTTGTCGTTTTGGGCATTGCGCTTGTGGCATTGTCAGCAAGAATAACAAGAGCAGTTAGACATTCAAACGAAATTAAAAGTGACGATAAAGTTAATATGGCACTTAAACTTGCCGGATTGCTTCTCATTCTAGCTGGACTTATCATCATTTCAATTTACGTGGTGATTTACATCCAAACAAGATAAATAGAAAACAGCCTTGGAATTTTGCGCCAAGGTTTTTTTATGCAAAAATTATGGAAATTTTATCCAAAAACATGGCACTTTTGCTTGATAAAAGGGGGCTATTTATAGTATTATTTATATAGCACATAATAGTATTTGACAAGGGATTGCTCGGCATAGGTTTTGTGGTCCCTTTTTTGTAAAATAATTGGAGGCAAAAAATGAAAACTGCATATATTGACAAAATTCTTTTGGCAGAAGAACAAGCAGAACAAATTGTGTCTTTGGCTCAAACAAAGTCACAAGAAATTGTTTCCAAAAAGTCCGAGCAATTATCAAAAGACAGAGAAGAGTTTTTGGAACTTGACAAAAAAAGATATGTGATTGAACTAAATAAACTAGAGAAAAAATACGCTGAGAAATTGCAAGACATTGTGGCAAAAAAACAAGCGGAGTTTGACAACCTTGAGAATGAGAAAATGAATGCAATAGCCGCTACTACAAAACGGGTGGTGCAGGGGGTGCAAGATGGCTATTGTTGAAATGTCAAAACTTAAACTTGTTGCACTCTCCATGGATAAAGAAAAGATATTAAACGAACTCTTCAGAACTCGCTGTGTGGAACTTAAAAAAACAACAAACATTGACGGCACGGCATGCAACTTTTGTGAGGAAAAATATGGCGATATGCAATCGCTACATGATAAGATTGCTCGTTCGATAGAAGTTGTGCAAGACGCCGTGGGAAAGATTGACGAAGAAACGCTTGACATGAGTGCAGAGGAGTTTGTGAACGGGAATTTTGACTGCGAGAAAACGCTTGAGCAAATTGATGAACTTCAAAAGGAAATTGGTACATTAAAGCGAGAGAATGAGAAAATTGTCACAAGAAGTTCGACCTATGAACCATATCTTTGTTTAAGCGAGAAGTTTTCTGATTTCAAAAGCACAAAACATGTGGATATTTATGTGGGACTTTTGCCAGAGGGAAATAGCGAAAGACTGCCAGAAGTTTTGAAAGACTGTCCACTTACGGTTGTTGAAGTGTGCGGTGACGAGGGCAGAGTTTTGAAGGTGTGTTGCCATAAATCTGAAAGCGTTGTTGTATCAAGAAGTTTGGCTGAAATTGGGTTTTCAAAATGTCCGTTTGATTATGACAAAACAAGCAAGGCTCTTGTTGCCGAATGTCAAAACGAGATAATAAGAAACAACAATAAAATTCATGCTTGTGAAGAAAAATTGAAAGCCTTTTCGTCCAGTATCAAAAACCTTAAGTTATCACTTGACCACACTAAGTTTTGCATGGAAAAGTTGGATGCCGAGAACCTTGTTCGTTCAACAAAACAAACTTTTGTGCTTGAGGGCTATCTGCCAAAGGACAAAGTCAGTTATGTGGATAAGTGTTTGGACAAACTTGGAATTTGCATGGAGAAAGAATTTTTGGAAATTCCAAAAAATGAAATGCCGTCAACACTTCTTAAAAACAACAAAATTGTTAGCAACTTTGAATTTGTGACAAACATGTATTCTTCGCCAAACTATAGGGAACTTGACCCAAATGGACTTTTGACTTTCTTCTTTTCGCTTTTCTTTGGCTTTGTTGTGGCGGACATTGGATATGGCTTCGTGCTTGTTCTGTTTGGGACATTTGTCGGAGCAATGCAGAAAAAGGAAACGTCGTTTAAGAAACTATGTGGCGTGCTTGCAACGGGTGGGGTGTTTGCGATAATATTTGGAATACTCTTTGGTTCAATGTTTGGTGTGGGAAGCGATGTTTGGAGCATTGTTCCGCCTAGAATAATGCCGAATCCAACAAAAGATGTTATTGCAATGCTCGGCATTTGTCTTGGGGCGGGCGCAGTGCAAATTATGGCGTCGCTGCTTCTTAAGGCAATTTTGCTCATAAAAAGAAAACAAGTGGCAGAGGCAATATTTTCGGCACTTGTGTGGGAAGGCTTCTTTGTAGGCATAGGGCTTGTGGCACTTGACATAGCGGGACTTATTGAGGGAGTAAAGATGATTGGCATGTATGTTGCCATTGCGTCAGTTACAATAAGTGTTGTGGGCTTAATAGCCACTCAAAAGGGCATAAACCGTCTTACAAAAAGTTTTGGAGCAGTGTATGGAATAATCAATATTTTTTCTGATATTTTGAGTTATGCAAGACTTTTTGGACTGATGTTAAGTGGTGCAATCATTGCGGGCATTGTCAATCAGTTGGCTGTTCCATTTTTTAGCAGTGCGGCAACCTATCTTGTTGGGGCGATAATTCTTTTAATTGGGCATGGGTTCAATCTTTCAATGGGCTGTCTTAGTGCATATATCCATGTCGCAAGGCTTCAATATGTAGAGTTCTTCTCAAGATTTTATGAAGGCGAAGGGGAACTGTTTGAGCCATTCGGTTCTGGGTTCTCGTATGTAAATATAACAGGAAATAACGAATAATTAAAGGAGGAAAAATGTTATGGAATGGGGATTTGTAATTGGACTAGCGGGGCTTGTGTTATGTGTATTTTTGTGTGGAATGGGGTCAGCTATAGGGCTAACCAAAACGGGGCAAACTGCGGCGGGTGTTTTGAGCGAAGACTCAAAGAAGTTTAGCAAACTTTTGGTGCTTGTTGTCCTTCCAGCAACGCAAGGTATTTATGGCTTTGTGTTTGCTATTGTTGCTTCAAGCAGTTGCACAATGGGCATAAGTCTTGCAACGGGGCTAAATATTCTTTTGGCGTCACTTCCACTAACTGTCACAGGGCTTTTGACACCAGTTCTTCAAGGCAAAACATCTGCAAGTTGTATCCAAGCCGTTGCTAAAAAAGACACTTTGTCGGGCAAACTTATTCTTTTCCCAGCAATGATTGAAACTTACGCCATTTTGTCACTTGTCGTGTCGCTACTTCTTTTGCCATAAGGGGACAAGTATGCAAGGTGATTTGATTGTTGATAGAATATTGACTGACGCAAAAATTCAAGCAGAGGACATCGTGGACGCCGCCGAAAAGCAAGCGGCAAAAATGCAACGAGAAGAACTTTCTTGGCAAAAAGAAAAAAGCGGGGAAACTTCAAAAAGGTTGAAACAAAAAGAAAAAGAAATTTCTTCTGCCACAGATGTAAGTGCCAAAATCGAATGTAAGAAAGTGGAGCTTAAAAGCAAAACAAAATTGCTTGAAAAGATAAAAAATGAGGCGGTTTTGGAACTTTGCAACATGGGGAAGACGCAAGCAAAGAATTTTTTTGAAGGTCTTTTGAAGAAAAATGCAGAAAGCGGCGACACTGTTTTTTGGAAATGTAATAGCCTAACAGAAAATGACATTTTGTCGCTTCCGTCAGTCAAAAAACTTTCGCTTGAAGTTAAAGCAGGCGAAAAAGAGGGATTATTTTTGTGTGGCGAAAAGTGTGATAAAAATTTGCTTTTTGAAACACTTGTTGAAGATTATATTGGAAACAACTTAAAAGAGATTTCAGAATTGTTATTTTAAAAGTCGATAAAGCGGGAGGAAATATGAGTTATCTTTATTCATCTGGCGTTGTAAGCGTAAATGAAGCACGACTTTTGCCAAAAGATTTCTATGCAAGTGTGCTATCTTGCAGCAATTCTCTAGATGCGGAAAATTTGCTCAGAAATGCCTTCCGTCTAAGCGATGACGCAAACGTTGACGAGTATCTGGATATGGAAGAGAGAAAACTCTTTGAATTTGTGTCAAATGATTCTCCAAATGAAATGGTCAAAAATTTCTTCATTTTCCCACTCATTTCTGACAATTTATCCACAATTTGCAAGGCTCAACTTGTTGGAATAGATTGGGAAAATTATGTTCAAAATTACGACTTTTGTGATAACAAAAGAATGGCAAGTTTTGTGGCAAAAAGAGATTTCTCTATATTTGAAAAAAGCGTTGCCGCAGCCATAAAGACTTTGTTTGAGAATTTTACACCAGAAAGTGGGGCTGAAGAACTGGATAGATATTTCAAGCAAAATAAGTATAAAATTATGCGAGAAATGTTTAAAAAAGGACTCCTCTGTGACCTTGTAAAACTTGAATGTGATAAACAAAACTTATCCGTTTGCCTTAGGGCGAAAGATGAATTAAATTTTGAAAAGAGCCTTGTTGTATGTGGGTTTTTAAATAAAAAAACACTGCAAGGAATTTTTGGAAAAGATAAATTTTGTGTGGGGCAGGTTGAGAATAAACTGCTTAAAAATATGGCGGAACTTGTTTTTGAAAGCAAGGATAAGGCGCTTATTAAGTTTGAAAAAGAGCAAAATATGTTGCTACTCAAATATTGTGAGCCATTGAGATTTGATATGGATAGTCCAGCACAATTTGTGTATTATGTTTTGAAAAAGTTAGCGGAAATTAAAAACTGTAGAATGTGTTTGCTTTTTGTTAGAAATAACATTGCGGATAAGGCAAAGCAAATGCTACTTGGAGATTGAAATGGAAGATAAAATTGCAATTTTGGGGAGTAAAGACATGATTATGCTCTTTAAGGCGATTGGCTGTGATGTTTTTTCTCCAACGGGGAGAGATAAAATCAGAGCCACTCTGAGCAAACTCATTTCAAACTACAAAGTTATTTTAATTCAAATAAACTATGCAAAACTGTGCGAAGACTTGATTGAGCAAACAAGAACTTCTGCTTACCCCGTTATTCTTGTTGTGCCAAACAGAGATGAAGAAAACCCATATGCGCTGGGGAAAATTGTGACGGATATGGAGCGGGCTATTGGTGCCAAAATTATGCTTGAGGAGGAGAAAAATGAAGGGTAAAATTGTCAAAGTGTCAGGACCACTAGTTCAAGCAGATAATATGCAAGATTGTCGGCTTTTTGATGTGGTGAAAATAGGCAAACTTATGCTTACGGGCGAAATTATAGAAATGAGAAATGGCATAGCCTCCATTCAAGTGTATGAAGATACATCAATGCTTTCTGTTGGGGAAGAAGTTGTGTCAACGGGCGAGCCATTGTCTGTGGAACTTGCGCCTGGCATTGTAGGAAGAATTTTTGACGGCATACAAAGACCGCTTGACGAACTGAGAGAAAAGTTTGGAAATAGAATTGTTCGTGGCATGCAAGCAAACTCGCTTGATAGGACAAAATTTTGGCATTTTTATCCAGCTTGCAAAGTGGGTGAAAGTCTTGAAAGCGGTGACGAACTGGGATATGTTGATGAAACAATAGCCATAAGACACAAAATTCTCGTGCCACAAGGAGCAAGCGGTGTTGTTGAAAAAATTGAAGAAGGCGACTTCAAAATTGACGACATAGTTGCTGTTTTGAAAAATGGAAACAAGACTTTTAATATTCAAATGCTTCAAAAGTGTGCCATAAGACGAAATAGACCATATGCAAAAAAGCTTCCACTTGTGGAGCCAATGGTCACTGGTCAAAGGGTTATTGATGCACTTTTCCCAATAGCAAGGGGCGGTGTTGCGGGTGTTCCGGGGCCATTCGGCAGTGGAAAAACTATTGTTCAACATCAACTTGCAAAATGGGCTGATGCGGATATCATTGTTTACATTGGCTGCGGCGAACGTGGAAACGAAATGACAGACGTTATGAATGAATTTCCAACACTTCTTGACCCAAAGACAAAACAGCCACTTATAAAACGAACAATTCTTATTGCAAACACTTCGGATATGCCAGTGTCTGCAAGGGAAGCGTCAATTTACACTGGAATAACTATTGCAGAATATTTTCGTGATATGGGATATAATGTTGCTCTTATGGCAGACTCCACATCTCGCTGGGCAGAAGCATTAAGAGAAATGAGCGGACGACTTGAAGAAATGCCGGGGGACGAAGGATATCCAGCATATTTGTCCAGCAGACTGGCAGAGTTCTATGAAAGAGCAGGGCTTGTGGAAACCCTTGGGACAAAACCCAGAAAAGGCTCTGTCACAGTTATTGGAGCGGTGTCACCTCCGGGGGGTGACCTAAGTGAACCTGTGTCGCAAGCAACTTTGCGTGTTGTTAAAACTTTCTGGGGGCTAAGTTCAAGCCTTGCATACAAAAGACACTTCCCAGCAATCGACTGGCTCCAAAGTTATTCGCTTTACTCCACTCAACTTGCACCTTGGTTTGAAAATAATGTTTCTACAAATTTTGCGGGGCTTAAGGCTTTTGTTATGAATATCCTTCAAGAAGAAGGTTCGCTTCTTGAAATTATAAGACTCGTAGGGGCAGACTCTCTTTCAAGCAAAGATAGACTAACTCTTGATGTGGCAAAAATGATAAGGGAAGATTTTTTGCACCAAAACGCTTTTGACCCAGTGGACACCTATTCTTCACTTAAAAAACAATGCAAAATGCTTGAAGTCATAAAACTTTATTATGACAGTTGCATGAAGGCAATTTCTGACGGCATTGGCATAAACGAACTTTTGTCCATGAGAGCAAAGCAAAAAATCGCACGTGCAAAATATATTGACGAAAATTCTCTTGGTGAGTTTGAAATAATAAAACGAGAACTCTTAAGTCAACTTAAAGCACTGTATAGCATGGGAGATGATGAAATATGAAAGAATATAAGACCATAAAAGAAATTGTGGGACCTCTTATGCTTGTTGACGGCGTTGAAGGGGCAAAATATGATGAACTGGTGGAAATTGTATCAAATGACAGCACAAGACTAGGAAAAGTTCTTCAAGTGGAAAATGACAAGGCTGTAGTGCAGTTGTTTGAAAGTTCACAAGGGCTTTCCATTTCCAAAAGTAAAGTGAGATTTTTGGGTCATGGACTTAGGCTTAATGTTTCTGAAGACATGCTAGGACGTATTTTTGACGGCTTGGGCAGACCTCGTGATGGCGGGGCAGAAATTATCCCACAAAAGCAAATTGACATAAATGGTGAGCCAATAAACCCAACAGCAAGAGATTATCCAAATGAGTTTATCCAAACGGGCATTTCAGCAATAGACGGGCTTAACACCCTTGTCCGTGGGCAAAAGTTGCCAGTGTTTTCAATGAGTGGGCTGAGCCACGCAAGTCTGTCGGCGCAAATCGCCAGTCAAGCAAAAGTCCTTGGCAAACAAGACAAATTTGCCGTTGTATTTTGTGCAATGGGCATAACATATGAAGAATCTGAATTTTTTAAAAAGAGTTTTTGCGACAGCGGAGCCATTGAAAGAACTGTTATGTTTGTAAACTATGCCAACGAGCCCGCCATAGAGCGAATTGCAACGCCACGAATGGCACTCAGTTGTGCAGAATATCTTGCCTTTGACCTTGGCATGCATGTGCTTTGCATTTTAACAGACATGACAAACTACGCTGAAGCCTTGCGAGAACTTGCTTCCGCCAAAAAGGAAGTTCCAGGAAGACGGGGATATCCTGGATATATGTATTCTGACTTTGCTTCGCTTTTTGAGAGAGCGGGCAGAATAAAGGATAAAAAGGGGTCAATAACTCAAATTCCAATTTTAACAATGCCCGAAGACGACAAAACTCACCCTATTCCAGACCTAACGGGATATATAACAGAAGGGCAAATAATTCTTTCTCGTGAACTTCAAAACAAGGGAATTATGCCACCTATTGATGTGCTTCCAAGCCTCTCAAGACTGAAAGACAAAGGCATCGGAGCGGGCAAAACTCGTGAGGATCATAGCGACCTTGCAAACCAACTGTTTTCAAGTTATGCAAAGGGAAAAGAAGCAAAAGAACTTGCAACAGTCCTTGGCGAAGGTGCTTTGAGCGAAACGGACAAAATTTATGCACAGTTTGCAACCCAGTTTGAAAAAGAGTTTGTGTCACAACACAGTGACGAAAATAGAACGATTGAACAAACACTTAATTTAGGCTGGAAATTGCTTAAAATTTTGCCAGAAGAAGAATTAAAACGAATTAAACCAGAGCATATCAAAAAATACCTTTCAAAAAACTAATTAAAAGGAGAATGTTTTGAATGGCAAGAATGAATGTCAACCCAACTCGAATACAACTCAAAACGCTTAAATCTAGGCTTGTTGTGGCAAAGCGTGGGCATAAAATGCTGAAAGATAAGTGTGATGAATTGATTAAAAAATACACTTTGCTTGTCAAACAAAACTACTCTTTAAGAAAACAAATTGAGGGCAAACTAAGACTTATATTTTCAAACTTTTGCTTTGCAAAATCATATCTTTCAAATGCAGAAACAATGGAGCATTTTATGCTGCCAGTTAAAAATTTTTCGGCAGATTATGGGACTCGTTCGCTTATGAATATATCTGTTCCAAATATTTCTGTTGCGTCAAAGTCTGACGTGTCAAGCCCATATTCAATGGTGGGTAGCAATTCGCTTTTTGACAAACCAACACAAATGCTTTATGAAGTTATGCCAGACCTATTGCGACTTGCGGAGGTTGAAAAAACGTGTCAAATTTTGAGTTTTGAAATTGAACACACGAAAAGACGAGTAAACGCCCTTGAGTTTGTTATGATTCCACAACTTGAGGAAACGATAAAATATATATCAATGAAAATTGACGAACAAGAAAGAACAAGCAAAATTAGATTGCTTAAAGTTAAGTCGATGATAAAATAAAATTTAAAAGAGGAAAATTATGCAAAAGAACAAACACAGATTGTTATACACAATTTTGGGCGTCATGTTGTCCATTTCTTGTTTGCTGTGTGGTGTTACACTTACAAGTAACAAAGAAACTTATGCTCAAAATCAAGTTGTAGTTCAAGAGGCTGACAGTTTGCCAGTGTCTTATTCTTTGTTTGACATTGAAGGCATTGACGTCACGCAAAGCGAACATCTGCCATACAGAGTGGGCAATCAACGTGGGGCGGGAATATGCTGGGTATTTGGAACGCTGACCGCCTTTGAAACAACTTTAAGAATGACAAATGTTGTGGACAGAAATCTTGAACTAAACTTTTCCGAAGCTGATGTCGCATATTACATCTGTGTTGAAGCCCGTTCAGGGGCAAATATGGGCGGTGGAGCATTTGAGTTTGCATATGAATATCTAACACGTGGGAAAGGTGCTGCTAAGGAACAAGATTGGGAAACAAGTAACAATGAGAAAAATTGGTCAAGTAGTTCAACCCTCACAAATTACTACGCTAGTCAAATTGCGTCCAATGAGAGAATTTATTTTCCATATGAAGCCAAAGAATGTATAAATTTTCCTTCAAGAACTGCACTTATGTTCAACGACAATGCCGACAATGTTGACGAGAAAACAGCAAAGCAAAATGTCCTTGACCTTAGAAATTCCATCAAAAAACATATAACGACCTATGGCGCAGTCACTGGCTCAATTTATATGAATCAAGCGTCATATTTTGATAATGTTAAAAATACATATTGCAACACTGACAAATCTTCAACCAATCACTTAATTACAATAGTCGGCTGGGACGACACTATTGAGGATAGTCAAGGCAATGTTGGTGCATATATTTGCCAAAACTCCTATGGAACAAGTTTTGGATGTGGCGGCTTCTTTTATGTTATGTATAACGACAAGACTATTGAAAACAATGTTTGTGGTTTTGTCCGTGTTGGCAAAATGGAAAACGAAGAAGACATAATCGTCTATGATAAAATGGACGTTGAAGGAGCGGTCAATAAAAATCAGTTCTGTGTATTTTCTGGCACGAATTATGCAATAAGTTATATTCAAACGCAAACAAAAACAGTCTTTGCCAATGTCTTTGAAAGAGAAGTTTATCAAAATCAATATATTTCAAGGATAAAAGTGCCAGCAGTCAGCACAATTACGAGCGAATATAATAAAGATAAACAACTTGTCTATTACAGGTCAAACAACCCAGCCAGCAACTTTAATATCTACATCGCAAGTGGAATATCAAAAAGCGACTTGAACTCACTATCAACAACCTTGGCAAGTAAATTTCCACAAAGCATAAAGGTCAGAAATCACAATGTGTCAGAGGACAGTGAGTATCAATTTGTTTCGCAGCAAACGGGCTTTTATTACATCGACCTCGCTGACGAAATTGAATTGACTGGTGACTATTTTGCAGTTTTTATGCAAGTGGAAATAGGTGCTAGTGTGTATGCTGGCAACAACTCACAAAATATATCTTACCCAACTTATACCACAAAAAACGGCAATGGAACAAGCGGCTGGGGTGAATATAAACTTGGCGGCACAACTATACAAGAGTATGTTTCAGTTCTTCCTATGGTAGTTGAAAGCAAGATTAAAGGTGAAATAGATTTTTCTGTTGATGAGAAAAATATAATCGCTGAATATGACGGCAAGGCTCACAACCCAACAGTTTCCGTTCAAAATCCAACAGGTGCAAAAATTATGTATAGTGTTGACGGCGGGGAATTTGTGAGTGATATAAACTTAGTTGACGTCAAATGGGGGCTGGACTCAAATGGCAATAGAGTCGCCATTCCATACACAGTTGTAATAAAAGTTTCCGCTGATTTCTATGAGTCAAAAACCATGATTTGCCATGTGCAAATAAACCCAAAAACTTTGACAATAACGCCAACTGAAAGAACAATAACCTATGGCGATGCGGACAATCAAACATTAACATTTGCGTCAAGTGGGCTAATTGACGGGGAAGATTTGTATTACACAGGCAGACTTCAAAGGCAGCCGGGGACAAATGTCGGAAAGTATGCAATAACAATGGGTGACTTTAAACTTGCAAAGAGAGGAAACTTCAACCCTTCCAACTACACCCTTGTTTTTGACGAAACAAAGATGTTCACTATTGAGCCAAAAACTTTAAGTGTAAGTGTGGGAACAAATCGCAAATATTATGGCGAAAGCGACCCAGAATTGACTTATAAAATTACTGGTGCGGTGAATGGCGAAGTTCCAAAAGGTGAATTTTACTTTGAACGCCCAGAAAATGAAAATGTAGGGAATTATCGCTATTCCTTAACTTCCGAGTCAAAACTTATAGACAATCAAGCCACGGGATTTTATGCAAACAATTACACTTTCAAGATAACCGCAGGCTCTATCCTAAGAATAAACAAAAGAATTGTCACATTGAGATTTGACAAGCAATTTTCGAAATCTGTAGGCGAAGACGACCCAGAATTTTCATTTACGCTTGAAAATGTCCTCTCAGGCGAAGAAGCTAAATACACAGGTGTTCTATCAAGGGAAGTTGGGGAAAGTGTTGGGCATTACAAAATCTTGAAAGGAACATTTGCATTTGAAAACGGAACAGACGGGAAATTTCTTGCAAATAATTACGCTTTTAAACTTGAAGAAGCATATTTTTACATAACAAATGGAACGCTTGACGCCTATTCATATGTTTCAAGCAAAACAACAACATATGACGCAACGGAACATTTTGTTGACATCTTTGCAGGCGAGAGCATGAGCGTAAGATATTGTCTTGGGGAAAGTTTTGTGGAAGAGGAAAGTTCTCTTGAGCCAATCGGCAGAACTCATGTCGGCAAAACAACCCTAACTCTCAAATTTTCAATGAAAGATTATGACGACTCCTTTGCGACAGTTTATATCGAAATTTTGCCAGCAAAATTATATATAACTCCAAAAAGCAGACAAGTCATGTCTTATGGTGACAAAGATTATACAATAGACTTTACCTACTCGGGTAATCTTGCGGGCGAAACTCCAAATTTTGAAGGAAAACTTGCAAAGGCAGACGGCTCTGATGTCGGAACTTATGATATTTTGCTTAGCACTTTGCAACTTGCAGATTCAGATACTTTGAGGAAAGACGACTATCAAATTGAACTAAGTGGCGATGTAAAGTTCCAAATTCAAAAAAGGGAACTGAAGATTGTTCCAACGAAAAATATAAGCAAAAATTATGGAAAAACAGACCCAGAGTTCCCATTTGTTTTAAGCAACATTGTTGAAGGAGACGAGGTGACATATCTTGGCAGATTGTCAAGGAAAACTGGCGAGGAAGTGGGACTTTACAAATACACAATAGGTTCCGTCATCTTGGCAGACGAATGGACAAAAAACTATGTCATCTCAGAAGACATAGACGGCTCGTTTATAATTTTTGAAGCAATTATTAAGATAAAACTTCTTGATATGACAGCCTATTATGGCGAGTTGGACTTGAATTTTAAGTATGAATTTTTGGACGGCACAGAGGATAATTTTGCTTCAAGTGACAATGTAAAAAGTGTTATTGAATTTATTTGCAATGATGCAAACGGCAAGCCAATTTCAAACACCACTCGCAAAAACAGCACAGGTTATACAATATCCGCTCGTTCCAAAAACCCAAATTATATCGTTACTGCAACAGACGGCATATACACAATCGCATACAGACTTTGCATAGTTACATTTAAATATCTAAATCAAATAGAAACCCAGCAAGTTATGCAGTTTGAAAAACTTAACTCGCCAAAAATTAACACAAATGTTGCGGGATATGTTTTTGTTGGTTGGCAAGTTGGCAGCGAAACTGTGGATATTTCAACTTATGAAGTTACAAGTGACGTAACACTTGTTGGCGGATACAGACTTATCACTTATACCATAACCTATAACTCTGCAAGCGGTGAAATGCCAGTAGAATATAGAACAACATTTGACGTTACAACAGGAACATTTTATCTTCCAGTCCCAACCAAAAACAGATATGAATTCAAGGGGTGGTATAACAATTCATCTTTCAGCGGAACTGCACTTGAGAAAATTGAACAAGGCACGGCAGAAGACATCACTCTTTATGCAAAATGGAGAGGCGAAAACTGCACAATATCATCATCACAAGTGAGCGAAAAGTTTAAAGTCCGTGGCACTGGCAATGTGGAATATGGCACAAACAGAATTTTTTATGTTGACCTTCAAAGTGGATACAGCAAGGCAAGATTTGACATAAAAGTTTATCTCATATGGGCAGACGGCGAAAGAGAACAAGTGTATTACTCAGTGGATTCGTATAATTACATTGGGCTGAACCCAGGTGACGACCCAGTGACAAATCTTCAATATTCAGTTTTTGTCAGAGATAGTTTTGAAGTGGAAGTTGAAAACGTTAGTATCAATGTTTATAAAATAAAGTATTTTGTAGGCAACAAACTTTTCACAACAATGGAACTTCAACACGGACTTGATTTGCCAGAAGAAATGATTCCAGAAGTCCCAGAAAAAGAACACTACACCCAAACTCCCGCTGTTTGGGACGAGCCAGTTATTCAAAACATCAGAAACGATAAAACTATCCACGCAGTTTACACGCCAGATGTTTACAAAGTTACATTCAAATTTGAAGACGGTCAAACAGTCACAGAAGATGTGACCTATGGCACAATTTGCTCCACAGACAAGTTAAAAGAGATTTATGAACTTAAATTTATGGAATACTTTGAGTTTGACGTGCCGCTTGACGACATAACAGAAGACACAACAATAAATGTGAAAATTGTTAGCAATCGCAAGATTTTATACATCATTATTGGTGTCGTGGCGGGGCTATCAATAATAGGTGCTGTTGTAGGGGTTCTCATAAGAAAGAAAAGACACAGATTTAATTGGTGGAGTTATAACAAATAAAAAAAAGGGATACTTTTTACAGTATCTCTTTTTCTATAATCTTATTCAGTTTGAGAGGCAAGGCGTTTATACATTTCATATCTTTCCATTGCACATTTTTTGCTTTCTTCAAATAGTTTTTCTGCAAGTTGTGGGGAAAGCCTTTCAAGTGCAGTGTATCTTGCTTCGCCTTTTAAAAAGTCTTCATAGTTCATGCTTGGAGCAGGTGAGTCAAGGCGGAATGGGTTTTTGCCGTCATGCAAAAGCCTTGGGTCATATCTAAACAAATTCCAGTATCCACTTGCAACCGCTCTTTTAATCTCATCTTGTGCGCCCGACATATTTATTCCATGATTTATGCATGGGGCATAGGCAATTATCAAACTTGGGCCATTGTAACTTTCCGCTTCGGCCATTGCTTGCACCGCTTGATTCATGTTTGCGCCCAGACCTATTTGTGCAACATAAACATTCTTGTAAGTCATGGCTATCATGCCAAGGTCTTTCTTTGGAGTTCTCTTTCCACTTGCAGCAAATTTTGCCGTGGCAGAAAGTGGAGTTGCTTTAGACATCTGTCCACCAGTGTTGGAATAGACTTCTGTGTCAAGAACCAGTATATTAACATTTTCGCCGCTAGCCAAAACTTGATCCAGCCCACCAAAGCCAATGTCATATGCCCAGCCGTCACCACCAATTATCCACACACTTTCTTTTACAAAAGAGTTTTTATGTTTTTCAAGTGGAGTGCCTTTTAAAAGCCCACTGGATAAAATTTCATTTGATAACTCATAAGTTTTTTCGCCGTCATCAATGTTTTCTAGCCAAGTGTTTAAAAGACTTGCAAGTTTTTCATTCTTGCAACTTGGAAGATATTTTATAACATCATTTTTTAGGGCAATTCGTGCATTTTTCTTTGCCAATGCCATGCCATAGCCAAACTCTGCATTGTCTTCAAACAAACTGCTTGCCCACGCTGGGCCATGTCCCAAATTGTTCTTTGCAAATGGGGAAGTTGGAGCACTGCCCGAGTAGATGCTGCTGCAGCCAGTTGCGTTTGCAATTATCATTCTTTTGCCAAAAAGTTGACTTGCAAGTTTAATGTAAGGCGTTTCACCACAGCCAGCACACGCACCAGAAAACTCAAAATATGGCTTTTCAAATTGACTGCCTTTTAGGGTATTTGTTTTAAAAATGGTCTTTGGGTTTTCAATCTTGCTGGCATATTCCACATTTTCTCTTTCTGCTTCTTCAAGGTCAACACTAGACACCATTTCAAGTGCCTTATTTTTTGCTGGACAAACTTTAACACAGTTTTCACAACCTGTGCAGTTTGCAACATCAATTTGAACTCTAAAATTGCACCCATTTATGCCAAGTGCTTTTAACGTTTCAAAATTTTCTGGGACAGAGGACAACTTGTCATCTGGCACAAGAACTGGTCTTATTGCGCTGTGTGGGCAAACGGCAGAACACATATTGCATTGAATACAATTTTGCTTTATCCACCTTGGGCTTGTGATAGAAATGCCTCGCTTTTCAAAGCGGGAAGTGTTTGTTGGCACATATCCACGTGGCGAAAATTTTGACACTGGAAGGTCATCACCATGCTTGTGTTCAATTATTTTTATAAAGTCCTTGTCATATGCGTCAAGGTCTTTTTCATGTGGCAATTCTCCTTTGTGCGGGACATATTTTGATAAGTCATATTCCTTCAAGTTCGCCGTTGCGTTCTTTATTGCACGAATGTTTGCGTCAACAATCGCTTGACCTTTTTTGGCATAAGTTTTTGCAGAAGCGTCAATAAGCAAATTTTCCACAACATTGTATGGAATGATGTCTGTAAGTTTGAAAAAGCATGCTTGCATAACAACATTTATTCGCTTGCCAAGTCCCGCTTCTTCCGACACGTCATTGGCATTTATAACATAAAGTTTTGCATTTTTGGCTTTTAGCGTTTCAAAAAATTCTTGTGGCAAAATTTTGTCCAAGTTTTCTGTGCCATATGGGGAATTGAGCAAGAATATTCCATTTTGCTTCAAGTCGTCTGCCATGTCATATTTTCCAACAAAACTTATGTTGTGGCATGCAACAAAATTTGCATTTGTAACAAGATATGGCTGATTTGTATGATTTTTGCCAAAACGCAAGTGAGAAATTGTCGCACTTCCAGATTTTTTGGAGTCATATTCAAAATATCCTTGAGCAAACAAGTCTGTGTTCGAGCCGATGATTTTGATTGAGTTTTTGTTTGCACTAACTGTGCCGTCACTTCCAAGCCCAAAGAACTTGCAAGAGTAGTTGTCGTCACCAATGTGGAAGGACTTGTCATATGGAAGGGAAGAATTTAAAACATCGTCTATAATTCCCACTGTAAAGTCGTTTTTCATTTCTCCTTGCAAATTGTCAAAAACACTTTTTGCCATGGCTGGAGTGAAGTCCTTTCCGCCAAGCCCATATCTGCCATGAACGACTTTTGCATTGCAGCCATATTCATACAATGCGGACGCCACATCTTTATACAATGGCTCACCGTCAGAGCCGTTTTCTTTTGTCCTATCAAGGACGGCAATTCGTTTTACAGTCTTAGGCAAAGCCTCCACAAACTTTGCAGAAACAAAAGGTCTATACAGCCTAACACACAAAACACCAAGTCCGCTTCGTCCATTTTGAGCCAGATATTTCTGTGTTTCTTTTATTGTTTCAACGCCACTTCCCATAAGAACAACAACATCTGTTGCATTTGGGTCGCCAAAATATTCAAAAAGGGAATAATGCCTTCCAGTTATTTTTTCAACGTCTTTCATAGCACTCAAAACAGCCTCTGGTGCTTGCCTATAAAAAATTTCACATGCCTCTCTGTTTTGGAAGTAAATATCTGGGTTTTGTGCAGTGCCTTGTTGATGAGGTGAAACACTTGACATTGCACCAAGTTTAAAACTTTCGATTTCTTTTTGTGGCAAAATCTTTTTTAGGTCGTCATAAGAAATGCCGTCAATTTTTTGAATTTCGTGTGAAGTTCTAAACCCGTCAAAGAAGTGCAAAAAAGGAACACGAGATTTCAGTGTTGCAATGTGCGACACAACTGCCATATCCTGTGCTTCTTGAACAGTGTTTGAACAAATCATGGCAAAACCCGTTTGTCTGCAAGCCATAACGTCAGCATGGTCACCAAAAATTGACAAAGCATGGGTGGACAAAGCCCTTGCCGTGACATGAAAAACAGTAGGCAGCAATTCGCCCGCTATTTTATACATATTAGGAATCATAAGCAAAAGTCCTTGACTTGCGGTGAAAGTTGTGGCAAGTGACCCGCATGCCAAAGCCCCATGAACAGCCCCCGCAACACCCGCTTCAGATTGCATTTGAGAAACTTTTACAGTGTCCCCAAAAAGATTTTTCTCGCCTTTTGTTTGCCATTCATCACAAGACTCTGCCATTGGTGATGAAGGTGTTATTGGATATATAACCGCCATTTCCGAAAAAGCATAAGCCATTCTTGCACAAGCGGTGTTTCCGTCAACAGTAATTTTCATTTTTTCCTCCAAATTGTATCAACATATTATCCAAGTTTTAACAATTTTTGTCAAACATATTGCGGTGTAATTTTTGTCAAAAATAACTTATGCTAAACGACTTTTTCTTCTGAATAGTCAATTATTTGAATCAATTTTCCAAAAAAGAGGAGAGAATTCTATTATCCTAGCAAAATTTAGAAACACAAACTTTTGGGGAGAAAAACACTCAAGAGATTGTTATTTTGAAAAAAATGTGTTAAAATAGCGGCATGAAGAACATATCACTAACAATTCAGTATCTTGGCACAAATTATTGTGGCTTTCAAAGACAGAAAAATGGCTTGTCCGTTCAAGAAGTTTTGGAAGAAGCAATTTTTGAAGCGACAAAAGAAAAAGTAAGTCTAACTCCCAGTGGCAGAACTGACGCTGGTGTGCATGCTTTGGGACAAGTTGCAAACTTTATGTATGGTGGTTCAATTCCAACAAGCAAACTTAAAATCGTTATAAATCAACACTTGCCAAAAGACATAAGAGTTGTTGACGCAAAAGAGCGAGATTTAAACTTCAACGCTCGCAAGTCGGCAAAGAAAAAGACCTATCTTTACAAAATCTATACTGGTGACACAATGAGTGTTTTTGACGAAGATAGAGCATTGCATTATCCACGAAAACTTGGCATTAAACTCTTGAACAAATGTGCAAAGGCTCTTGTCGGCGAGCACGATTTCTCATCATATGTCGCAAGCGGTGCCAGCACTTCAACAACAGTTAGAACAATTTATTCTGCAACTCTTGAGCAAGACGGAGAATATCTATATTTCCACATCACTGGCAATGGCTTTTTATATAATATGGTGCGAATTTTGGTTGGCACAATGCTTGAAGTGGGAACACACAAAAGAACATTTGAAAGTTTTGAAAAAAGCCTATTAGGTGGCAAACGGAGTGACGTTGGGAGAACCGCCAAAGCGTGCGGACTTTATCTTGAAAGTGTTGAATATGAAAATTAATGCAAAATTATGCTAAAAAACATAACAAAAAATGGTGTTTTTTCATCAAAAAAACAGTGATTTTTGAACAAATATCAAATAAAACTGGACAAACGAAAATTAAACTGAAAAAAACACTTGACAAGGTGTTAGAAAAGTTTTAATATATTGAGTAACAAAAGTAGAATTTTGTCTATTAGCCCAGACGGAATTTGTGTTTTGTGCAAAAACTTGACAAAGTTTGAAGGAGAAAAATAATGAAAACTTATATGGCAAAGCCTCAAACTGTGGAATCAAAATGGTATATCGTTGACGCAAGCGGCATCGCTCTTGGGCGTGTTGCAAGCCAAGTTGCTTCAATCCTTAAGGGAAAGAACAAACCTGAATATACTCCACACGTTGACATGGGCGATCATGTTATTGTTATAAACAGCGACAAAGTTGTCCTAACAGGCAACAAACTTAAAGACAAAAAATACTTTCACCACTCAGGATATGCTGGTGGCATGAAGGAAGTAGGTTATGACAAACTTATGAAAGAACAATCAGATTTTGTTATAACAAAAGCAGTTAAGGGAATGCTTCCAAAGAACTCTCTTGGTTCAAAAATGATTAAGAAACTTAGAGTTTACAAAGATGCAAATCACAATCACGAAGCACAAAAACCTGAACTTATCACAATCAAAGGAGTAAGAAACTAATATGGCAGAAGAAGTTAAAGAAGTGAAGAAACCAAGAGCAAAAACTGCAAAAGTTGAGAAACCAGTTGAAAAAACTGACGCTCCTGCAAAACCTGTGCAAAGAAAAGCAAAATCAGGCAAAAAATCAAATCCAAACACTTACATTGCAACTGGCAGAAGAAAAGACGCTGTTGCTCGTGTAAGGCTTATTGCAAATGGCACTGGCAAAATTACAATCAACAACAGAGATATTGATGACTACTTTATGCTTGACACATTGAAACTTATCGTTCGTCAACCACTCAAACTTACAGAAACTGAAGGTAAGTATGATGTTGTTGCAAATGTTTATGGCGGTGGTTACACTGGACAAACTGGTGCTGTCCGTCACGGAATTGCAAAGGCACTTGTTAAAGAAAACGAAACTTACAAGGCTGAACTTAAGAAAGCAGGCTTCCTTAGCCGTGATAGCCGTATGAAAGAACGTAAGAAATATGGTCTTAAGAAAGCTCGTAAGGCACCACAATTTTCAAAGAGATAATCTTTTACAAATTGTTTTGCAAATCAAAAATACAAATTGCTCACCAATGCGGCGGGCAATTTATTTTTTATTGCCACTTCTTAGCTATTCTATTACAAGACTTGACATATATTTACAAATTTTGTTTGTAACTTTGGCGTGTATATCCAATTTTGTTGCATACAATAATGGTAGGTTAAATGTATGTGGGAATTTTGTATTTGTTTTGACAGCCCAAAGATGGCGGAATATTTTGCAGACAAAGTGAACTTGGTGATTAAATCATGCAAGGGAATTTCTGCATGCGTAACCATGAACGGAAGAAGCAACGTGCTTGTTGCCGTCCCAAAAGAAAAAGCGGAGTTTGCCAAAGATTTTGTTAAAGGAAAAATTGCAGAATGTATTTTATTTTTCTATAAAAAAGATTTTATCGTTTCCAACTTGAATTTTGAAAAACCTAAAACTCCATATATGAATGTCTTTTTGCAAACGCTTGTGTGTTTTGATGGCGAAGCGGACAAGCATTTTATTGAGCAATGTCTTGATTTTGATGAAAGAATTTTTGTTGACGCTGTTGTTGCATTCAGACTTAAATTCTTAAAGAAAAAATGGGAAGAACTTGTCAATCTTGCCAATGAAAATGTTATGTATCTTTTATCAGAAGACAGTTTTTTGGAACTTATCAAATTTCTTATTTCAAATCTAGAGCATAGGTGTTATGCCGTCAATGTCTTTTCAAAAAGCGATTGCTATTTTCTCTGTGACCTTCAAGGCAAGAAAATAGATGACTTTATGCTTGAAAAGCAGGGAATTTATGAAGATTGCAGTTTGCTTACGACACTTGTTGCACTAAATCCAGAAAAAATTATTGTCCATTGCAACAAGTTTGTAAAGGATAAACTCATTCGCAACTTGTTAAGCCTTTTCCCAAATAGAATTGAAATTTGCAAATAAGCATGTTTTTTGGACTTGTTTGGTGCGAATATTGATGTTTTCATGATTTTTATTAGAAAAACAAAATAAATTTGTCAAATTTCATAAAATTTGTTGACATTGTGAGGTTTGAGGGGTATAATTTTGTTATCATAGTGATAGGCAGAAGACAAGTAGCCCAAATGTGACTTTAACAGAGAAGGCAACATATGGTGGAAGTTGCGTAATTGTTCGTGTTTGGTGTCGAAACCACTTTTCGCTCTATGCAAGAGGCAACTTGACAAATGTCTTTCGAGTGGCAAGATTTTCTTGCAATAAAGGTGGAACCACGGAAATTGTATTTTCGTCCTTTGATTTTGTTTTTGAACAACTATCAAGGGGTTTTTTTATTTTAAGGTGGTTGTGGGAAACAGAATTTGATGTGCAATGCACAAATATTTTATATTTTGGAGGAGAAAATGGAAGAAAAAGAATTGGAGATGTATAGACATGGCTGCAGCCACGTTTTGGCAAAGGCAGTGGACAAATTGTTCACAAATGTCAAAAATACAATAGGACCAGCCATTGATGACGGGTTTTATTATGACTTTGACCTTGACGAAACAATAACTCCAGACGATTTTGCAAAAATCGAAAAAGAAATGAAGAGAATTATATCTCTTGACGAAAAGTTTGAGAGAAAAGTTGTGGACAAAAAGACTGCACTTGAAATGTTTAAGGACAACCCATACAAGGTTGAACTTATTGAAGGCTTGCCAGAAGACGAGGAAATTTCAGTTTACACATTGGGTGACGATTGGTGCGACCTTTGCCGAGGACCTCACGTAAAGTCTAGCAAAGAACTTAAAAACTTTGCTTTCAAAATAAGCAGAGTAAGTGGGGCATATTGGAGAGGCAACGAGAAAAACAAAATGCTTCAAAGAGTTTATGTCTTTGGCTATGAAACAAAAGAACAACTTGACGAGCATCTTCACATGCTTGAAGAAGCAAAGAAACGTGACCACAGAAAACTTGGCAAAGATTTGGGACTTTTCTTCATTTCTGAATATGCACAAGGCATGCCATTCTTTATGCCAAAAGGTCTTACGCTTAAAAATGAACTTGTATCATTCTGGAGAGAAATTCACAAAAAAGCAGGTTACATTGAAATTGAAACACCAATGGCAATGAACAGACAACTTTGGGAAGTTTCGGGACACTGGGACCACTACAAAGACAATATGTATACATTCAATGTTGAAGACGATACTTTTGCCATAAAGCCTATGAATTGCCCAGGCGGAATGTTGTATTATCTTCAAAATAAACACTCATACAAGGAATTCCCACTTCGTGTTGGCGAACTTGGAAAGGTTCATAGACATGAAGCAAGCGGCACATTGAATGGACTTTTGAGAGTTAGATGTTTCACACAAGACGATGCCCACATTTTTATGCTTCCAGAGCAAATTGAAGGCGAAATTGAAAATGTTATGAAACTTGTTGATGAAACATATAAAACTTTCGGACTAACATACAATGTTGAACTTTCAACCATGCCAGACAATCATATTGGTGATATTGAAACATGGCAACAAGCAGAAAGTGCTTTGAAAAATGCCCTTGAGAAAATGAACCTCGCATACAAGATAAATGAGGGTGACGGTGCTTTCTATGGACCAAAAATTGACATTCACGTCAAAGACTGCATTGGGAGGGAATGGCAATGTGGAACTATCCAACTTGATATGCAACTTCCAAAGAGATTTAATCTTACATACACAGACGCAGACGGCAAAGAAAAGGAACCAATCATGATTCACAGAGTTATCTATGGCTCTCTTGAAAGAATGATTGCTGTTTTGACAGAAAACTTTGCAGGTGCTTTCCCATTGTGGCTTGCCCCTGTTCAAATTGAAGTTATGAACCTAAACGATGATGTTTTGCCATATGCAAGGGAAGTTAAGGCAGAACTCGAAAAACATGGATTTAGAGTTGAACTTGACGATAGAAACGAAAAAATTGGAAGAAAAATTCGTGACGCTCAACTTCAAAAAATCCCATACATGCTTGTCCTTGGCGAAAAAGAAAAGGAAGGGAAAGTTGTCTGTGTCAGAAGCAGAAGTCAAGGCGACCTCGGCGTGCAATCGCTTGAAAGTTTCTTGAATGAAATAATCTTGGAGCGAGATAGCAAAAAGATTTTGTAATTTAGTTAAAAAATGTTGACAAATGGGAATATATGTGTTAATATATCGTTGTTTAAAGTAGAAGTTCCACTTCTCACCGTTTAATAAGTGCGTTCAAACGGTTGCAATTATTCTTGATTGTAAAAAGTGGATCTCTATGCAAGGTTCACTTTTTTTGTGAAACTTCAAACAAACTAGGAGGTAATTTATCATTAAAAATCAACAACTTTTGAACAGAGAAATCAACTTTCCAAAAGTCCGCCTTGTGGGACCTGATGGCGAGCAACTGGGCATAATGTCCAGCAGAGAAGCACTTTCCATTGCCGAGGAGCAAGACTTAGACCTTGTGCTTATCTCTCCAAACGCAGAGCCACCTGTATGCAAAGTTATGGACTATGGCAAGTTTAAATTTGACCAAGCGAAAAAACTTAAAGAACAACGCAAGGCTCAAAAAATTGTTGAAATAAAAGAAGTGCAACTTTCAATGACCATCGACACACATGACGTGGAAGTTAAGGCAAAAGCCGCCAAGAAATTCCTTGGCAACGGCGACAAAGTCAAAGTTTCCATTCGTATGCGTGGCAGACAACAAGCAAGACCAGAAATTGGTGTCAATATCATGAACTCGTTTGTTGAAATGATGGAAGGAATTTGCACAGTTGAAAAAGCCCCAGAAGTTATGGGAAGAAACATTTATATGATTCTTGCCCCAGCAAAAACAAAATAATTTTAAGGAGATGCTAAAAATGCCAAAACAAAAAACAAATAGCGCAGCAAAAAAGAGATTTGATGTCAAAAAATCTGGAGTCATCAAACGCTCAAGACAAGGTAGAAGACATATTTTGACAAAGAAATCTACCGCAACAAAAAGAAACATGAGAAAATCTGCTTATGTCAGTGACGCACAAAGCAAGACAATTAAACAGATGGTTCAAGGCTAAAAGGAGAAACGGAAATGAGAATTAAAAGAGCAGTTAACAAAAACAAACACAAAAAAGCCATTTTGAAACAAGCAAAGGGCTTTAGAGGCACAAGAAGCAAACTTGTGAGAGTGGCCAACGAATCAGTTATGAGAAGTTTGCGTCACGCATACATCGGAAGAAAACTTAAAAAGAGAGATATGCGTCAACTTTGGATCGCTCGTATCAACGCAGGCTGCAGACAAAATGGTCTTAGCTACAGCAAATTTATGGGCGGACTTAAAGCAAAGAACATCGACCTAAACAGAAAAGTTCTTGCAGACATGGCAGTCAACGACAAAGCAGGCTTTGCAAAACTTGTTGAAGAAGTCAAAGCATAAATTGGGGGATAATTGTGGAAGTCATTTCATCATCAAAAAACGCAGTTGTGCAAGAAATAGCGAAAATAAAGAAAAATTATTCTGCACTTTTTTTGGAAGGTGAAAGGCTTGTGCAAGAGGCAATAAATAGTAATTGCCAGCCTTCAATGACTTTTGTCCAAAAGGACAAATTGGAATATTTTTCACAAAAGTTTCCAACATTGATAAACGACAAAACATACATCTTAACACCAAACGTCTTTGAAAAAATTTGCGACACCAAAACCCCTCAAGGCATTGCGGTTGTTGTTAATTTCAAATTCAAAGCCCCATTTGTTCCAAAAAACAATTTTCTTGTGGTAGAAAATGTTCAAGACCCAGGCAATTTAGGCACAATTTTGCGTTGTGCAAAGGGAACTGATTTTTGCGATGTTTTTCTTGTAAATTGTGTTAATGTCTTTAATACAAAAGTTGTTAGAAGTTCTATGGGTGGCATGTTTGGCACAAATATCTGTCAAATGTCGTCAACTGACGAATTTCTTGACTTCGCAAGAGAAAATAATTTACAACTAGCAGTCCTTGCTATGGACGGGAAAAATATTTTTGAGATAAAGAAAAAACCACAAAACATAGGTCTTGTGCTTGGCAACGAGGGCAATGGCGTAACAGACAAAATGAGAAGTTATGCACAAAATAGGTGGTCTGTTCCTATGAAACACAATTTGGAGTCACTCAATGTTTCAGTTTGTGCAGGGATATGTATGTTTTATCTTGACAATCTTATGTGAAAAATGTTATAAAAAGTTGAAAACCAATAAAAGGGAGAATTTATATGATTTCTGCAGGAGAATTTAGAAAGGGTGTTACATTTGAATATGAAGGCAATATCTATATTGTTGTCGATTTTCAACACGTAAAACCAGGCAAAGGTGCAGCATTTGTCCGCACAAAAATGAAAAACATTGTCACTGGACAAGTTTTGGAAAGAACTTTCAACCCAACTGAAAAAGTTGAAGAAGCAAAGATTGAAAAGAAAGAAATGCAATATCTTTACAATGAAGATGGCATTTACTACTTTATGGATATGGAAACATATGACCAAATTCCATTGAATTATGACCAAGTTCAAGAAGCAATGAAATATGTTATCGAAAACATGATGGTTTCTATCCAATTCTACAAGGGAAAAGCATTCTCAGTTTTGCCTCCAATGTTTGTAGAACTTAACATTGTCGATTGCGAACCAGGAATTCAAGGCGACACATCAAAAGCAGGCAACAAGCCAGCAACTCTTGAAACAGGTCTTGTTATCCAAGTTCCACTCTTTGTCAACAACGGCGATAGAATTCGTATCGACACAAGAACTGGCGAATACATGGAAAGATTGTAAGACATCAAAAACACTCCAATTTGGGGTGTTTTTTATATTTTGCTTGACAATTTAATCAATATATTTTAAACTTTTGATGTAAACTAATTCTGGAGAATTTTATTATGACCAAACGAGAACGTTTTGTAAGGTGGCTGAATAGATTTTATCATAAGCAAAACAAGATAACAATTTGCGTTCTTTATGTTTTGATTATGATAATTTTAGGCGTAGTAATATTTGGAGCAACACAACAAAAAGGCTCTTCATACATCTCTGTAAGGTACTCTAGACCCTCATACACCGTCACTTTTGACCCGGCAGGGGGGGGGGTATCTCCCAGCCAAAAAAGCGTTAAATTAGGCGATAATTACGGCGATTTGCCCACTCCAACACGAACTGGCTATACTTTTGGCGGGTGGTATTTGAGCGGAACACAAATATCCAACACAACCCAATACAAAACAGTCGGTAACACAACTTTAACTGCAAGTTGGTCTGCGAAAACATATACAATAACAAGTGGAACTAACCTCACTGGCTCAAGCATTTCCGTCCCCTCAAGTGGAACTTTTGGAAGTAGTATTTCAATCTCTTCAAGCGGAAGTGCAACAGGATATTCCTACTCACTAACAAACATAAAAATTTATTCGGGAAATTCTACAAGTGGAACACTCCTTGCGACAATAAACTCAACATCATCTTCTTGGACGATGAGTGGAAGTTACTATTCGTCAATCTATGTCTATGCCACTTGGACAAGAACTGCAATCGCAACCACCATTTCTGCAAGTTCAACTTCGGTGAGGTATGGCTCTGGAAATTCAGGTTCAATTACAATAACCGCAGGTGGTGGCGGTGGGAAATGGATATATAGTGTAATTAGTGCGACAAGGACATATCCGACTTGTGGTTCACATGAGAATCATAACGATGAAGCTACTGATCCATACAAATGCTTCACTCTTTCCTCAACTACAGCAACATCAAGTGCTATTACATTTTTTTGCAAAGGGGAATGTTGCTATTCCTATGTTAATACCGGCATCTCAATACGTGAAATAACACGTTCAGTGCAATATACTTATGTTGTTCAAGCAGAAAGCGTATATAATGGAACGAAGGCAACAATAACAATTCAATTTACTGCCGGTTAAACGTATAATAAACATGAACTTAAAGACAATAGTCACTTAGGCTATTGTTTTTTTTGCAAAATATGGGGCAAAATGGTTTGTTTTGTCGGATATGGTTCTTTCTGCGGCAAGGATAATATACATGGTTTGTAAGAAGGTGAACTATGTTTGAGGAACTTTTCCCACAATATATTTTTAAAGCCATTTCAAATTTGCCAATTAAAAAGTTAAATGAGATAAGATTAAGGCTTAACAAAAAGATTGTGGTGACTTTGCAAGGCAAGTCATATTATTTGTGTCAAGAAGGCTTGACAGGAAACGCAGAAAAGGCAATGGTGGCAGACAAATTTTTGATTGACGAAATTGTAAAGCGTGCTTGCGAAAACTCTGTCTATGCCTATTCAAATCAAATAAGAGAAGGCTTTTTGACACTTAAAGGTGGGGCAAGGGTTGGACTTTGTGGCGAAGGTGTTTGTGAAAACGGAATGGTCAAAACTTTAAAAAATATAAATAGTCTTGCCATTCGTGTGCCACATGAAGTCAAAGGCTGTTCGGTGCCTGCGATGGAATATTTGTTTAGGGGCGGGTTTTTAAGCACTCTAATAATCTCACCACCAGGCTGCGGCAAAACAACTTTCATTCGAGATTTAATTTATCAACTTTCGCAAAAAAATTATTGTTACAATGTTCTTGTGTGTGACGAAAGATTTGAAATCGCAAACTGCTTTAACGGCATAAATACCCTTGATGTGGGCGAATTTTGTGACATTGCAAGCGGGGTTTCAAAAGGCTATGCGTTTTCTAATGCCATTCGAGCAATGCGACCAGACATTTTGGTCACTGACGAACTTGGTAACGAAAAAGACTACGAAGCAGTGCTTTCTGCCAGCAGTTGCGGAACGGGGCTTCTTGCCTCAATTCATGCCAAAGACATTGACGACCTAAAACTTAAACAAGGCTTCGAGAAGATTTTAAAGGAAAAAGTTTTTGACCGTTTTGTAGTTTTGTCATCTCGCAATGGGCCAGGAACAATAGAAGGCATATTTGATGAAAACCTAAGGTGCATAAGTTATATTTAATTTCGAAGCATAATAATTGAGAAAAAAATGGGACATTGACTTGTTACAAAATGATAGAAAGTGAAGGTGAGAAAGGTGAAAGTGCTATTGATTTTGGTGTGCTTTGGCTGTTGTGTCGTGGCGGGAGTGATTTGCGGAAATCATTTTAAAAAGCGGTCAAAGTTCTACTCTGATTTATGTTTGTTTTGCGAAGAATTGATGCTTCAAATTAAAGGCAACTTGCAAACTCTCCCAAATTTTGTATCTAGCCATAAAGACATGTTTGGAAAAGAGTTTGGGGCAGTTTTGGAACAATATGAAATGTGGCTGGCGGGTAAAATTGAGGAGAAAGACTTTTTGCAGTTTGAGGTGGCGGCAATAAGTGGAAATGAAATGAAAGATGTTTGTGAGTTTTTGATGAATTTGGGAACTTTTTTGACCGACGAGGAACTTGCAAAACTTGAAATTAACAAATCTAAATTTAAGTCAAAAAGCAAGGTCTGCGATGAGAATAAAGGGAAATTCTTTGGAACTTACATAAAACTTTTTGTGGTGGCGGGAGCAATGCTTGCAATCATTTTTTTATAAAGAAGGTGAAATATGGACTATAATTTGATTTTTAAAATTGCTGGCATAGGTCTTCTGACTGCCATTGTGGCTCAAATATTGAAGAATGTTGGCAAGGATGAAATTGCAACTGTTGCAACACTTGCGGGACTTGTTGTGGTTCTTTTGATGGCTGTTAATATGGTCAGCGACCTCTTTGAAACAGTCAAACGGCTCTTTTTGTTGTATTAGCGAAAGTTTTTATAAAAGCCTAGCAAAATCGGGGAGATTATGGAAATTTTTAAGATAGTTGGAGTTGCAATTCTCAGTTGCGTAGCGGGTGCGGTGATAAAACAAGTTAGACCAGAGTTTTTTGTTGTGATTGTCCTCACTGGGAGTTTAATTATCCTATTTATGGTCGTGGACAAGTTGCGAGAACTCTTTAACTTTGCCACCCAAATATTTAACAAAACTGGGCTTGACTATAGTTTTTTTGCCAATTTGCTTAAAATTTTGGGTGTAGGACTTTTGACGGAGTTTGCAAGCGGAGTGTGTGTGGATAGTGGCAACGCAGCCATTGCAAACAAGGTTACGATTGCTGGAAAGATTATAATTGCGTGCTTATCTTTGCCAATAGTTTGGAATTTGCTAGAAGTTATTATTTCAATCTTGCCATAGGGTGCTTTTGAAGTCATAGGGTAGAAAATTGAGAAGTAGAGTTAAAAAATGTAATTTTATCTTAATTTTGGTCGCTACTTGTTTATTTGTGGCTTCTTTTTGCATTTTCTCATGCGGAACCTTGGCAAATACTCAAAGACAATGTTCTTTAAAAACTACGCTTGTTGCAGAAAAAAATTGCAATTCTTCCAACGTTTTGGAAAGCGAAGGGAATTTGTTATTCTCCAAAAGCGTTGAAGAAGAACTTGGCGAGAACATAGACAAGCAACTTGACGACATTGATTTTGGTGACCTTGACGGGCAACTTGGGAACCTCGGCTCAAACGAGCAGAACTTTGTAGGGAAGAAAAGTTTTATTGACCTAGTAAAGAGTTTTGTGTCGGGCGAAAATGAGGGGGCGTATAGTGCTTTCATCCCTTATGCACTTGGCACCGTCTTTGACTTTGTTTTGAATTATGTGCCTTATTTCGCCGTTATAATTGCCGTTGTCATTGCATATAGTCTTTTAAGCAATGTGACAGATGATGGTGGCGGAGTGGGACGAATTGTCTATCTTGCGTGTTTTGGAACGGTGGCCACTATTGTTTTAAAGCTTGTCTTAGATGTGCTTCATTCAAGTTCGGACGCAATAGCGCTTATGCAATCTCAAATGGAAGCAATCTTTCCAATTTTGCTAACTCTTATGACTGCCATTGGCGGCACGGTGTCTGCAAGCACATTTCAACCTTTTATGGCCATTTTATCCAGTGGAATTGCCAAAATGTTTTCAGCAATTTTAGTTCCAGTTTTTATTTTCAGTATTGTATTTTGCACAGTTGGTGCCGTTTCCAAAAACGTTAAACTAGAAAAGTTCTCAAAATTCTTCACAAGCCTATTTTCATGGATAGTCGGGGTAGTGTTTACAGTGTTTGTGGCGTTTTTGTCTGTCAGTGGGCTTACCTCTGCGACCGCCGATTCGATTTCTCTAAAAACCGCTAAATTCGCCATAAAGAGCTACGTCCCAATGGTCGGTGGATACCTATCGGACGGCATGAGTGTCATTGTTTGTAGTAGTGTGCTTGTAAAGAATGCAATCGGCATATCTGGGCTTATTTTGCTTGTTGCAACAGTGTTTGCGCCTATAATAAAAGTGGGTGTTTTGGCATTGCTTTTCAAACTAACTTCAGCAATTTTAGAGCCACTTTGCGATAAAGAATTGCCAGATTTTCTTTTCGCGATTGCAAAGGCTCTTAATATGCTGGTTGTGTGTTTGTTTGCAGTTGGGCTTATGTATCTTATTTCAATCTCGCTCGTTATGTGCTGTGCAAATGTGCTATAGGGGGTGAAAGATGAGTGAAATTTCAAGTTGGATTTTGCAAATAACAGGCATTGTGCTGTGTAGTGTGCTTGTTGAGGTGCTATTTCCGAAGGGCAAACTTAATAAGATATTAAAAAGTGTGCTTGCTGTGTTTATTGTTCTTGTTGTCGTTTCGCCGCTTAAAAATATTGATATAAAAAATCTTAATTTTTCAAATATGTTTGACGGACTTATCATTGACAAAAACTTTGTTGAGCAGCGAGAAGGGGAAAAGATTGACGGACTAGAGAAAACTATTGAACAAAACCTTGAAAAAAACGGCTACAAAGGGACAAAAGTCAATGTAGTGGGCAGTTTTAGTGATGAAAGATTGAATATTGAAAATGTTTTTGTCGATTTGTCGGGGCTTGTTCTATCTGACGATAGTTTGAATATAAATAAATATACAAACATTGTGGCAGTGATAAAAAATCTTGTAAATGTGAGCGAGGATAAAGTGATTTTCTATGAGTGAAGACAAAAAAACATCAAAATTTTCTGGAATTTTGGACAGGCTTAAGAAGATTAAACACTTAGATATTATATTAGTTGTCCTTTTCATTGCCATAATTTTGCTAATTTACTTCTCGTCCTTTGGAAAGCAGTCAACCTCTGGCACAACAAACTACGAAGTGACCACCGAATCAACCAGTTTTGACAAGTACAGGACAAGCCTAGAACATAAGATAAAAACCGCCGTTGAAGCCCTAGAAAATGTGGAGCATGCAGAAGTTATATTATATTTTGACAAAGGGGCAGAAACAGTGATTGCATATACATATGAAACAAAAACCTTGCCAGACGGAAGTAAACTAGAAACAAAAAGTCCAGTTTTAATTCAGAATGGTAAGGACGAGGATGTAGTTATTTTGCAAGAGATAATGCCTCAGCCAGTGTCAGTTGTAATTGTCGCCAGTGGGGCAAAAGATACAAGCGTTAAGTTGAAGATTTTGCAACTTGTGCAAGCGTTGTTTGAAATTAAATCTTCAAAAGTAGAAATTTTTGCAGGGAATTAAATTTGGGAGGTAGAAAATGTCTAAAAAGAAAAAAATTATTGTGTTTGTTTGTATGATTTGCTTGCTCGTCTTAACGGGAGTTATGAATGTTGTTCTCAACAAAAATATTGACGCCACAGCCGTCAGCGGAGCAGGGGAAGTTACAACTGCATCTTTCTTTGCCACAAGCAGACTTGACAAAACCACAACAAGAAATGAGTCTATTGCACAATATAAAGAGATTTTAGCAAGTTCCAGCAGTTCACAAGAAGCCAAAAGCAATGCTGAAGCACAAATCAACGCACTTGTTGAAGCAATGAGCATGGAAACAACAATGGAAGGACTTATAAAAGCAAAAGGCTTTAGCGATGCACTCGTTAATTATTCTTCAACATATATCAATGTTATTATAAAAAGTGCAGAACTCACTGAGGACGAAGTTACAAAGATTGTAGATATCATCCAATCTCAAGCAAAGCGTGACATTGATTATATTAAAATTATCCCAGTTGAATAAAAACATGCAACAAACACAATAAAACAAACAAAAAAGCTCCCCAAATCGGGGAGTTTTTTCATATTTTATCTTTCTGCAAAGAATTCTTCAACATTTTCTTGCATTTGTTCTTTTGCTAAAGCGTTTTTCAACATTTCTGTTTGTTGAGCTTTTAGAAATTTGTCTTTTGTGTTTTGTATGCTTTCAAACAAAGGATACATTTTGTTTTCCATATTAAGAAGTTCTGCTATTGTGAACCCGTCTTTTCCGTTCCAAAGTTTTGAATGACTTTCAAAAGTTTCTGCCAATTTATTCTCAAGTTCGTCAGTGGTGCAATTCATTGCGTTTAGTTTCTTAATACTTTCTTTTGCATATGTAAGTATGCAGTTTCCTTCAAAAAGATAGATAGCATTTTTATCAAACTTTATTGTTAAAATTGGGAGAGCATTGACAAAGCCGTTTTCGTCATGTATAAGTCTAATTTTATTTTTTACTCTAACAATTCTGTTATATGTTGGAATGTATGCTTTTTTGCCTTCGCTGTCTAGTATCAAAAAGTGTGGACAGTCTTCAAATTTGTCCTTAAAACAAGCAATGTTTTCCACTGGAAATTCTGTATCAAATTTTGTTTTGTAGTCAAGTTTTTCTAACATTATTTTTCTCCTTATTTCTATCTTATTCTATCATTATTCCTTTATAGTGTCTATGGGCAAGTTGCACAAAAAAATATAATTTATAAGAGTGGTTAAAATTGATTGCATAAATTTTTTGCCCGTGATATACTATGTTCATTATAAAGGGGAAGAATGTATGTTTGGCAATGAAGTCTTTGAAAAAAATGATGACGGAAAAGTCTATTGTGGCAAGAATATTATGCTATCAATAATAAATTTGTCTGCAAAGGAGATAAGCGGTGTTTCGTCACTTTGCAACGATTTTGCAAGCAGGTTTAAAAGATTTTTCTCAAGCAACTACTTTGAAGGAGTAAAGGTTTCTTACACCCAAAGCAAGAATTTGATTATTGACATTTATCTAAAAGTTTTCTTTGGCTATAGCGTTGCCGATGTGGCATATCGCGTGCAAGAGAATGTCAAAAACGGCATTTCAAATATGATTGATGCCAAAATTGAAAGCATTAACATTCATGTTATGGGAGTGGAATTTTCAAGAGAAGACCTTGCAAAATATTGATTTTTGTTTATAATATCTTTGCAAGGATTGCGTTAAGGAGAAAATATGAGCAGAACAGACGCCCGTGAATGTGGTTTTAAGATGATTTATGAGTCTTTTTTCAACAACGAAATTGATGTTGAAAGATTTTTTGACGAAACAATTATTGATGACGAATATTCTCCTAAAACTGTGCAACTCCCCAAAAATAACCCCGAAGAAATTGATAGCGGCTTTTTGATTGACAGCGAGGACACTGCAGAGAAATATTTGACAGAAGACGAAGAAGTCTTTGCAAAGAGTATTTTCAAGACATATGAAGATAACAAAACTGAAATAGAAAGCAAACTTCAAGACAATTTGAAAAAGGATTTGAAAATTAGTGATATTTATATGCTAGATAGGGCAATAATTTATGCCGCCCTTGTCCAAATTGACAAACTTCAAGAACCTGCTGGGCTTGTGATAAACGAAGCGGTGAGAATGGCAAAAAAATATTCCACTGATAACAGTCCAAAATTTATAAATGGTGTTTTGGCATCAATTTATAGGGAATAAACCGTGAGTGGTGAAATATGCTAAGAACTTTAAGTGTGACAGAACTGTCCACATATGTTTCCAATATTTTTGAAATGGAGGAACTTCTGCATGGCGTTAAAGTTGTGGGAGAAGTTTCTGGTTTAAGTTTCGTCAGAGGGAACTTATTTTTTTCACTTAAAGATGAAAATTGTATTTTGCCGTGCGTTATGTTTGGTGTGCCTAGTTGCAATATTAAAGAAGGGGACCAAATTGTCGCAACGGGGAGTGTCAGATATTATGGCAAAAGTGGGAAATTAAACTTTTATGTAACCTCAACTGCTCCAGCGGGGAACGGGGTGTTGTATCAAAGGTTTTTGGAACTTAAAGATAAACTTGAACGGGAAGGGGTCTTTGACAAAAAGAATAAAAAGCCTCTTCCAAAGGTGATAAAAACAATAGGCGTTGTGACAAGTGCAACGGGGGCAGTGCTACATGATATAGAACGAATTTCGCATAGACGAAACCCTATGCTAAATATTGTGGTCTATCCCGCCAAGGTGCAAGGAATTGGGGCAGAGCAGACTGTATATCGTGGGCTTAGAACGCTTGACAAAATGAGTGATGTTGATGTAATTATTATTGCACGTGGTGGCGGCTCCATTGAAGATTTGTCACCGTTTAACACAGAGCTTATAGCAAGGGAAATTGTTGCAACAAACAAGCCCGTTATATCCGCTGTGGGGCATGAAACTGACTTTACAATCTGCGACTTTGCCGCGTCCCTTAGGGCAGCAACACCTTCAGAGGCGGCAGAACTTGTGGCAAGAGATGTTATGGAAGACGTGCGGAAAATAAAAACATATTTTGACAGAATTGTCTTCTTGTCGTTTAACATTTTGGACGAGAAATACAAAAATATCGACATGAAAGAAACACGACTTTGCGACCTTTTTGACAAGAGATTAAAGAACTCTGACAAGTTGCTTGATAGAGCGGTTGCAAAATTGAATTCAGTCAAGAGATTTGATAAAGACGCACAAAAAGTTGAACTTTTATATAACAAACTTATGCTCCTTGACCCAAGTTTGCACGCAAAACATGGCTGGGTTAAGGTGACCAAAAATGGTAAAGTTGTAAAGACCGCTTCGGGGGTGAAAACGGGGCAAGAAGTGAATATAGAATTTGTTGATGGGCAAGTGGTGTCCAAAGTTTTGGAGGTAAAAAATGAATTTTGAAGAAAAATGTGACAGACTTCAAGAAATTGTGAAAAGCCTTGAAAAAGGTGACGTTGGGTTGAAAGACGCAACCAAACTTTTTGAAGAAGGTGTGAAAATAGCAAAAGAATGTCAAAAGGAATTGGACGAATCAAGGGGAAAACTCACCATTCTGAAAAATGAACTTGACAGTTTTGCCGATGAAGAATAAAATATAGCGAAAGGAAGAAACAACATGAAATTAAGCAAACTGGTTGCAGAAAGAACAAAAGACGCTCCAAGCGATGCAAAGATGAAAAATCACATCTTGCTTGTTAGGGCGGGATATATGAAACAAGTGGCAAACGGCATTTGGTCGCTTAGCGCACTTGGTCAAAAAGCATGCAGAAATATAGAAAATATTATCCGTGACGAAATGGACAAGCTTGACGGACAAGAAGTCAAATTCCCAGTTGTTATGCCAAAAGAATTGTGGGATTTGAGCGGAAGATACACATCTATTGGAAATGAAATGGTCAGATTTCAAGATAGAACTGGTCACCCAATGCTCCTTGGCATGACGCATGAAGAAGCGGCTGTTCACTTGGCAAAAAACTGGGTGAAAAGCTATACTCAACTGCCATGCATGATTTATCAAATTCAAACCAAATTCCGTGATGAAGCGAGAAGCCGTGGCGGACTTATAAGAGTTAGGGAATTTGTCATGAAAGACGCCTACTCGTTCCACACCACGCAAAGCGACCTTGACGAATATTATTTCAAAGTCCACAAAGCCTATGAAAATATCTATCACAGAATTGGACTTAAAAACTTTATCTCTGTGAAAAGTGACAACGGAATGTTTGGCGGAACGATGTCGCACGAGTTTATGTTCATAAATGACATGGGCGAAGACGAACTTGTTGTGTGTAACGATTGCAGTTACAGAGCCAATCAAGAAGTGGCAGAATGTGTGTATGAAAAGGCAAGGGTTGAGGACGAATTGCCACTTGAACTTGTTGACACAAAAGACGCCAAAACCATTGACGAGGTGGGCAAATTTTTTGGCGTTAGTGCTGAAAAGTGCATAAAAGCAGTTGTTTATGCAGTTAAAGGTGAAACGGGATATGTTTTGTGCTTTGTCCGTGGAGATAAAGAAGTAAACGAAACAAAACTAAGAAAAATTGTCGGCAAAGAAGTCGTGCCTTTTGAAGCAAAGATTGAAGATGGCTTTGTCGCAGGAAATATTGGTCCTAAAGGGCTTAATATCGCAAATTGTGTTGTTGTATATGACAATAGCATAAAAGGGCTTACAAACGCAGTTGTAGGTGCAAATAAGCCTAACTATCACTACAAAAATTTCTGTGTTGATAGAGATTTAAAAGACGTCCAATTTGTTGACATTTCCAAAGTAAAAGACGGCGACCACTGCCCAGAATGTGGTGGGCATGTTTCAATAAAGCATGGTGTTGAAATTGGCAACATTTTCCAACTTGGCACAAAATATACAAAAAGCATGGGTATGCTCGTTCACGACAAAGACGGCAACGAAATAAACCCAATTATGGGCTGCTATGGAATTGGTGTTGGCAGAAGCCTTGCTTGCGTTGTGGAAGAAAACAGTGACGAAAAGGGAATATGTATGCCAATGAGCATTGCTCCATACAAAGTCCACATCGTGCCACTTCGCTTAGATGACGAAAATGTTAAAACCGCAGCAAAAAACATCTATGACGCCCTTCAAAATATGGGCATAGACACCTTGATTGACGACCGTGACTGCGCACCGGGGGTAAAGTTTGCGGACGCAGACCTAATTGGTATGCCGCTTCGAGTTATTGTAAGCCCACGAGGACTTGCTGACGGCAATGTGGAAATCAAAATTCGCAAAACAGGCGAAACAATCATCACTCCAAAAGCAGACTGCATAAACAAACTTTTGGAACTTATGAAAGCATAAAACAATAAAATGGGGGAAATTGCTTGACAACTTTCCTCATTTATTTTAAAATTTTGTATAAACTAATTCTAGGGGGAATTGAAGAGATGACCAAATATGAACGCTTTGTGTTATGGCTGAATAGATTTTATCATAAGCAAAACAAGATAACCATTTGCGTTCTATATACACTCATTATGGCAATCCTTGGAGTTCTCATTTATGGTGCAACACACCAACAAGCAAATTCAAGCATTTCAGTAAGATATACAAGACCAACCTACACCGTCACATTTGACACAAACGGTGGTGAGTTATCCACAATAGGGGGGGGGGGGTATCCTCTAAGCAAGTAACACTTGGCGACACCTACGGCGACTTACCCGTGCCAACCCGCACGGGTTATGTTTTTCTTGGGTGGCATGGGAGGAATTTAATAAATATAAATGCCGGTTTTGGTTTTAATGAATATGTCGCTTATACGCTGGGTCAAGACAATTCTGTGACTGTGTCTAATCAGCCATATTCGGGTGACGGTACAAACCGCTGGGACTGTGGAAATATTCTTATTAAAGATTTAACAGACGGGAAATATTGGCTTTCTGTTGAAGATGTGGAATATTCTGGGGAATGTAATAATCCAGGAGTTATTGTAACCGCTTGGAATTATGTGAAGAAAACGAGAGATGTCTTGAGAGGCATCAATTATAAAACAACCAAGCTTAATTGTTACTTTGATGTTTCAAATACAGAAAATTACTATAGCAATGGTTTGAGTGAAATCAAACTTGAGTTATATATTTCTGCAGGTGTTGCTAACAATAATTATGCAGCATTTGACAGAGGTTCTGTTTCTTTCAAGAATATTATGCTTACCAAAGTAACAGATGAAAATGAATATGTCGCCTACGAACCCTA
>JBNMHO010000003.1:0-108667 GCA_050872785.1 Clostridia bacterium | reverse complement strand
TCATAACAATTATGTTGCAAACAAACAAAAGTGTGTAAAAAAGAGTGAAAAGTGGAATTAAAAACAAGTTTGCAAGCATTGTCCAAGTTGTGACGCAGCCAAAGTAATAAAACATTATTGGAAGCACTCCAATTTGAGCGGAAAGAGATAGTTTTGTGACATTCCAAAACTCTTGCATAAAGGCACTTTTGAACTTGACAAAGCCAAAAATTCTTGACATTGTAATTATGCCAAAAACCGCTGCAAATGACAGCTGAAACCCCACTGCAAAAAGCATTGTTGGCGAGAAAACTAGCAAGATTATCCCCGCAAGACTTAGGGCGTTTAGCGAGTCATATTTCCTTTCAAAGAGTTTGGATAACAAAAGGCAAATTGACATTACACTGGCTCTTGCGACAGACGGCGTGAAAGAGCATAAAACGCAGTAGCCAAGCAGAAATCCAGAGATTAAAAAGAACTGAACTTTGCCGCCAACTTTGAGTTTTGAGAGAAGCCACGCAATAGCTGCCACAAGAAGCCCAACATGCAACCCAGACACAGCAAAAAGATGCATAACACCACTTTGCTTAAAACTGTCCAAATCATGCGTTGGCACAGTTGCTCTATCGCCATACAAGATTGAGTAGCAAATATTGCCATTCCTTTCGCCTAGGTTTTCAACTAGCAGTTTCCTATTCCTTTCTCTAAAACTTTCAAGTGGGGTGATATCTCTGCCAACTTTTTCTACATCTGTTACACCTACAGCGTAAAATCTATAGACATTATTTGTCGCCAAAAAGGACGCTCCACCATTTTTGTGTGTAAAAGAATTTTTTAAAACACGAGCCTCAAATATAACTCTGTCAAAGCGTTCAACATAGTCAAATTTCTCTCCAAGACTGACGACCATGCTTGCTCTGCCTTCAACTTTTTGAAAAGGAGTTTCCCTATCGGTTGTGTAATAAATATCTCTAAATTCCATATAATAGGCATTGTCCGCATCTTTTTGTGTTTCAACTGTTGCCATGATAAAAACTCTGCCCTGAATTGTGGGATATTTTTCAAACGTATCAAGTTTTATATACGCATACGCCGACACGCCACACAAAATTATCATAGATATGCCAAGCAGCACAAAGCGTTTTTTAATTCCACAATACAAAAAATATGCAACGGGAAAAACTAGCAACACAAGATATATTTTGTCGCTATATGCCCTCACTGCCCCAAAAATGCACAGCATAACAAGCAAAAAGAGGAAGAATATTGCCCTAAAATTACATATTTTTCTAAATTTCGTCATCATTTTCAAAACTACTTTTTCATTTTACACGACTTAGGCAAAATAGTCAAAATATTTTTTTTGAAAAAAAGTTGACAAATCTATTGCTTTTTCTTTTTAACTTTGCTATTATTATCTCGGTTGCAAAAGCAATCGCTTGCCATCATAGTATAATGGTTAGTACACTGGCCTCTCACGCCGGCAATGCGGGTTCGAACCCCGCTGGTGGTACCATATTTCTTTGTGAAATAATATCAGCAAGTTTTCTTGCAAAAGTTGAGGAGGACAAAATGGATTATCAACCAGATTTACCCGGGATTGATTGGGAACAAGAGTGCAATCCAGACCAACTTGAATTAGATCTCACATTTGATTCTGATGACGATGACGAATAAACAAGGCTTCGGCTTTGTTTATTTTTTTTGTATAATTTGCCCATTGAAATACCCCACAAAGTATGATAAAATTTAGAAAACTTGGAGGGGTTATGAAAAATCTTTCACTTTATGATGTTGAACTTTTAAGACCATTTGTTGGAATTCCAAACGACATATCGTCCGTTACAAGATTTCCTGAAATGGCAGAATCATATGCAAAACTAAAGTCAGTCGTGCCAAACGATATGAGCCATATGGAATCTGTTTTACTTTCAAAATATGTCCGCACAAAATCTCTTGTAGAAAACAAAATTTCTGCATGGATAAGCAAGATGTCAAAAGAATCTATGGAAGAATTTAACACCACTGTAAGGCTGTTTATTTACTCATACAAGTCTGGCAATCACGATAATTTTGCTGAAAATATTGACGACAAGTTCAGTCAAAATGTGTATCTTAAATCTCTTGTTAAAGCACAAGAATATGAGGACTTTCTCTATTACATAAGGCAACAAAGACTCGATGTCTTTCCACAAGATAGACTTCATGCCTACAAAGGAATTGAAATTGTTGAGGAATTTTCTGATGGCGAAGAACTTGAATATGACGAAAACGAGGACTATTCTTTGTAACAATTTTTAACAAATTTTTGCTATATTTTTGCTATTTTTTTGATAATTTTTTGATAATTTTTTGATAATTTTTTGATAATTTTTACATAAAAAAACCTTCAAATTTGAAGGCTTTTTTGCTATTATTCTGGTTTTTCCACTGGAACGAGTTTGATGTGGACGTCCTCTAGTTGTTGTGGGAAAACTTCGTTTGGAGCGCCCATAAGTGGGTCTTGAGCAGACTTATTAAGTGGAAATGCAATAACTTCCTTTATGCTATCTTCGCCGCACAAGAACATAAGAAGTCTGTCAAAGCCAATGGCTGCACCAGCGTGTGGAGGGGCACCATAACGGAAGGCATTGTAAAGTGCTGGGAATTTGCTTTCCACAACATCTTGCGAATAACCTGCAATTCTAAAGGCTTCGACCATAATTTCTGGATTGTGATTTCTCACTGCCCCGCTTGCAAGTTCAACACCGTTTAGAACAAGGTCATATTGATAAGCCAAAATGTCAAGTGGCTTTTTGTTTTTCAAAGAATCCATTTCGCCTTGAGGCATGGAGAATGGATTGTGTGAGAATTCCACCTTCCCTTCGTCATCTTCTTCATAGAATGGGAAATCAACAACAAAGCAAGGCTTAAAGCAAGTTTTGTCAATAAGGTCAAGTCTTTCGCCAAGTTCATTTCTAAGAAGTCCTGCAAGTTTCATGGCTTTTATTCTCTTTACATCAGCAACAATAAATATTGTATCGCCAGCAACGAGATTTAGTTTTGCGTTAAGTTTGCCAAAGTCGTCTTCGCTGAAGTATTTTGCAGCAGGACCACTTAAGGCTTCACCGTCATATTTAAGATATACAAGTCCGCCAGCACCTTGAAGTTTAAGGAAGTCGGTGACTGCGTCAAAAAATCTTCTTCCCATATTGTTTGCTTGGGCTTTTATTGCAAAAATATTTTTGCCACTGATAACTGAAAAGTCGTGAGATTTGAATTCATCTGTCAAATCGACAAGGACAAGTGGATTTCTGAGGTCTGGCTTGTCAGAACCATATGTGAGCATGGAGTCCCAAAATTTTATTCTTCTGAATGGTGGCTTGTCAACAGACAATGTGCTGAAGTGTGTGAGTGTGTTATAAAGAACCTTCTCCATAACATCCAAAACATCTTCTTGTGTTGCGAAACTTAGTTCAAAGTCAAGCTGATAGAACTCACCTGGGCTTCTGTCTGCACGAGCGTCTTCATCTCTAAAGCATGGAGCAATTTGAAAATATCTTGTAAAGCCGCTGAGCATTAGAAGCTGTTTGAATTGTTGTGGGCTTTGTGGCAAAGCGTAGAACTTGCCTGGGTTAAGTCTGCTTGGAACAAGGAAGTCCCTTGCCCCCTCTGGACTTGACGAGGTGAGAATTGGAGTTTGAATTTCCAAAAATTCAAGTTCCCTCATTTGTTGACGCAAAAATTCAAGAAGTTCTGCTCTCAAAACGATATTTTTCATATTTTTCTCGTTTCTTAGGTCGAGATATCTATATTTTAGTCGGGTGTTTTCGTTTTGGTCACGTGCTTTTAAAATTTCATAAGGCAAAACTTCACTGCATAGTCCCAAAATTTTGACACTCTTTGCCAAAACTTCAATTTCACCCGTTGCCATGTCGGAGTTGATATTCTTTTCGCCTCTTGAGCGGACAATTCCTGTTATGGTGACGGTGCTTTCACGAGTTAGACCTTCAACAAGTTTTTCGTCTTCCACAAAAACTTGCACAACGCCGCTTTGGTCACGAATGGTCAAAAATGTTAGACCGCCCATTTTTCTGATGTTATTGACCCAGCCAGCAACTCTGACTTCTGCACCGATGTGTTTTGCATTCAAACTTCCGCACATATGGCTTCTATAAATGTTATTTTTCAAACTAATCATAATTTTCCTCTTTAAGTGTGTAATAGATTTTTTATCCGAATGAATTATATCATTTTGGAAATATGTTGTCTATATTTTTTTGGCAAAAAGCGGTCAAAGTTTTAAAAAATTTTTCTTTATGCCACAAAATCTTCCCACTAAACACACATTTTAGCCAAAAAATTAGCCATTTTTGTGCAAGAAATTGTATTTTTTTGTGCAAACTTACAATAAATTGACAACCCATTGACAAGAAGTGAAAAATGATATATAATACAGTCATAAAAAACTTAGGGGGAAAATATTATGGGAGAAAAGAAAGAAAAAAAGGCTACAAGTTCAATTAGCAACAAAGCTTCAAGAAGAGTTAAACAAGGCTTTGTAACTGCTAGTGCAGGTGCTTTCATTGTAGGAGCTATTGCAAGCGCTGTTTTGGGTGGAAAGTCTAAATCAATAGACCAGGAAGCCCTTGAAGCATTTAACGATTTCAGCAAACCAAATCACACTCAAACTGTTCAAGGCGAAACATCTGTTGATGTTATTGTTGCCCTTCCAACCGCTCCAGCAACAACTGAAAAAGTTGAAACAGAACAAGGGGTTGTGGAAGTTGAAACTCAAGAGGTTGTGACAGAAGAAAATCAACCTGGACTTGTTATCAATGTTAAGGCAGCGGAATCAAAGGAAGATAAGATTGCTCAATATTTGCAAAATCGCAAAGAAGAGAAAACTGAAACAACTCAACATGTTTCTGCTGAGAATATTATTGATAATTTCAAATTGATACGTCAAAACAACACCACTCAATCAACAGTTAAAAATGAAGAAAACAAAACTTCAACTCAATCTTCACAAAAAGCAGAAAAACCAACAGGATATGCTTCGAAAGAAGTTTCTACTTCTACAACAGAGAACAAAGTCATTGCACCTGAGATTAAAGATGTCGAAGAATTTATTTCATCAAATCAAGCGACAACTCTTCCTTCTACAAATAAACAATCAAGTGACAAACTTGAGGAAGCAATAAAAGTTGACTTTTCTTTGCCTAAAGACATAAATTATGAAAAACTAGCAGAAGATGAGGCTAAAACTTCAAAAATTGTTACTGTTCCAAAAGACAAAGGCTTGATGTTCTCATTTGCAGCGGGTCCTTCCCTTGTCGTTTCTGGGAACGGAATTAATTTTGACCTTGCAATGGGTCTTGCTCTTAGTGTAAACCTTTCTGAACACACGCAGTTCTACACATCAATAGTTGCTGGCACTGGCGTTCCTCTTGGAAAGAACGCAACATTTGGGGACTTTCTGAACAACGGAGCTGCTGTTGCAAGTGCTGGAATAAAAATTACTTGGGGTGGCAAAAATGTTAAATACTCTCCAGACCTTTCAAGTGTATCTGGGGCAATTAAACACAATGTAAAACTTACTCCAAGCACTCCAAACAATCCAAGCACCCCTGATACACCTGACACACCTGAAAATCCAACTGACGGCAAAGGAAATATCTCATATGACACAGGTCATTATGATGAAACTCCAAGCAATGGGAACACATCTATTGGAGCCGACCAAGGAACAACAACTCCAAGCAGCCCATTCCCAGACAATGATTCATTTGGCTTTGATTTTGAAAGATAATGGGAAATATAATTAGTCAAAAAACACACAAACTCCCCCGTTTGTGTGTTTTTTATTGTTTATATTGTTAATTTTTATTGAGTTCATTTGCAATATGGTCTAGGGCAGACGCTTTGTCCTTTGGGTCAAACCAATACACGTTATCAAAGCCCCTAAAAAAAGTAAGTTGGCGTTTGGCATAGTGACGTGAGTCTTGCTTTATTTGCTCTTTTGTTTCTTGAATAGTCTTTTTACCATCAAAATAGTCAAAAAATTCCTTATATCCAATGGCTTGCATGCTTTGACTATCTTTGCTTACTTTGTGAGTGTTCAAAAGGGCTTTTATTTCGTCTTCTAGTCCCATAGAAAACATATTCTCAACTCTTTTATTGATTCTGTCATAAAGCACTTCCCTTGGTGGGTTTAAAGCGACAAAAACACTATCATAAATAGGTTTTTCTTCTTGTTTGTGGCTTGATTTTGGTTTCCCTGTTATTTCACAAATTTCAATGGCTCTTATCACCCTTTTTGTGTCGTTCATGCTTATTTTTTCGCAAGAGGCTGGGTCAAAAGTTCTTAAAATTTCAAAAAGATATTCTTTCCCTTTTTCCCTCAAAATTTGCTTGTATTTATCTCGAATTTCGTCATTTTTTGGAGCGTTTGCAAAAGAATATGGATACAAAAGTCCACGAATATATAGCCCAGTGCCACCGACAATAATTGGCAACTTTCCACGAGAAGAAATTTCCAAAATTGCTTTTCTTGCAAGTGTGACGTATTGCTGAACACTAAAACTTTCCCCCGCCGAAACAATGTCAATCAAATGGTGTTTTGCCGTTGATAATTCTTCAGCGGTTGGCTTTGCGGTGCCGATATTTAGATCACGATATATTTGCATGCTATCGCACGACACAATTTCGCCATTAAATCTTTTGGCACATTCAATAGCAAACGCCGTTTTGCCACTTGCAGTTGCCCCGCCAATAATCAAAATCTTCACGAAACAATCCTTTTAAACATTTTTTCTATTTCATATTTCGAAAACTTTATGCACACAGGCCTTCCATGTGGACATTGCAGAATTCTGCCTTCTTTTGAAATTTGTTCTAGCAAAATTTCAATTTCGCCGTCACTCAAGTTTTGCCCACCTTTAACCGCCGCCTTGCACGCACAAGTTGCAAAGTGATTTTTTATTTGTTCATTTGTTGGCGAAACTTTGGTCAAGTTTTGCAAACTTTCTTGCACAAATTCTTCAAGATTTATTCCGTCCAAAATGGCTGGGATAGAAGAAATTTTGTAAGTTTTATTGCCAAAACCTTCAACTTCAAACCCAAGCGAGGAAAACACGTCAAGATTGTCTTCAACAAGAGTATTTTCTTCTTCATTAACTTCAAAGACATATGGAACCATAAGAGGTTGAGCAATCATTTTCTTTTCTTCAAACATTTTTGTAAATTTGTCAAAAAGCACTCGCTCGTGACCAGCGTGTTGGTCTATCATAATGAAATTGTCCCCGATTTCAATCAAAACATAAGTGTTAAACAATCTGCCGACAAGTTTATAACTTAGACCAGTATTCATTTCAACTTGTGAAGGCTTGTTGTCATTTTTCCAGAAGTCACCAGCTACAAAAGGTGTTTTTTCAAAAACAGGGTCGCTATCTTTTTGAACATCTGTATCTTGCGGTTCTGTGTTTTGCGTCAAAGCTTCTTTTACTTGTTCTTCTTTTTGTCTTCTCATTTCGCCATAATGCTCATAATCGGCACTGCACAGCACTTTCATGCTACTGTCTGCGCCAGCCATTGTGTGCCTTGGAATGTGAACATTTATAACACTTAGTTCGTCAGCAAACTTTTGCATATCGCCAAAACTAAAGCCACCTTTCACTTCTTCAAGTGGAGTTTCTGGTGCTTTCACTTCGTCTTCAATTTTTGCTTGACTGCTCATAGAAAACAAATTTTCACCACTTCCGCCCGCAAAGTCACCCGTGGCATTTGTTCCGTCAGAATAGAAAAGTGGAGTGTTGCTTTCGCTCAATGTTTGCAAAACTGCACTATAAACTAGGTCATAAATTTTCTTTGATTCCCTAAATTTAATTTCCATTTTGCTTGGGTGAACGTTTACGTCAATTTCCTCACTTGGAAGCGAAATATTAAGCACAAAAAGTGGAAATTTGCCTTTCATTAGGAAGTTTTCATAAGCATTTGACACGGCAACGGAAACAAGCGAATTTGCAACGTATCTGCCATTCACAATAAGTGTTTGATAAGTCTTGTTTGCCTTGCAGAAAATTGGTTTTGCAATGTAGCCAGAAAGTTTGTAGGCACCAGACAATGTTTCTATTGGAATAAGATTGTCCGTTGTTTCTCTGCCATAAATTTCAAATATTTTGTTCTTCAGTCCAAGTCCCGCTCCAGAGAAAACAGTTCTGCCGTCAACTATGTATTTTATGGAAACATTTGGGTTTGCAAGCATAAGACGTTCAACAATAGAAGTTATTGCGCTGCCCTCTTGTCTGTTTGATTTTAAGAATTTAAGCCTTGCTGGCGTGTTGAAAAACAAGTTTTTAACGGAAATCATTGTTCCGTTTCTTGCCCCACAAACGTCTTTATATTCAATAACTCCGCCGCTTATGCAAATTTTGCCACCAGCATCACTACCTTCTGCTCGTGACACAAGCTCCACTTGAGCAACAGAAGCAATGCTTGCAAGAGCCTCACCCCTAAAGCCAAGAGTTGCAATGCTGTCTAGGTCGTCTGCTTTTGCAATTTTACTCGTTGCGTGTGGCATAAATGCTTTTGGCAAGTCGTCATAGTCAATGCCGCAGCCGTTATCACTTATTCTTATAAGTTTTGTGCCGCCTTCTTCAATTTCAATAGTTATTGCCGTTGACTTAGCGTCAAGTGCGTTTTCCACCAATTCTTTGACCACAGAAGCAGGTCTTTCGACCACTTCGCCAGCGGATATTCTATTGTAAACCTTTGGTTCAAGAACATTTATTCTTGGCATCATTTTCTCCTTATTTGCTAACTTTTCTGTTCAAATCTACAACTATTTCAAATGCTTCCATTGGGCTAAGCTTATTTAGGTCAATGTTTTTTAGCATATTGATAATGTTGTCTTTTTCGCCTTGAGAAAGCCCCTCTGTTCTCTCTTCAGTTGACGCCTTTATGTCAAATTTAACAGAGTTCTTTTCCAGTTGTGACAAAATATTTTTTGCACGTTTTATAATTTCTTCATAAATTCCAGAAAGTGAAGCGACTTCAATTCCGAAACTCTTATCCGCACTGCCACGCATAATTTTTCTTAGGAAAACGACCGAGCCATTGAATTCTTTTACGCTAACTTTATAATTCTTAACGCCCTCAAGTTTTCCCTCAAGAGTTGTTATTTCGTGATAGTGAGTGGAAAATAGGGTTTTGCATTTTATTTTTGTTGATATGTATTCAAGGACAGCCCAAGCAATGCTCATGCCGTCATAAGTTGCAGTGCCTCTGCCCACTTCGTCCAAAATTACAAGACTTTTTGGCGTGGCATTGTTTAGGATGTTTGCAACTTCCACCATTTCCACCATAAAAGTGCTTTGCCCGCTGCTTAAATCGTCACTTGCGCCAATTCTAGTGAAAATTCTGTCTGTAATTGCAATTTCGGCACTGCTTGCTGGCACGAAACTTCCGATGTGAGCCATAAGCACAATAAGAGCAATTTGTCGCATATATGTACTTTTGCCCGCCATATTTGGTCCAGTTATTATAAGAGTTCTGTCATCTTTTTCGTCAAGATAAGCGTCATTTGGCACAAACGACTCACCTTTCATATTTGCTTCCACAATAGGGTGCCTGCCATTTTGAATTTTAATATGCTTATATCTTTCGCTTATTTTTGGTCTGACATAATTGCACTCATTTGCAACTTTTGTAAGTGACAAAATTGTATCAATATATGCCACGTCACTTGCCACCTGCTGAATATCCTCAACAAGTTCTTTTAACTTTTCCTTAATGTTTTCAAAAATGGTCATTTCAAGTTTTATTGCAAGTTCTTCGGCGTTTAAAAGTTTGTTTTCAATTTGTTTTAATTCGTCCGTTACAAATCTTTCGTGATTGGAAATTGTTTGCTTGCGTTGAAAACTATATGGCACGGCGTCTGCTTGAGATTTTGGCACTTCGATAAAGTAGCCAAACACTCGGCTATATCCCACCTTAAGTCCTTTTATGCCCGTTTCTTCCTTTTCCTTTGCCTCAAGTTCTGTTAGCCATGTTTTTGCTTGCGAGGATATATGCCTTAATTCATAAAGTTCCTTATTAAAATCTTCCCTAATATATCCGCCACCTGAAGTGAGTGCTGGAGGACTATCGACAAAAGTCTTGTCCAAAAGTTCTGCCAAATTTTTGACGGAAGTTATATCCAAAAAAAGCCCGCCAAAATTCTCTTTCGAAAGTTCGCCAACAAAGTTTGCACAATCGACTGTATGCACAAGAGAATTTTTAAGAGCAATGCAGTCCTTTGGCATAATTGTGCCATAGGAAATTTTGGAGCAAATTCTTGCGATGTCGCTTATGCCAGCTAGTGAGCCTTCAAGGTCACTTTGCAAAATGGAGTTTCCAGACAATTCCTCAATGCAGTCAAGACGCTTATTTATTTCAGTTGAATTTTGAAGAGGTTGCAACACCCATTTTTCAAGAAGTCTTGCCCCCATGGCTGTTTTTGTTTTGTTAAGATGTCCCAAAAGTGAGCCACGTCTTTTGTGGTCTTTGGCATTTTCCACAAGTTCCAAATTTCTGCAAGCGTTGAAGTCTAGGTGCATGAAGTCACTGTGTTTTTCAGTGATTATTTTGTTTATGTGATTTAGACTTCTCATTTGAGTTTCATTGAGATAGCCAAGGAGGGCCCCTGTTGCTGAAATGGCACAATTTAATTTTGCAAAGTCGTGGCCTGCAATGTTGCTTATTTTAAATTGCTTTTTTATAAGTTCTTTTGCGTTATTTAGGTCAAATTCAAAGTCAAGATGTTTTGTGAATGGTGGCAAAAAGTCAAGATTTCTTATATCCTTGTCGTGCGACATCATAAACATTTGCTCGTTACAAATAATTTCCGCTGGACGAATTCTTGAAAGAAGATCCATCAGTTTTTGCTCGCTGTCGCCCGCATATTCGCTAACTCTAAACTCACCCGTTGACACATCACAATATGCGACACCTATTGTTTCCTCTTTTTTGCAAATGGACAAAATGTAGTTCCCTTGTCCGTCCTTCAAACTTTCTGGGTCAATGACTGTGCCTGGGGTTATTACTCTTGTTATGCCACGTTGAACAATTTTGCCTGGCACTGGGTCTGTGAGTTGGTCGCAAATTGCAACTTTGTATCCCTTTTCCAAAAGTTTTGCAATGTACATATCCACCGCATGATAAGGCACGCCGCACATTGGCGCTCTGTCGTCTAGTCCGCAGTTTCTGCCAGACAGCACAAGATCCAAAACTTTGGAGGCAATTTTTGCGTCCTCAAAAAACATTTCATAAAAGTCGCCCAAACGATAGAAAAGCAAGCAATCTTGATATTGTTGCTTTGTGTCAAAATATTGCTGCATCATTGGTGATAATTTGCTTCTGTCTATAATTTCGTCCATATCAATTTCCCTTTTCATTTGCTTCAACAAGTAGGCCATAAAGTTCGCCGTCAACAAGTTTTTCTACTTTCACCAAAACATCTTGGTCTGGCGACAATGTGTCGCACTTAACTTTAATTGTTTTCCCGCTTTCGGTCTTTGTTATCCACAAGCCACACTTTCTTGTTTCGACAACACATTCATAAGCTTTCCCGACCATTTCCTTTAGCTCTTCACGAGCAATTTCGTGTTGAATATCAAACAGTGTTGTAATTCTCTTTTGCTTTGTTTTTGCGTCAACTTGATTTTCAAACTTTTCCGCTGGAGTTCCCTTTCTCTTGGAATACACAAATCCAAAGACCCCTGAATATTTGCAAAATCTTAGCAAATCGCAAGTGGCAGCAAAATCTTCATCAGTTTCCCCTGGAAAGCCGACAATAATGTCCGTTGTAAGGCTGACACCATCAATTTTGTTCTTGATTTTTGTGACAAGATTTTTATAATGCTCCAAAGAATAGTGTCTGTTCATGGCTTTTAGCATATTATCGCTGCCGCTTTGAACAGGAAGATGCACACACTTGCTCATTTTCTTTTCTTTTGCAATGAAGTCAATGAGTTCGTCACTAAAGTCTTTTGGATGTGAAGTCATAAATTTAATTTTAAAATTGCCGTCAATTTTGCAAAGTCTTTCAAGAAGTGAAACAAAGTTTTCACCATTCCCTAGGTCCTTGCCATATGAGTTTACGTTTTGCCCCAAAAGAGTTATCGTTTTATATTTTCCACTTTCAACAAGTTCTCTAACTTCACGCTCAATATCTTCTGGCTTTCGGCTTCTTTCCCTTCCACGAACATATGGCACAATGCAATAGGTGCAGAAATTATTACAGCCATACATAATGTTGACCCAAGCGTTGTTGCCGCTTGTTCTATATGTGGGAGTGTTTTCAACAACTTTGCCCTCGCTATCCCACACAACAGACTTAAACTTCTTTTTGCCCATGCCGCTTATTTCTTTTATGTAATCTTCAAGTTCCTCAAGATTGTGTGTTCCAATGACAATGCTTAAAAATGGAAATCTCTTTTTCAAAAGTTCTGGCATTCCTTTTTGTTGCGTCATACAACCGCACACTGCAATTATGAGGTCAGGGTTCTTTTTCTTTAAGGCCTTTGTTTCACCAATTTTTGCCATAATTTTAAGTTCCGCCGTTTCCCTTATGCAGCATGTGTTAAAAACAATAATATCCGCTTCTTCTTTAGTTTTGCCCTCAGTGTATCCAAGGTCAACAAGCATGCCCGCAATTTTTTCCGAGTCATGCAAATTCATTTGACACCCAAATGTTTCTATAAAATATCTTTTGTTCATAATACATGTATTATATTATTTAATCAATTTTTTTTCAAGAGTTTTAACAACATTTTGCAAAAAAATTTTGAAATTTTACAACACTTTTTCCATATCAAATTTTTGCATAAATTTCATTTAAAATCTCATTTTGGCACAAAAATTGCCATTTTTTAGGGATAAAAACCGAGTAAAACTTCAAATTTTGCTTAAAAATTTTTATTTTTCGACAAAATTTTAAGAATAAAGTACGCTTCTTGGATAAATAGTCAAAAAATATAGATAATAGATATATAATGAGCAAAAAAGCAAGGTTTTTTAGAATAATTTTTTACATATTTCTTGTCGCATTTTTTGTGGGACTTCTTTTGTTCTGCTTGTTTTCCATGGGCTTTTTGAGCAATTTTTCAAGCGTAAAATTTAGCAAAGATAAGTTAAGTTACAAGACGACAGTTGCCCTAGTTTTAGACTCTGACGGCAATGAAATTGTGTCACAAACAAATGCAAAATCGGCTCTGTCATATGACGAAATTCCCCACCACACTGTTGACGCTTTTGTGTCCATTGAGGACAAAAATTTCTTCAGTCACAGCGGTGTAAATTATAAAAGAATGATAAAAGCCTCGCTAAAAAATCTTAAAACTCACAGTTTTTCTGAGGGTGCTTCGACAATATCTCAACAACTTATAAAAAACACTCATTTGACAAGTGAAAAAACTTTAAGACGAAAGTTTGACGAACTAATATTGGCAAAAGAACTTGAAAAAAATCTTTCAAAACAAGAGATTATGAGTGCTTATCTTAATGCAATATATTTTGGAAATGGTGCGTTTGGAATTGGAAGTGCGGCTCAAAGATATTTCTCAAAAGACGCAAAAGACTTGACCCTTTCCGAGTCTGCAATGCTTGCTGGGATAATTAAATCACCTAAAAAATATTCTCCGACCGCCCACGCTGAAGCCTGCCTTGAAAGGCGAAATTTGGTGCTAAAGGAAATGCTAAAAGACGGCAAAATTTCGCAAGAAGAATATGCTTCTGCTGTCAATACCCCACTTAACTTGAATATCAACAAATACGCTCTAACTAGCAATTCATATTATGCTGCTGCCATTGACGAAGCGTGCGAAGTGCTGCATATTTTGGAGAAGGACTTGCTTGTTAAAAACTTAAAAATAGTGACTTATCAAGACCCTTCTGTGCAAAAAGCATGTGAAGAAGCATTGACTAATTTGCCTATTCTTGCCAAGACTTCTGTTGCAGACGGAGCAAACATTGTCATTGACAACAAAACTGGCGGAATTGTTGCATTTTGCGCACAAAGTGAACACAATACACTTTCCCTCACCCGTCAGCCAGGGTCAACGATAAAGCCAGTTGTTTGCTATGCCCCCGCCATTGAAAAAGACTTAATTTCACCCGAAACACCTATTCTTGATGAAGCGGTCGATATAGACGGATACAAGCCTAAAAACTATAAGAATAAATATCATGGCTGGGTCAGTGCGAAAACTGCTCTTGCAAATTCATATAACATTCCCGCTGTAAAACTTTTGAACTATGTGGGCGTTGACTATACAAAATCTTTTGCCGAAAACATGGGGCTTAAATTATCTTCCAATGACAAAGGCTGTTCCATTGCTCTTGGGGGGTTGCATGATGGGGTTAAAATAAAAGACCTTGCAAACTGTTATCAAGCATTTGCAAATGGTGGCAAAAGAATTGAAGCAAGGTTTGTAAAACAAATTTATTCAAGTGACGGAGTTTTGCTTTACGAGAACCCACAAAATGAAAAACAAGTTATGAAATCTTCAACTGCATATCTTGTGACAGACATGCTAAAACAGACCGTTGAAAATGGCACAGCACGAAGGCTTAAACAGTCCTATGACGTTTGCTCCAAAACTGGCACTGTGGGGCTTAAAAACAGCAATCAGAACACTGATGCGTGGAACATATCTTACACCCCACAACACACCCTTTGTGTGTGGATAGGCTCCACTTCCACTCCACTTCCGCAATCGGTCACTGGCTCAAATGCACCAACAGTTATGGCTCAACAAATTTACAATTCTTGCAAACTGGGTGGTGGACATTTTGAAGTGCCAGACAGTTGCGTAAAAATGGACATAAACACACAGGAACTTTTGGCAAATAACAAAGTTATGCTCGCTCAAGAGAACACTCCAGACAGATTTAAAAAATCAGTGTATTTTGCCACTTCAAATATCCCACAAGAAACTTCTGATATGTTCAGTGACATTTCCCCATTTGTCATTTCTGCAAGCAAAACAGACTCAACTGTTGCTATCTCTCTTTATGCCAAAAAATATCTTAAATATGCAATTCGCCGTGTGTGTGAAGACAGCGACACTATTATTGCGAATATATCAGACAAACAAGGTGAAGTGGCTGTGCAAGATATTGCAACCGCTGGAAATTTATACACCTATTATGCCGTTGCAACCTTGCCAAAAGATGAAACAATCCAGCAAAAAAGCAACCAAGTTAAAGTCTTTATCCCACAAAATTCCTATCAAAATATATTAAAAAATTGGGCATAAAGTCCAATTTTTCATGTTTTATTATTTCTATAGCAAATCTTGGTCTTTTTGAGATAGGAAGTCTTCGTCTTGCTCATATGCCGATTGCAAGGTTTCTTTGGTTTCTTCTTCCGACAATTTTATGGGTGCTTCTATGGCTCCTGCTGCAATGGATACTTCCTCTTCCACAACTTCTTCTGTGGTCAAAGATTGCTCGTCATTTGAAACGGGTTCTTCTAACTTTTTGTCACCAACATTTTGGTCATTTTCGTCAGAAGTATTTTCGTCTTTTTTAGCAGATTTTTCTTTATGTTTTTTATCTTTTTCAAGAGAGGTTTCTTCGGCTTCGGCCTTTTCCTTGCTGTCTGGAAGTTCCTCGTCTGGAATAATTTCTGTGCTACGATAAAGCGAGTCGCTGGCTTCTTGTTTTAGGACTTGGATACGTTCTAGAAGTTCGTCATAGTCTGGCAAATCTTCAAGCGAGTTAAGATTAAATCTTTTTAGGAATTCGTCTGTTGTTCCAAACAAAAGTGGCTTGCCTATTGCGTCTTTTCTTCCCACAACTTCAACAAGTTTAAAGTTCATCAAAATTTGCATTGCATAGTCACTGCTTGCCCCACCCCTTATTTGTTCAATTTCAAGACGAGTGACAGGTTGTTTGTAAGCAACGATTGCTAAAGTTTCCATGGTGGCTTTGGTCAAAAGTTTTTCCCTAATTGGGTTAAGAACAGTCGCTATGTCTTCTGCCAAATCTGGATTTGAGCAGAGTTGGGCATTGCCACGATATGTAATAAGGTTTATCCCAGTGCCGTCAAGTCGGGCTTTAAGTTCTTCAACTGCTTTTTCCACATCTTTTTTGTCAACTTCAAGTTTTTCTGCAATGTCTTTTAGGTCAACGCCGTTTCCAGAGATAAACAAAATCCCTTCCACAACATCAACAAGTTTATCTTTATCACACAGCATCTTCCTTTTGTGCCTCCTCGTTTTCTTTAAGTTCAATGTCTATATCGTCATATGTTCCTTGCTGACGGACACGAATTTCTTGCATTTTAAGCAGTTCCAAAACTGCCAGAAAAAGATTTATCATTTCACTTTTTGTATAGTCTGCCCCAAAGAATTCTGAAAACTTCATTTTATGTTTTTCTCTTATGCTATTTCTGATTGAAACAATTTTCTCTGCGACTGTAAATCTATCTTTTTCAATCTTTTTTGGAATGACTTTTTCTTCTTCCTTTTTTATCCTTGTCATCATTTTTGCAAATGCGTCAAGAAGGCCCGACAAGGTCATGTCGCCCAAGACATAGCGATAGTCGTTAACTTTTTCGTCTGGGGCTCTATAGAATTTGTTGACATCTTCAAGCGGTCTAATTTTCTCCACCGCTTCATGGAATAGTTCATATTCTTTAAGTCGCCATTTAAGCAAAACTTCTGGGTCTTCTTCGTCTGCAACCTCTTCTTCCTCTCGTGGAAGGAGTGACCTAGACTTAATTTCAATAAGCGTTGCTGCCACTTCAATAAAGTCGCTTGCCTTGTCCATATCCAGTTCGTCAAGCCCTGCCATATATTCAAGATATTGCTCGGTGAGGTCTGCAAGTTTTACTTCAGAAATTTCTAATTTTGTTTCCTTAATCATATGCCACAAAAGTTCGATAGGTCCGTGGAAGTTGTCAAGGTTAAACTCAACACCTGTGTCAAATGATTCTAGTTGGTCGGTTAATTCTTTGTTTTTTTCTATCTTCATCGCTGCCTCCTCACACCAAAATTAAACTCCAAAACCACACAATAGGATAGCCGATGTAACTTACAATCAAATCAAACAAGTTTGTAAAATAGAACACCACAATAAGTCCCAGAAGAATTAAACTTCCATATTTGTGCATGAAATTCACATATTTGTTGTTGTAACTTGTAAGGCTTGCTATTGCATTGAAGCCGTCAAGTGGATATACTGGAATAAGGTTGAAAACCATAAAGACAAGATTTGCTTGGAAAATATACAAAAACAAATAAAAGCAAATTTCCCAAACAACGCTAAGCCCCGCAACACGCAAAAAGAGCATTGCTATTGGGAAAGACAAAAATGCTAAAATTAAGTTTGATAAAATTCCTGCTATGCTAACAAAGAATGAATCTTTTTTTACATTTCTAAAGTTGAATGGGTTGATTGGGACAGGTTTTGCCCAGCCAAAGCCCAAAAACAAAAAGCAAAGCAACCCCGTCACGTCAAAGTGTGAAAGTGGATTGAGTGTAAGTCTGCCAGCCAGTTTTGGGGTTGGGTCGCCACGTTTAACAGCACAAAAGGCATGTGCAAATTCATGAAAGCAAAGAGCAATCATAACTGCAAATGTGTAAGTCAAAAAGACAATGACCTTGCTTGCAAATGGCATGGAAGGTTGTCTAAACAAAAGTTCAGATAGCATAAATATTCCCCAAAAAAAATATGATGACCAAATTATGATCACCATATTATATATTATTTACGCTTTTTTAGCAACAATTTTGGGGTGTGTTTTGTTCACAAAATCTTCCAATATTCAACAATTTTTTGTATGCCGTCTAGCATATTTGCTTTCTCAATGTCTTGAGTTAGCAAAAGTTCGCTTTCTGCCACCACAACGCCGTTCTTTGTGACATAAACAGTTCCAACTTTATCCCCCGCTTTCATTGGTGCTGACACTTGGTCAAGTTTTGTTTCAACACTCACGTCACCCTCATTTTCCCTCTTTTTGCAAAGCACCACAAGGTCTTCGCTTGGCTTTGCTTTTGCCATTTGTTCCTTGCCGCCTGAAACTTCAACGTCAACTTCAAAACTGTCACAATCAACAACTTTTTTGTTTTCAAAATTTGCAAACCCATAGTTTAAAAGTTTTGATGTTTCAGAAAATCTTGCCTTGCCATTTTCTGCCCCCAAAACAACACCCACAAGCCTCATGTTTCCACGTTTTGCAGTGGCAGATAGACAATAGCCCGCTTCGCTTGTAGAGCCTGTTTTGCCACCGTCACAGCCTTCATAATATCTAATCAACTTGTTGGTGTTTACAAGTTCGCTTTCTCTGCCCTTTGGGTGAGATAATGTGTCCATCCAAATGGTGCTGAATTTGTGATATATATCATGCGAAGAAACTTCTCTTAAAAGAATTGCTGTGTCTTTTGCACAAGAGAACTGATTTGGAGCAGGAAGCCCAGTGCAATTTACGTAGTTAGTACCAGTAAGATTTAACTCTTTTGCCCTAGCGTTCATCAAATTTACAAATTCTTCTTCGCTTCCAGCAATCTTTTCCGCCAGTGCAACACTTGCGTCATTTGCAGAACTGACTATAACAGATTTTAGCATATCCGCCACCGAATATTCCCCATTTGTTTCAATAAACACTTGCGACCCGCCCATGCTTGAGGCGTTTTCCGAAGCAACTATTATATCATCTAAACTAAGATTTCCCGCTTCAATTTCTCTGCACACAAGGTCAATGGTCATAAGTTTGACGATTGACGCAACGGGCAACTTTTGCTCGGCGTTGTTTTCAAGCAATGTTTCCCCAGTTGCATAGTCCATAAGATAATAGGCTTTCACATTAAAATTGCTGTCATTTGCCACAGCGGGCTTTGCCATGACGACACTTTTCCCCGTCATGAGGCAAGCGACAAATAAAAATAAAAAAGCAAGTGATATAATTTTTCTTTTCATAAATTATCTCCTTGCTCTTAGTGTTTGCAAAATTACAAAAAATATTAAAGATTGTGGATAAATCTTTCCAAAAGTTCAAGATAGTAGGCTTTTGCGAGATTTCTGTTATAATCAATATCCTCGTGTTTAAGTTTGCCAGCAGAATACAAAACGGCATAATTTGTGACAAGCCCCAGCATAATTACGGAAAGCGAGCAGTAGTTTGCACAGATAACCTCATTTACAACATTAAAGCCCGCAAAGTCTGCACCTATTTGTTTTGCAAATTTGCTTTCACTTAATGTTTCAACGGAAGGCCCCGAAAACTCCGCCAAAACTCCTTCCTTTACTTTCATTTTAAGTTCTTTTTTTGCTGTCATTGATAAAGTTTTTATCATATCCCTATCATAGCAACTGTCAAGGTCAACAAACAAACTGCCATATCTGTTGTAGTCGCAGCCAAAAAGTGCATTTCTGCCAGTTAAATTTATATGGTCAACGGCGGTTACAATGTCGCCCACATGAATATGCTTGTTGCTAGACCCAACACAAGCGGTGATAACAAGTCGTCTGGCACCAAGTTCTTTTAGGATAAAGATAAAGTTTGCAATATCTTGACGGGTGTAGCCGTTGTTATAATGCAATCTTCCAACAGAAAACAGCACTTTCTTCCCCGCAAGTGTGCCATAGACAAATTTATTTTCAATTATGTCCGACCCCAAAACTTTCATGTCGGGAATGTCAGCAAATCTAATTTCTCTTCTATTTTCAATCCTTTCCACAAAACCCTCATAACTCACACCAGAGATGACGGCAAGGTCAATGTTATCTATATTAAGTGTTGTTCTTAAAAACTTTACAGTTCTATCCACAAAATGTTCCATAAAATCTCCTAACAAGAAGATAATATCACATTTTTGCAAAAAAGACTACTAAAACACAAATAAATTGCCAAGAATTAACAAAACAATGCTCTGAACTACCACAGCCACCACGCAAACGGCACAAAAACAAAGTGTCAGTTTTACTTCCTCTCCCCTTATTGTCGAATTGCCAAAGATACAGAATTGTTTGTTGAATTCACACATTCTGAAGCCAAAAATTAGATATATAACAAGCCTAAACGCACATGGAATGAGGGCTGCCAAAATAGCGAACAAAAGCCCCTTTAAAGCCCCCATAACGCACACCAACACAGCCACAGTAACCCCCAAGCGGAAACTTATATACATAGAAAGTAGAACTATCAAAAACTTGCCGCATTTTAGATAGGACATAAGAAAAATTAAGATAAAACAAATTGCAACAAACAAACTTTCAAGGAGTAAAAAGCCCACCAGTGACATTTTGTGCAGAAAGTAACTTCTGAGCGGAAAGCATTGGATATGAGTTAAAAATATTTCGCTTGAAGATTTTGCAACACAAAAAACACCCGTCAAAACGCCGACTAAGATTATGCAGCAAATTGATAGAATAAGTGCTTTATTTAATCTGAAAAATAACTTTACATTGTCCCAAAAATAATACTTGCTCACACAATATGTTTATTATTTAAGACAAATATTTACAACCAAAATTATGTCCTACTCTTACAAGTGCTTTAGCGACACAAAGGTCAGAAAACGTTTGACAAGCATATCTAAAGAACTCTTTGTTTGAAGGCACATAGTCAAAAGGAAAATTTGCAGTTCTTGACGCATATAAAATAGACTTCCTAATTCCGTCCTCAACCGCAGCATTAGATAGGCAAAACATATCCCCTAAATGTGGATAGACATTTTTGTATAAGTTTGCATAGTCCTCCCGACTATCCAAATAATACACCAATGCTTCCAGAATTAAGCTGAACCCGCTATGTCTATAAGACAATCCCCACGAGTAGAGTTTTTTGCCAATTATCTTTTTCCACGAGTGATTTTTCATGGACATCTTAGAAAGTCTTTCTTCTTCTATTCTTTTAAATTCGCCCTCAAGGTTTTCAATAAACTGCGAATCCCAAAATATTTTCGTGCGACAATTTGTTTTGCAACTGGGTTCCACAATATAAAACACCTTTTCAATCATTCCCGCACGGAACAACTTATTCAACATCAATTTGGGCAGGTCGCCAAGATTGTAGGTCGCATCAATAATCACATAGCATGGCAACCGTTTGGAACTAAACACCATTTCCCCAAACGAATCCATTTTTTGCACACACATCCCCGTAGGCGCCAAGGCATCGCAAACCGCTTTGGATATTGAACTATCTCCTGTGGTGGAGTAAAAGTAAACTGGTGAGTTAGTCATTTTGTCCCTCTTTTGACTATTTTTTAATATTTTTGTAAAATAATATTCAAAATATATCACATTTTAAACCAAATGTCTAGTCTTTTTTGACAAATATTTTAATATTTTGAATGTTTTTTAACATAATTTACAAAATTTAGCACTTTTTGACACCGATTAACAGATTATTGACCAAGCATCCAGTCAATATATACCCCAAAGCCTTTTGTAGGGTCACTTATAAACACATGAGTAACAGCCCCAACAAGTTTGCCGTTTTGAATTATGGGACTGCCAGACATTCCTTGCACAATTCCACCCGTTCTTGAAATTAAGTCGGGGTCAGTTACACGAATAACCATGCTTTTGTCGTTTGAGTGATTTTGAAAATTGGTCTTTACAATCTCAATGTCAAAGCACTCAATTTTTGTGCCGTCAATGGAACAACGAATTTGAGCCTTGCCGGGTTTGACAGAAAGCCTGCCACCAATTTCATATTCCTTTGCACTTTTAAGCAAATCACTTCCGCTTGCCACAGTGCCAAAAACGCCATAGTTGTTGTTTTTCTCCACCACACCTTGCTCGTTTTTGCCTTGCATAAAAAGTCCCTTAATCTCACCCGGTGTGCCGCTTATTCCCTTGTTTACGCCCAAAATGGAGCAGTTATACAACTTTCCCTCCTTAAGGTCAATTTGCTTTTTTGTGTCACTGTCGCAAATGGGGTGACCCAATGCACCAAATCTATTGCCGTCTGTTACATAAGTCAAAGTCCCAATGCCCGAGGCATCGTCCCTTGCCCAAATGCCGAGTTTGTAGTTTTCGTCCTTTATGTCATAACAAGGCTTAACCCGCACATCCATTGTCTTGCTATTCCTAACAAGTTTAACGGTCAAATCTCTACCCTTGTTTTTGTCTTTGTTCACAATTTTTGAAATGTTTGACACATTTTCCACTGTTTCGTTTTCAATCTGCAAAATTGTATCACCAATCTTAATGTCACCCGTTTTGCAAATATCCACCTCACCCTCGGGCGTTGCAACGGGGCTGCTTCCCACCACAAGCACACCATTGGTTTTCAAAACAAGTCCCACCGCAGAACCACTTACAAGCACCTTGTTTTGCTCAAGCAAATGAACTTTTTGCGTTTTTATTGGAATGAGATTAAATAATCTAAACTCAATTTCATGCTCAAAATTCGCCTTTTTTGTGCCAGCAGAAACTTTTTCCCCATTTTCACTCTTTGCCCCACTTTCACCACAAGCAGTGCTTAAAGTCTTATTCTTCACCCGTGCAGAAACAAAAGGTCCAAACACGCCGCCTTGCTCAATTTCCGCCAGTTCGCTAGAGGTGACCATTCCACCTTCGCAGAAATTTGAGATTTTTGCAAACGGAATGTTAAGCATAAAAACAGCCACACAAAGAACCAAAACAGCCACGCAGCAAAAAACTAGGCAATTTCTCACTCCCCGTTTTCTGTCTTTCCCATTTTCATCCTTTTTGCCACAGCCTTGCCCAGCACAGCCCTTCCCTAAGCCGTCCCCTTGAGCAACCTGTCCCCGCAAATTTTGTTCGTCCGCCATAATCCTAGTTTAAATTCTAAAACCAAAATTATACCCCCAACCAATATACAAAAAATGGAGAATTTTTACGCAATCTGTGTTAAAAACACATTATCCAAATAAAATATTCCAACACCACTTTCGCTTCCATAAAAATAATAATTGAAAATCGAATTTTTGTTATCTTCTATGGTGAAATAACTTCTAACCGATACCCACTCACCCTGCACCATTTCTTCCAAGAATATTCTATTTGTTTCCCCATGTGTATTAACTCCGTCAGAAACCCTGCTATACCACGCAGCCGCTCGCATTTGGTTTGCCCCCGTCACACGATAAACTTGAGCCGTAAACATGAACGTTCCATTTGAAAGATTTAAATTTTGACTAATCCCCAACCAACGTGTATTTACTGCATTATATTCATAAACATGCCCGTGTTGCGGGTCTGTTGAAGTTATGTCTTTTATGTGAGCATGATAACCAGTTTCAGGACTATCAACTTCCAAATTGATATCTTTCCAACCCGTAGCATGTGTTGTGCCATTAAGTGACACGTCCCAACTAGGGTTGCTTTCAGTATAAACATCTTCAAAGTCACCATTTGTGAACAAGTTTTTTGAATTTTCTATCCACTCGGCATATAATGTTGAATTTTGCTTGTCAACATATTTGTCATAACAATTCAAAAAATATGGCTGATAATCCGTCTTCTCACCTTCTCCAAGCATGAACGATACATATTCATCAACTTCCAAACCCGCTGAATAGCAGAAATACAATTCAATTTTAGTTTCATTTCCCTTTACTGTGTAACTTGACCGAGAAAAAGCATAGGTTCCGTCCGTGTAGTCAATTCTAATTTCCAAATCTCCAGCACTGCTATTTGAATACAAAAAATAAGTCTTACCCACTTCAAAATAAGACAAAAGTGAAATTCTCTTCGAACAATAATAAGGACTTTGCACTGTCCCTTTATAATGAATTCCACCATAAACTTGGTACTCCGCAGTAAATTCATCATTTTCATTGCCGGGTAGCAGATTGAATGAATTTAACATATTCCGTCCTCTCCACCCAACAAAAGAATAACCCGTGCGAGTTGGCACGGGTAAGTCGCCGTAGGTGTCACCAAGGGTTATTTGCTTAGAGGATACCCCCCCCCCCTATTGTGGATAACTCGCCGCCGTTTGGGTCGAATGTGACAGTGTATGTGGGTCTTGTATATTTTACTGAAATGTTTGAACTTGCTTGTTGGTGTGTTGCACCATAGATGAGAACTCCAAGAATTGCCATAATGAGTGTATATAGAACGCAAATGGTTATCTTATTTTGCTTATGATAAAATCTATTTAGCCATAACACGAAGCGTTCATATTTGGTCATTTCAGCATTTCCCCCTAGAGTTAGTTTATACAAAAATTGTAATTTATATAAGATGTTTTGTCAAGAAAAATAGTTGAGATTGCGAAAAAATATTTTTTTGTGGCAAATATTCTTCCGCTAGGAAGATATCATGCACGCAGTGTTATCATGCACGCAGTGCTATCATGCACGCAGTGCTATCATGCACGCAGTGCTATCATGCACGCAGTGCTATCATGTTCCCGAAAAGGAAATTATGTCCACATTCGTGGACGAGTTCCTTTAGGGAACTATCATGTTTTTAAATTATATTTCGTTCACAATAATTATTTTCTAATGAAATTGGCTTTCAGCCAATGATATTGACCCGCAGTCAATCTTTTCCCTTTCGGGAAAAATATTTCCCTTGGTCAATGATATTACTCTCTTCGTTCGTAATGATATGATATTTGCTAAATTAACCCTCACTGCAAACTGAACACATTACTGTGTTCGTTTGCAATATCATTCACGAAGTGAATATCATTGCGGAGCAATTTCACTTGCTCGTTAGAGCAAATATCATTGTGAAACAAAAAAAGTCCCGAAGGACTTTTTTCGTTTCACTGGTGGGCAGGGATGGATTCGGACCATCGAAGGCTAAGCCGACGGATTTACAGTCCGTTGCATTTGACCGCTCTGCAACCTACCCATTTCGCCACAGCAATATGGTGGTAATAATGTCCCTTGCGGGACACTATTTGGGTGGATATCACTGCGACTGGAGCTAGTGGTCGGAATCGAACCAACAACCGGCTGATTACAAATCAGCTGCTCTACCATTGAGCCACACTAGCATATTTTTCCCGCTTTTATACCCTTTTGGTGCCTTGGGGCGGAATCGAACCACCGACACAGGGATTTTCAGTCCCTTGCTCTACCGACTGAGCTACCAAGGCTTGCGGGTTTACGATTTTGAAATCGTAATGGCGACTCGGAAGAGACTCGAACTCTCGACCTCCGCCGTGACAGGGCGGCGTTCTAACCAACTGAACTACCGAGCCATACGTTCTGACTTCAAAATGCAGTGCCTATAAGCACAATGGTGGGCCTTCAGGGACTTGAACCCCGGACCGACCGGTTATGAGCCGGTTGCTCTAACCAACTGAGCTAAAGGCCCGCTTAACATTTTGGTCGGGGTGAAGAGACTCGAACTCCCGGCCCCATGGTCCCAAACCACGTGCGCTACCAACTGCGCTACACCCCGAAACCTCAAAATGCTCTTAAATATTACAATAAACTTTCAACATTGTCAACATTTTTTTTGCTTTTTTACAAACTTTTTTTAATTTTTTTTATTTTTCTTTATTTTTGTCACTTCTCTGTTGTTTTTTTATGGGAATTATAGGGTTTTTGGGGGAATATTGGTTTTGGGGGCGACAGTGAATTTTCCGAACGGAAAATTCCGCGAACCCTGTCGGGTTCGCCACAAAACTCCGTTTTGTCTGTCGCCCCCGCCCCGTTCAACCATTTCCCCTCCACAACTTTATCCCTCGCACACACTTTCTACATTTTATCTCAAAATCTGCCACAGAATGTCAACATCTGCAAAGCAAATTGGTCTAATATAGAATTGACTTAAAAGGAGAAAAAATTGAACGTTAAATACAGAAACTATAACAATGTGCTTTTTGTTATGCTAGACGGCGAACTTGACGAGCATACAGCGAAGCAAACGAGCAAAACGCTTGACGACATTTTCACAACCACCATTTCAAAGCAAATAATAATAGACCTATCGGAACTCAAATTTATGGACTCAACAGGCATTGGCGTGCTTATTGGGCGATACAAAAAAATGAAGGACAAAGGCGTAAGTATCTTCATTTCAAACCCTTCCTATCATGCAGAAAAAATCTTCAAACTCACTGGGCTTTATGACATTATGCCCAAAATTTCTTAAAGGAGAAAACTATGAAAGAACTCAACAAAATGGAACTTAAATTTAAGGCTCTGTCGCAAAATGAAAGCTTTGCAAGGGCTTCTGTGGCGGGCTTTTGCATGTCGCTGAACCCAACAATGGACGAACTGACAGACATCAAAACAGCAGTGTCAGAAGCGGTCACAAACTGCATTGTGCATGCCTATCCCACCTCTCAAAAAGGCGACATCGTAATCACAACCACCATATATAATGGTTGTGTAAAAATTGAAATCCGTGACTTTGGCGTTGGCATAAAAGACATTGAGCAAGCCAAACGCCCATTTTTCACCACCGCAGGCACAAGTGACAGAAGCGGCATGGGCTTTACAGTTATGGAAAGTTTTATGGACAACCTAAACGTCAAAAACGAAGATAAGGGAGTGCTTGTTACACTCACAAAAGCAATAAATTCGTGCGAAGAAAACATTTTACAACTGGGGTGAGAAATGCTGGACAATGAAACCACTCTAAAACTCTTGACGCTTGCGAAGTCCGGTGACGAAGACGCCAAAAATCGGCTGATTGAAGAAAATTCTCCGCTGGTGAAGTCCATTGTGCGAAGATACAAAAACAAAGGCGTTGAATATGACGACCTTTTTCAACTGGGCTGTCTCGGCTTTGCAAAAGCAATCAACAACTTTGACGTATCGTTTGGCGTAAAATTTTCCACCTATGCAGTGCCAATGATAGCAGGCGAAATAAAACGTTTTTTGCGTGATGACGGAAGCGTAAAAGTATCCCGTTCCACCAAAACGCTTTACTATTCCATTCAAAAATACATTGAGCAGTGCCGTCAAGAAAATTCCACCACACCCACTCCACGAGAAATCGCCGAGAAATTTCAAATTGACGAAAGCGAGTTGATGTTTGTTATGGAATCAGCAAAAATGCCTTTATCTCTCTATGACTCAGCCGGCAAAGACGACTCCACAGCAACCGTTTTGGACAAACTTTCGCAAGGTGACACCACAGACGACCTACTAAGTCACATTGTCGTCGCCGACTTACTTTCCACCCTTGACGAAAAAGACAGAAAACTGCTTATCCTCCGCTATTTTAGGGACAAAACCCAAACAGAAGTTGCCCAAATGCTGGGCGTATCGCAAGTGCAAATAAGCAGACGGGAAAGCAAACTTCTCTCCCGCCTAAAGAACACCCTCGGAAATATGAACTAAAAGTCTCTCCACATGGAGAGGTTTTTTTATTAGTTATTATCAAATCAATTCTTTTCCCATACTGCAGTAAGTTGCAGGTCTTTGGTTGTGCTAATATTGGCAGTTGTAGCCACAGCTGTTCCCGCTGAATTTTCTATAGAAACATGTGAAATTGTGCCTACAAAAAAACTATAACTTCCTGGAGTCGTTGCACTTGCTCCTGCTTCTGCCCCAACAAAAATTCCATTGCTTGCGTGATATCCTATTTTGCCAGACTTAAACTTTGCACTCTTTCCAACCAAAACTCCGTCTATATAAAAACTTGCATATTCACCATCAAAAACTCCAGCAAAGACGTGAAACCCGCTCTCCAAATTGGAAAGTGGTATTGCTGCTGGAACAGGTTTATAACCTGTTCCAGCATCATATATTGCAAATCGCATATATTTTTTGTCCGATTCAGCAAAATATTCTATATTCCAACCACCGTCTTCGGTGCAACTAATTAGTCTATAGTAGTAATTTGCCCAATTGTTCATTGATGCCCTTATAACGATTGAAATTTTGTCTTTATATTTATATTTCTGATCAAGTGTAAGATAGTTTGAACCAGTGAAAGTTGTTGGAGTAATTAAATTTTTGCTGTCATTTACTTCACAAGGATTTGACCACCCCTTAAATGTATAACCTGACCTTGTTGGTGTTGGAAGTGTGCCATAGGTTGAGCCGGAATAGACTGTTTTTGCATTGACCACTGATCCACCATTGCTGTCAAAGTTAAGTGCGTAGCCGTCTGTCGTTGTAAGTGCAAAAGAAAATGGGTTGGAGGATGATGTGCTGTAATTTGCCTTCACTCCTAGGGTAATTTCAAGTAGCATATATATTCTTCCCGTTTCTTGATAGCCCATTGTAAAGAATTGTGAAGAAATGGCGGAGTTATCATAACCATTTATTATTACATTTCTTTTTTCGCTGACTGACAAATTGCTTAGGTCCCCAATATAATATTTTCTAGTCATATTTGTGCAGTTGGCATTGTCCGTAAGTTGAACTCTCAAACGATAGTCTTGCATTAAGTTTTTGTTCTTGAATGTATATTCAAAAATTACATATGTGTTGGTGTCGTTTAGGACAACTGCAGTGCTGCTTGCGGTCATTGTTTGAGATGTTGTAGAACTTCCATAAGCAAAGTTTAATGTTCCAGATTGAAAGGCAGTTGCCGTCGTGTCAGTTGTCTTTTGATATGTTGCACTTGCTTCACAAACGACATTTTGTGCGGCAGTGTATGTTACAGAGATAGTAGAATTTAATCCGACATTTGTTGCAGCAATTGCCCATGCAATTATGCCGATTGCACCAGCAACAACAAAGCAAGTTGTGACAATGAGTATTGAAAGTTTAAGTCTAGAATTCATATGGCACACCTCATGCAACTGCTATTAAATTTTAAAAAGCCATCTTCTTTTTGATAGCAAAAAACACATGCCATAGGCATGATAAATTGTAATAAAACATTGTTATTTTGCTTGAAATTTGCGTTTAAAACGTTACTTTGCTTGAGAGATACCCCCCCCCCCCTATATTGCAGTGTTTATGCGTATTTTGAGCAATTCTATAGGTCATTTGGGGGCCTCCTTTTGTCAAATCATGCCATTTATTTGGGTTACTTTTCATAATCCCTCAACTTTTAGGCAAAAAATCACTATCTGTATAAAGTTTAAGATAAATCATATTTTTTGTCAAATAAAATATTAGGTTTTTAGATTTTTTTTTGCGGGGGCGACAGACAAAACGGAGTTTTGTGGCAAAATCGAGAGATTTTGCCGAATTTTTCGAAGAAAAATTCGCTGTCGCCCCAAAAAGTTGTGGACAATATGACAAATCTCTGTTATAATAGCACTGAAATATGGGGGTATAGCTCAGTTGGTAGAGCGTTTGAATGGCATTCAAAAGGTCAGCGGTTCGAGACCGCTTATCTCCACCAAAAAATCTCAATCACATTAGTGACTGAGATTTTTTTATTTATTCTTCTTCATCTTCGTCTGGAAGGTTCACATTGTGATACACATCTTGCACGTCATCAAGGTCTTCAAGTGTATCAAGAAGTTTCTCAAAAGTTGGAAATTGATTTTCAGGAAGGTCAATGGTGTTTTGTGGAATCATTGTAACTTCTGCTGACACAAAGTTAAGTCCTTGCCCTTCAAGTGCTTCTTTCACTTTGTTAAAGTCGCTTGGAGCGGTGATAATTTGAAAGACATCTCCGTCATTTATCACATCTTCTGCTTCTGCTTCAAGGCACATGTCGATAAGTTTTTCTTCGTCAATATCTTTATTTTCAAGAATCATAACACCCTTGTTGTCAAAAAGATAACTCACACATCCCACAGCCCCCAAACTGCCGCCGTGCTTGTCAAAAGCGTGTCTAACGTCACCAGCGGTTCTGTTTTTATTATCGGTTAAGCATTTGACGATAAGCGCACTTCCGCCAACGCCATAGCCTTCATATGTAATTTCTTCATAGTTCACACTGCCAAGTTCGCCACTTGCCTTTTTGATTGACCTGGTGATGTTGTCATTTGGCATATTGTTTTGTTTTGCCTTTGCAATAACTGCACGAAGGCTTGCATTGTTGTTTGGGTCTGCCCCGCCCATTTTAACTGCGACAGCGATTTCCCTGCCTATTTTTGTAAAAATTTTCCCTCTTACGGCATCTGCCTTGTTTTTTGTTGCTTGAATGTTGTGCCATTTTGAATGTCCTGACATAGTTTTAGTTCTCCTTAAAATAATAATCTTTCATTTCGCCCGCATCTTCAGCCTGCGTGCCACGTGACTCGCAAATAATCACTGGTTCAAGTTTCAATTTTTTCAAAACTTGTGCCAGTGGTGGAAATTCCGGTCCATAATCTTTATCTTCAAAAGTTAAGTGCTTAATTTCACCTTTCGGCCCGTATTCTATTTTTGAAAAATGGATATGCACTTTTTTCATCTTTTCATAGCCAATTTTATCTATGAGAAAGTTGAAAATTTTTTCATAATCTTCCGCTCTGTTCAAACTGCCTTGCGTCAGAGCATTTATATGTCCAAAATCTAGCGTTGGCACCAAGTAATCGGCATAGGTGCAAATTTCACCCACTTCCTCATAAGTTCCAAGTTGCTGACTTTTCCCCATTGTTTCTGGGCAAAGCAGAAAGTCAAAGCCCAAGTTTTCCGCCTTTATGCGTTCCACCAGTTTTTTCATATTTTCATTTAAGAGTTTTACAGCCTCACCTCTCGGCAGCCCGCCGCAAGTCCCTGGGTGAAAGACACACCTGTGCCCGCCCATAATTTTAAGATATTTCAAACTTGTGATGATATATCCAAATGATTTTTCAATCATACTTGGGTCTGGGTTTGCAAGATTGATGTAATATGGTGCATGGACGGAAATTTCAATTCCATTTTCCCTGCATTTTTCGCCAAGACTTTTTGCCATAAACTCACTCAGCGAAAAACCTCTTGAAAAGGAATATTCATAAGCCGTAAGCCCCCTATTTTTCAGCCAGCCAGGAGCGTCAAGACTGCTTTTGAAGCCTTGGTCATAAAACAAATTTCCGTTGCCCGATGGTCCAAATTTTATCATCTTTTACTCCTTTAAAAATAAGTTTTCACACTAAGCCAGCCGTCAAGGCGGGTTTCACCCAGCCCAACAACCTTGTTTTCATTCCACACAGCCACGTCATTCAAGCCACATTTACCCACAAATTTTGCATATTTTATGCCATTTCGCAGTTTTGTCAACTCCTCTGCACTCACATCAACTCTCGTCAGTTCCGCAAGCACTCTTTCAAGTGGCAATAAGTGCAATGAAATCTCATCACAAGATAGTTTATCAAATTTTACGCTATTCTCCAACAAAAATGGACCACATTTTGTCCTAACGAGTTTTGTCATTGTAGCAACAGAGTGGGCTGCCCTTGCAACGTCCCTTGCTAGCGAGCGAATGTATGTTCCCGCACTGCAAGAAATTTTAAATCTAAACACGCCCCGTTCCACTTCGTCCAAAACGTCAAACGAATAAATTTCCACTTCACAAGGTTCAAGTTCCACTTCGCCTCCATGCCTTATGATGTCACACGCCCTTCTGCCCGAAATTTTCTTTGAAGAATATTTTGGTGGCAACTGTTTTATTTTCCCCAAAAGGTTTTCTTTAATTGCCCTTTCCAGTTGCTCTTTGGTTGGAATAATGTCACTCGTTTCCACAACTTCGCCTTCAAGGTCGAGTGTGTCCGTTTCGCTTCCAAAAGCAAATGTCGCAATGTATTCCTTTCTTTTTTTGAGATACAAGTCAAACAACTTTGTCGCCCGCCCAATGCCCAGTGGCAAAACCCCTTCCGCCAAAGGGTCAAGAGTCCCCATATGCCCAACTTTTTTCTCGCCTAGCAACTTTTTAACCTTCACCACCACATCGCTTGACGTCACCCCACGTGGCTTATCCACCACCAAAACTCCAATCATTTTTTCTCCCGACTTTTCAATTTTTTATTAATTTTTTGCTATTTTTTTGCTATTTTTTTGCTATTTTTTTGCTATTTTTTTGCTATTTTTTTGCTATTTTTTTGCTATTTTTTTGCTATTTTTTAACAAATAATTTCAATTCTTAAAACATTTTAAGAATTAAAAGTTTATCAAAAAAATTAACATTTTATTTGCTCAAATGTTTTGAACATTCATCTAAGATTGCTTTTTGCATTTCTTTTGCATTTCCAAAATATTCTCCACCCGAAGCGTTTTTGTGTCCACCGCCGCCAAATATTCTGGCAATATTCCCAACATTTATATCCCCAACAGAGCGGAAATTTAGGTGAAAATAGCCCTTTTTCTTACCAATGGCAACAACAGTTATCTCGCAGCCGTCTATCCAATCAAGTGTTTTTGGGCAGTCGTTTTCGTCCCACATTTCTTTGTATTTTTCATACTCTTTTTGCTTTATAGTGGTCAAAAATATTTTGCCGTCAAAGAAAGGTTTTGTGTTTTTTAAGAATTTTTTAAGGAACATTGGATAATCTTTTCGCTTTTTTCTAAACGAATTGAAGTTCACTTTGTCCATATCTGCCCCAAGAGTCAAAAGAGTGCTTGCATGGTTTAGGCTGTTGCTTGCTGTTGGCGATGGGAAAAGGAATCTGCCCGTGTCAGCCGTTATGCCTGCATACAAAAGCGTTGCCATTGCGCCGTTAATTTGAACGTCCAAAAGTGGGATAAGTTCTGTCACAATATCGCTTGCACTGGCACAAGTTGGGTCTTGATAGGCACAGTCAAAAGTATATTCTTCAATTTGGTGGTGGTCAAGGCAAAGTCGTATTTTTGCATTGTCAAAATATTTTTCAAAAGAGCCAGTTCTATACGCAGCACAGCCGTCAACAAGGCAAAAAACTTCATAGTTTTCAAGTTCGTTTTTGTCGTCACACAAATTGACTTCAAGAAATTCAAGTCTTTTTGGCACTTTGTCTTCGCAAAAAATTTCTGCACGTTTGCCCAGTTTTTCAAGAGCAAGCTTCAACGCTCCGCAAGAACCCAGTGCGTCTTCGTCTGGGTTTTGATGACAAAACAGTGCAACAGATTTCGCCGCCAAAAGTTTCTTTGCAACTTCGTTTAGTTTTTGTTTGTCGATTGCCATTTTATCTCCTATTGTAAAAATGAATGATATATTTATAAAAATTTAATGCCAAGAAAATCTTGGCACAAATTCACTCGCTCTGACTATCGTCAGGTTGGTTGCTATATGTTATATTTTTAAGAATTTTGTTAATCTTGTCACTGTAGTCTTCGCTTGTATCAAGAACAAAATCAAATGTAGGCATCATTCTAAACTCGAGTTTGCCAGCAAGCAACTTTTTAATATGTCCTTCTGCCTTTTTAAGTGCGACAAGCACATCTTTTGGGTCGCCCGAGCCATACACGCTGACAAAAACTTTTGCATATTTTAGGTCACTTGAAAGTGACACTTTGGTGACGGTGACCATATTTTCAAGAATTCTTGGGTCGCTGAGGTCGAATGATATTATTTCGGAAAGTTTTTTCTTTAGTTGAGAGTTTCCCCTTTCAATCCTACTGTTCATTTTTCACCTCACGAAAATAGTTGTTCTTTGACAATACATTCAATAATATCGCCTTCTTGAACATCATTAAAGCCATCAATTTTTATGCCACATTCATATCCAGCAGCCACTTCTTTTGCGTCATCCTTGCCACGCTTTAAGGTTGCAATTTTGCCCGCAAAAATTTCTTTTCCGCCACGGGAAACTTTGACAGAGGAATTTCTGACAATTTTACCGTCTGTGACATAACTTCCTGCAATAGTTCCAACACTGCTAATTTTGAACAATGCCCTTACTTCTGCATGTCCCACAACTTTTTCTTCAAATTTTGGAGCCATCATAGATTTTGCAAGTTTTTCAATGTCTTCGATTGCCTTGTAAATGATGTCATATTCTCTAATTTCAACTTTATTTTGCTTTGCATAGGTTGAAATTTTGCCCAAAACTTTTGTGTCGAAGGAAATGATAATTGCGTTTGAAACTTTTGCAAGTTGAATATCATTTTCGTTGATATTTCCAACGCCGCAAGAAACAATTTCCACTTTGACTTCTTCGTTTTTAATTTCGCCCAAACTTTGCTTTAAGGCTTCTGCTGAACCTTGGCTGTCTGCTTTTATAAGAAGATTTAGTGTCTTCATATCTTCCTTAACTGGAGTTGCCAAGAATTCGTCAAGGCTAACGCCAGCGCCATGTTCAATTTTTTCTTGTGCCATTTTAATTCGGCGTTCTTCAATAACATTTTTAATCAACTTTTCGTCAACTGCTTGAATTGTGTCGCCCGCTTTTGGCACGCTGTCAAAGCCCAAAACTGAAACTGGAGTTGAAGGTTCTGCTTTTTGAACATTTTTGCCACGGCTATCGACCAATGCTCTAACCTTGCCAAGTGCAAAGCCCGACACGATGCTGTCGCCGATTTTAAGCGTTCCGTTTTGAACAATAATGTTTGCAATAGGTCCTCTGTTTTTGTCAAGCGTTGCTTCAATGACAGTCCCGACTGCGTTTCTATCCCTGTTGCATTTTAGTTCTTGCATTTCTGCAACAAGCAAAATTGTTTCAAGAAGTTTGTCAATGCCTTGCCCTGTGACAGATGACACTGGAACAATGATTGCATCGCCGCCCCAATCTTCTGGAAGCACTTCTTGTTCGGCAAGTTGTTGTTTAATTCTGTCAATATCAACATTTTGCTTATCAATTTTTGTAATTGCAACAATCATTGGTGCTTTGGCTTCTTTAATATGCTTAATTGCCTCAATGGTTTGAGGTTTAACGCCGTCATCACCAGCAACAATAAGCACTGCCACATCAGTTATTTCTGTGCCACGCTTACGCATATTTATAAAGGCTTCGTGTCCTGGGGTGTCGATAAATGTTATGTCTTCGCCATTCCAATTTATTGAATATGCACCGATAGATTGAGTAATACCGCCCGCTTCGCTTGTTGTAACGTGTGTTTTTCTGATGTAGTCCAAAAGTGAAGTTTTGCCGTGGTCAACGTGACCAACAATGGTGACGATTGGTGCACGTTTTTCTGTGTTTGTGCCGTCATCAATAGCGTTTTCTTTCAATTTTTCTTCATATGTTTTTTCAAGTTTAAGTTCAAGGGTTACGCCCAGTTCACTTGCCACAAGTTCGGCTGTTGCAAAGTCGATTGGGCTGTTGATTGTGGTCATAATTCCAAGGACCATAAGTTGTTTTATGATTTCCGTAACAGGCTTGCCGATTTTTTCAGAAAGCATTTTGACAGTTAGGTTGTTTGTTGTGATAACTGCATTTGTAATAGGAGCAGCGATAATTGGAGCAACGTCAACTTTTTGCTTTTTGAGTTTAAGTTTTCGAGTGACCATTCTCTCTTCAATGTTTGCCTCTTCAATAAGTCCACGGCGAAGAAGAGATTTCTTGTTAATTCTCTTTTCGTTGTCCACTCTTTCATTTGATTTCTTCTTATTCCCAAACGCTCTTTCCTTTGTTGCAAAGGCTGCGGTTGCAGATTCAAGTTGTGCATTTTTTCTTGGGATAATGCTTGTCAAAGCCTTATTTTGTGCTCTAACTTGCCCGTTTGGGCCCATTTGAGGTTTTGCAAAACGATTGCCGTTTTGATTTTGCCCAAAAGGTCTGTCAAATGGTCTTTGCCCTGCGTTTTGACCAAATGGTCTGTTATTTTGTCCAAATTGTCTTGGCTTGTCGTTACGCATTGCATAATTATTAAATGGTCTAAGCCCGCCACCATTTTGCCTTGGTGCTTGATTTTGCATTTTTGGCTTGCTTGCAAATCTGTCTTGACTTGCAGCTGGTCTATTTTGCATAACAGGCTTTGGTGCGGCTGGTGCTGGCTTTGGAGCAGGGGTTTCAACCTTAACTTCAACTTTTGAAGCAGGTTTTTCTTCCACAACAGATTTCTTTTCTTCAACTGGCTTTGGTGCTTCTTTTTCATCCACCACGCCACCAGTTGATTTTTCAAAAAGTTCGGCAAAAGATTGCTCGGAGTCTTTTTGTTGCACAGAAGAAAGTCTTTTTTGTGCTTGCGCACGAAGTGCCTCTGCCCTTGCCTTGTCTTCTTCCTCTCGGCGAACGACATTTGCCCTATCTCTTAAAGCATTAAGCATGGTGATTGCTTGCTGTTTTGCCCTTTTCACTTCACGAAAAAGTGAAGGCACAGAACCTTCCAAGCTTAACTTGCTAAGCGACTTTATGTTGTTTACATTTTGTTGTTTTTCTTCATTGCTCATTCGCTAAAATAAATCTCCCTATCTCTTCATAAATCTCTTGTCCAACATTTTGCTTAAATGCTCTTTGCAAGGCTTTGGACTTTTGTGCTTTTGCAAGACAATCTTCGCATTTGCAAATATATGCACCACGACCGTTTGCTTTGAATGTTTCGTCAACAAATATTTCGCCTTGACTATTTTTCACAATTCGCAAAAGGTCGTCCTTTTCTTTCATTTCCCTACATGCCACGCACATTCTAAGTGGCTGTTTTTTTGGCATTTTCTACCTCACACAAATTATTCTTCGTCTGTTGTTTCTTCGTCCACAGTGTTTTCTGCTTCAAGTCCGTTTTCTAGGTTAAAAAGCAATTCCCCGTCAAGTTGTTTTGCAACCGACTCACTCTTAACGTCAATTTTCCAACCAGTAAGTTTGACCGCAAGTCTAACATTTTGTCCGCCACGACCAATGGCAAGTGAAAGTTTGTCATCTGGAACAACGGCTCTTGCATAGTTTTGTCCTTCAAGGGCATAAACCGTCAAAACTTTTGCTGGGCTTAGGGCACGAGCGATATATTCAAGTGGGTTGTCAGAATATTCCACAATATCAATCTTTTCGCCATTAAGTTCGCTGATAATGTTGTTAATTCTCATTCCCTTGTTGCCAACACAAGCACCAAGTGCGTCAAGATTTGGATTGTGACAAACGATAGCGACTTTTGACCTATATCCAGCATCTCTTGCGATATTTTTAATTTCAATATCTCCCGATTTAATTTCTGGCACCTCAAGTTCAAAAAGTTTTTTCACAAACCCTGGGTGACTTCTTGAAACTTGCACAAAAGACTTTGAATATTCCTTAAAATCTCTCAAGTTTTTGACATAGACTTTAATTCTTTCACCTATTGCATAGTTTTCGCCTGGAATTTGGTCCTTCTCTTGCATAACACATTCAAGTGAACTGCCTGGAATTTCAACATAAACAATGTTATTTTCAATTCTCTTAACAAGACCAGTTACAAGTTCGTTTTGCTTTTCAGAAAGTTCGTTCATAGCGTTTTCTTGTTCCACTTCACGAAGTTTTTGAAGAACGACTTGCTTTGCAATTTGTGCGGCAATTCTGCCGAAATTCTTTGGCGTAACTTCTTGCGAAATTACATCGTCAAGTGCATAAGACTTTTTGATTGCCTTTGCGTCTTCAAGTGAAATTTCCTTGTCTGGGTCTGTCACTTCTGCAACAACTGTTTTGTAACTGTAAACTCTTATGGAGTTGTTTTCTGGGTTAAGTTTTACGCTGGCACTCATAGCCTCGCCAAAGTTCTTTTTGTATGCAGATGTAAGTGCTGTTTCAAGTGCATTCACAAAAACCTCTTTGTTTATCCCCCTTTCCTTTTCCAAATCTTCAAGTGCTGCAAAAAAATCCTTGTTTACCATTTTAATATTTTCTCCTTAAATTTAATCTTTCATATTAGAAGTCCAAATGAAGTTTGCACCCAGCAATCATTGTCTTTGGAACTTCAATTTTTTCCCCTGCCACATCAAAAGCGACTATCTTTCCGTCAAAACTTAAAATTTTGCCTTCAAACTCTTTTTTGTTTTGCATTTTTTCAAACAACTTGACATCAACGTCTTTTCCAATGTTCCACTCAAAATCTTTGTCCGACTTTATTGGTCTATCCAGTCCAAGTGATGAAACATTAAGCGTGTATGGCGTGTCGCCCGTTGGGTTTATCTCGTCCAAAATTGGGTCAACCGCTCTGTGGACGGCCTCGCAATCGTCAATATTCACGATGCCCGACCTTTTCACAATGAACAAAGTTAAATTCATGCCATTTTGCTTTTTTGCATATTCAACTTCATAAAGTTCACACCCGCATTTTGCGACAACATCTTTCAAGTTTTCTTCAACAATAGATGCAATAGTTTGCTTCAACTTTTCCCTCCATTCTATAAATAGCAATTAAGAGCGGTCAAGCCACTCTTAAAACTACACATTTTAAAGCATAATTATTTTAACACAACAATTTACAAATATCAAGCCCCAGTGTCACTTTTTTTCACATTTTTTCAAAAATTTATCTCTATTTTTCGCCTTTTTGCTGCGAAAACTCATTTTTTGCCCAAAAATGTCATTTTATTGTCTTAAAACTCTTTTAAATATGCCACATAATTGCAACTTTTCCATTCCAAAGAAATCAATACAATTTTAAGAACACTTCGGCAGTGGCAATAACGTCATTTAAGGCTCTGTGAGCGTCAACAAGGTTAATGTCAAGGAATTTTGCAACAGTCCCAAGTTTATAGTTCTTAAGTCCCCTCAATTTTTGCTTTGCCATAAGGAAAACGTCCAAAACGGGGTTGTCAAAAGTGATTTTGCTATTATTGCCCGCTTTTTGCAAGAATAAGTTGTCAAAAGCAATGCTGTTGTATCCAACAATGGTGCAATCTTTGCAGAAAAGATAAAAATCGGAGATAAGTTGACTGATATTAAAGCAATGAGCGACCATTTCGTTTGTAATTCTGTTAACTTTTGTTGCATCTGGTGGAATTGGTCTTGAAGGTCTGACAAGCGTTGTCCAAAACTCGCTAAACTCGCCATTTTCAATTTTCAAAGCACCAATTTCAATAATTTCATCACGTGCGGGGTCAACGCCCGTTGTTTCAAGGTCATAAACAACAAATTTCCCTCTTTCCACCTGTTCAGACAACTTTCTTTCAAAAAATAGGCTTGTTTGTCGTTCACTTGTGTATTTTTGTGGTCTGACAAAGCGATAATCTGTAATTTCGTCTTGATTTTCCACCGTTACAACTTCATTTTTGTCTGGCAAGTCGCAAAGAGAGATTTTTTTAACCGTCATATCGAACCCGCCATTAAATTTTGTAATTTTCCCTTCAACAACGACTGTATTGCCGTTTGATAGTAAGTGCATTTTGTGATAACCTTCTTTGCTTGGAAATACGACACAATTTATCTTTCCCGTTTCGTCTTTAAGTTGCAAGGAAAAATATGGCTTCTGAATTGGCTCCTCTTCGCCATTTTCATTGACTTTTGTTCGTTTGCTTTTAAAAGATTTTTCTGTAAGGAAACAAATCATTCCGCCCAAAACACAAGTGTCGTATTCCCTATTTACGCTCTTTATGTAACGTGGAGAAAGCGTAATTTCCTTGCCTAAAATAACTCTTTTATTTTGCACAAAATATTTGTCGTGACTTTGAGCAACAAGGCTGTCTAAGTCGCTTTTAAGTCTAATTTCTCGCAGTCTATCTTCAAGCATTTGGTCGCTATTTATCTGCTTTTCCACACACTCAGTTTTTATGTCAAACTCTGTGCAAAAGTTTTGTTTTAGGTCGTTCTCAAGATTTCTAGCAACACTGTTTTTTTCAAAATAGTCAACCAACGATTGCTCCATTTTTAAGGTTATCTCAACTGGAAAAGTTAGATTTATTACAATATCCTCTTTTGTCAAGGCTTGCGACACAATGGGATTGTTTTTTGCAAGAAATTTTTGTGTTTGCTCCAAGATAAGTGGCGCTTCAATAAAACTTTTATTTATTCTAATATTCACACTGCAAGGGGCACAGATGTATTCCCTCACTACTCGTTCAATTTCCAATTTATCGTCATCGGTCAAGGTCTTTTCGGCGGGATAAATAAACTGGATATTACAACAATTCTTTGTAGCATCAAAAAAAACTTGCTTCAGTCTGATAAAACTGAATTTGTCGCAAGTTTTTTTGTTTATATAATTTAAAAATTCTTGTTTTGTTGCCATGTATATATTTTAAAGCACAAAGTGTAATATGTCAACTATCAAAACGAAGGCTAACAAGAAAACAAGTCCAAAGAAGTGAATATTTGCTTCAATTTTTCTATTTATTGGCTTGCCACGCACACCTTCTATGCCCACAAACACCATTCTTGCCCCGTCAAGTGCTGGGAAAGGAAGAAGATTGAACACGGCAAGGTTTATTGAAATTAGTGGGAATAAAAGCAGAAGATTTGCCATATTTGTGTGGGCAACCTGAGCCATTGTAACAACTGTTGTAACTGTTCCACCTATGTTTGAGATGGCAAGTTGACAAGTTATAAGTTGCCACAAGATTATAAGAATTTTCCACGCCCATTTAAAGCAGAACACAAACGACCCACCAAGGGCCTCAAAGAAGCCATATTTGTAGTTTGCAGTGTTAATTCCAATAATGGCAGATTTTAGTGTCAAATCACTGTAATTTTCTGCCGATTCTGAAGTTGATTCGATAAGGAATGTTTTTCCAAGTTCGGGTTCTTTTACAAGATAGCCGTTTGGAGTTTGCTCGGCATTAAAGTATGCAACTGGCACACCATTCCCGTCCAATTTTGCAAGTTGATACTTGCCTGCAAGTTCTGAGTTGTAAATGATTGTATAGTTGTAGTTTTCGCCATCAAGAGAATATTTTTTCGCATAAGTAAAATTGTTTACAACTTGACTTGGAACATTGTCCCACATCTTCTTTGAAACAACAATGTCTTTGTATTCCCCATTTCGTTCCACTGTTATTGTAAAGTCTTCGTCATAGTCATATTGGGTGATGAGTGTGTGAAAATAATTGTCATAAACAAAATCGGTTGTAGTGCCATTTACTGCAGTTATTCTATCCCCTTCCATAAGCCATGTTTCAGCAGTGGCTGATGCTGGAAGATTGACTTTTGCAACAACAACATTGTCTGCATAGCCAAAGCACATAAGAAAAATGACTGACACAAGAAGTGCGGACAAAAAGTTGAAAAAAGGTCCCATGAAAAGCACGATAAGTCGCTTCCAAACTGGTTGAGAGTTGAAAGAGCCTTCTTTTTCGCCTTCTTCGTCTTCGCCGTCAAAAGCACAATATCCGCCAAGAGGAACAAGTCTTATTGCAAACTTTGTTCCGTCTTTCATGTTTTTTTGAAACAATGCTTTGCCAAAGCCAATGGAAAATTCGTTAATCTTAAACTTCAATAATTTCCCTGCGGTGAAATGCCCAAACTCATGCACAGTTATCATAACCATAAGCACAAGAATGGCTATGGCGATATACAAAACCCAACTAAAAAAACTCATTCTTTCCCCTTTTGCCTATATAATATTTCTATTACACAACAAACAATTTAACACAAACCATCGTGTTTCAAAGTCTTATCAAGTTAATTTTTTACAGAAAATCAAAATTTATTAGCCAAACAAGAAAAGCAAGCAAACAAAGACATATGGAGTGGCATAAATTATGCTGTCAAGTCTGTCAAGAACGCCGCCGTGGCTTCTGAACAAGTCGCCAGCGTCTTTAACACCCGCTTTGCGTTTGACGGCAGATTCAAAAATGTCACCAACTTCGGCAACCACTGCACCTACAAGTCCAACTATTGCAAACTCCCAAAATGCGACTTGAGAGAACACATCTTTATAAATTGCTCCCGCCACAAAATAGACCAAAATTGCACCTAAAATACCACCTAAAAGTCCAAATAATGCACCAGAAATTGTCTTTTTTGGGCTGATTTTTGGACAAAGTTTTTTGCCACCAATCCATGTGCCAAATAGCATTGCAAAAGTGTCTTCAAGGCAGCAAATTGCAAATATAAGAATTATGCCAACAAGTCCCATTTTTGAGCCTTCTGTGTTGGCTGTAAAGCCCACAAGCCCCAATTCTTGGCAGTGATTGAGCATGGACATAAATAGGAGCATTACACTTGGATACAATATTGCAAAAAGTGTGTTGTTAGATTTGAAAAAAGCAAATCTTGTTGTGGACATTCCCACCGCTTGGCGGAATTCGTCCTGTTCTGTGTCTGCTTTAAAAACAAAGGCAGAACCCAAGAAAACTGTGAGATACACAAGCCCAATAACCACTGCTTCGCACACAAAGATTAAGATTGCACTGAGTGAGCAAAGATACCCCACCACTGCGGTTAAGAATATTAAAGTGGTGGCAATTTCTGGCACCCATTTGAAGCATGGCATGCCGGACTTTAGTTGCAAACGTGCAAATTCAACTGTTGCAAAAAGTGCAAAAGTCAAAATGATTGCGTCAAACACATAGGCCGAGAAATAATCAACCACAAGCATTGCGCATAGAACAAGCGTAAGCAAAAGCCCAATTTTAACTTTATCTTTCATTTTTTTATCCTTCTTTCATGTTGTCGTCATAAGTTATCCACCAAAATTCACATATTTTTTGAAGAAAATTGTCAAAATATGTTGAAAAATGTAATTTTGGTGGTTTAGATGTATTTTAAAACATCAACTTATGCACAAATTTATCACATTTTGAGCAAAATTTCAAGCCTTTTGCTCTTTTATTTTGCCAAAACGTCTATCTCGTTTTTGATAAGCCACAATGGCTTCGTCAAGTTCCCTTTCCCTAAAGTCTGGCCAGTGGGTCTTTGGGAAGTAGAGTTCGGCATAAGCCATTTGCCACATCATAAAGTTGCTAACTCGCATTTCCCCGCTGGTTCTTATCACAAGGTCTGGGTCTGGGAGTTCTGGTTCGTCAAGATATTTTGCAAAAGTTTTTTCGTCAACTTCGCTAAGTCCATTTGCCAAAATTTTGTTGCATGCACGCACGATTTCTGCTCGCCCGCCATAGTTTAGGGCAATGTTTACAATCATGCCAGTGTGTTTTTTTGTTTTTGAGATAAGGTCTGAAATTTCGTCAACCAATTCCTTGTTTACTTTGGCAATTTTTGAATAGTCACCAATCACGCAAAATCTTAAGTCAGAGTCAAGATATTCTTGCTTTTTCTTTTTCAAAAGTTCAAGGCAAAGACGGAAAATCTCGGTGACTTCTTCTTGTGACCTGTTCCAGTTTTCAGTGGAAAAGGCAAAGAATGACACAACTTTTATCCCCAGTTCCCTTGCGTGACGAACAACGCAAGACAGCGAGTCAACGCCAATTTTGTGACCATAGGTACGAGGCATGCCACGTTTTTTTGCCCAGCGTCCGTTGCCGTCCATAATAAACGCCACGTGCTTTGGCATACGTGTCATATCTATTTTTTCTTTTTTCTTTTTAAAAAACATGTTATTCCTCTTACACTTCCATAATTTCTTTTTCTTTTGAAGTGCAAAGGTCGTCAATTATGCCGTTATATTTGTCAACCATTTTTTGAACTTTCTCATTGGCTGTTTCAAGTTCGTCTTTGGTCAGTTTTTTGTCTTTTTCAGCGGTTTTGAAAACTTCCAAAATATCCTTTCTCAGCCCACGAACAGAAATACGAGCTTCTTCTGCAAGACTGCGAACTTCTTTTGCAATTTCCTTGCGTCTGTCTTCGGTCAAACTTGGGAACACAAGGCGAATAAGTCTGCCATCATCTGTTGGGGTTACGCCAATGTCGCTGGACATAATTGCTTTGTTAATTTCCTTAACTGTGGAAATGTCCCATGGCGAAATAACAATCATCCTGGCTTCTGGCACAGAGATATTTGCCATTTGTGAAATTGGGGTCATAACACCATAATAATTGGCACAAACCTTGTCTAACATTCTTGGGTTTGCCCTACCCGCACGGATAATGGAATAGTCATATTTCATGCGGTCAATTCTTTTGGAAAGATTTTCTTCAAATTCCAAAAAGTTAATGTCAAAATCTTCTAACATAAATACCTACCTTTATTTGATACAATATATCTTACAACAAATTTTGAAAACTGGCAAACAAAATGAATAGAGAAAAAAAATATTTTTGCAAAAAATATCGAATAAAAGCCTTTGCCAAAAATTGCCATGCAACAGTAAAGCCAATTTGCACAAAATAGTTTTGCAAGGAGGTAAAATATGAACTGTGATATGTTGCTTGGAATAATGCTTGGGGGCATTGCAGGGGCAACTGTTGTGGCACTTTGCAAACCAGCGCAAAATGCAGTGAAGAAAACAGCAGAAACCTTGAAAGAAGAAACCCAAAACATCATCCAAAAAGCAAAAAGCAAGTAAGTCATATCTCTTGCAAAGAAAAAGACCTTTCAGTCCCACCCTTCCCACGGGAAGAAGCGACAATCAAAAGGTCTTTTTTGTTAATCTCATTAGGTTATATCAGGAGTACCAGAGTTTTTCCACACCTCTACTTTTTTGCTTGCTGTTGAACAAGCTATAACATTATTTGCGAGATTAGTTTCCGTTCCAATTTTTGTAAAAGAATAAGCACCTACGGAAATGTCAGAAGTATCGGCAGTGTAATAATATCCACTATCTAGACTTGGCAGGTCTATTGTCTTTCCGCTTTGCAAGTTGTATGGCAGAGTTATTGAATTAAGGGCGGAGCAATCATCAAACATGTAATAAAAATTAGTGCAGGCCTGCATGTTAAAGTTGCCAAGGTTTAGACTAGTTAGCCCAGAACAACCGCTGAACATAATCCCCATATCCGTCACTTTGCTTGTATCAATATTGCTTAGGTTTAGACTGGTTAACCCAGAACAATTATAGAACATACCCTCCATATCCGTCACTTTGCTTGTATCAATATTGCTTAAGTTTAGACTGGTTAGTCCAGAACAACGCAAGAACATTTCACACATATTCGTCACATTGCTGGTGTTAAAATTGCTTAAATCTAGGTTTATTAGAGATTTACAGCCAGAAAACATACAAAACATATCGGTCACAATGCTAGTATTAAAGTTGGATAAATCTATGGTTGTCATTTTTTCACAAAGATCAAACAATTGATAGCAGCTCTGTGGGGCATAAATGGTGTTTGGTGAATAAATAACAATTTTTGACTTGTTGCTATTCCAGTAGGCTGTAACATCAGAAATTCCTGGGGCTGTTGTGTAGGCAGAAGTGCTTGTTGCACTGTTTGTGCCAACTGACTTGCTATTTGAAAGTCCGCTTGTTTGGGCTGAGTCTTTTGTAAAAATAAGGGTTGTTACATTGTTGTCTTCTATATTTTCTATACCTATGTTAAGGCGGTCTTTCCAGTCACTGCTAAGAAAGGCTACCCCCCCCCCCGTGGTGGTTGTAAGCGTAAATTTGAAGCCATTTGCGGTGTTTGCGGTGTAACTTCCCTTAAGGCCAGAAATGATTTCCACAAGCATATAGACTTTGCCAGTTTCTTGATAGCCCAGAGTTAAGGTTTGGCTTGAAAGTGCGGAGTAGTCAACGCCGTTAGATTTTATTTGGCTGGCGAGATTGGCAAGGTTTGATGAAGAAAGTGAGCCAAAATAATATTTTCTTGTCATATTTGAGCAGAGTGAATTGTCTGTAAGTTTGATGTTAAGATTGAAAGTTGACATTAAGTTTTTGTTCTTAAATGTGAATGTGAATATGACATATGAACTGGTCATGTCATTAAGCACCAAGGCAGAGTTGCTGGCGGTGAGTGTTTTTGTTGTTTGAGAGTCTATGTAAGCGAAACTTTGTCCACCAGAAGTAAAGGCAGTTGCCGAGGCATCTTTTTCCAGTTGATAGGTTGCACTGGCTTCGCAGACGACATTTGGTGCTGCAGTATAACCAACTTCAATGGTAGATTTTAGGTTGATTTGGGTTGCAGCCAAAGCATAAAAGACCATTGCGACAGAGGCTGTCACAATAAGAACTGCTGTGAGTATCAACGAAAAAATCTTCTTTTTCAACCTTTCTCTCCTATCCTTAGTCTTTTGATTTACACATTGAAATATACAATAGATTATAAGATTTATGTCGAATTGTCAAGCGATTGAATGTTATTTATGACGCTAAACTTGAAATTGTTGCACAAACACCATTTGCAGCGGTGCTGAGGTAACTTGCGTCAAGGTAAACTGACGTTATCTTAACGCACACGGCGATGTAGCCAGTTGATTGTGCATTTACTGTAAGACTTATGTTTTTGCCCGTGGTGGAAGCCTCTGTTTGAGCCAATGTTGGCACGGAAGTCGTTGAGGCGTAGTATGTAATTGTCATGTTTGTGGAAGTGGAGCCGTCTGAAAAAGCAACTTGCATTGCATATCCACCGCTTGGGTTTTTGTTTTCAAACTTATACACAAAGAACAAGCAGCTATTTTCTGGTGACAGGTCAACTTCTGGGCAAGAAAGAGTTTTTGAAGTTTGCCCCATTCCTGGTGTAAAAACAAGGCTTGTGGAGCCGTCTGTGGCAGTTAGGTTGCTTGCTGTGCCGCCGTTTATGCTATATGTTCCAGAAACAGTTGCATAGACGTTGTCGCCAGCGTATGTTACAGAAAAAACTGACTGCACTTGTTGAGTTGTTGCAGCAAGGATAGAAAAAGTCATTGCCACAAAGCCAACGATTGCCGTGCAAAGCATAAATACTGCAATTATCAATTTCTTTTTTGAATTTGTGACTGCCATTTTCCCTCCTTCAAAAACTAAAGTTTAAATTTTACATTATTCGACTTACATAGGCATTTTAGCATTAAAATAAAATTTAATCAACTAAAAATTACTTTTTCGACATATTTTGTTAAGTAGTTTTCTTCTAACCCAAAATGTTTGCAAACATCTTCAAGTTTTCCGCTTTCGCCAAAAGTTTTTAACGTAAAGACATATTCTTCCTTTTGAGCGAACTTGTGCCACACGTTATCACTGCTTGCTTCCACGCAGATAATAGGCTTTGTCCCGTCCAAAACTTTATCTTTATAACTCTTTCTTTGTTTGTCAAAAACTTCCACGCAAGGCATGCTGACAACTCTGACGTTTATTCCCTTTTTTGCAAGGTTTTCTTTAACCTTTTCGCACAAACTGACTTCTGTCCCCGTAGAAACTAAAGTTGCGACATAGTCTTTTGCGTCACTTAAAATGTAACCGCCGTAAAGTGCCTTTGAAAAGTTGTCTTTCACCCCACAAACTGCACTGCGGGAAATTAAGATTGCGCTAGGCTTTCTTCCTTCAAAATGACACTGCAAACTTGCCAAAAGTTCTTCCTCACCGCATGGGCGGAAAACATTTATATTTGGCATTGCTCTGAGTGTTGCAATTTGTTCAATAGGCTCGTGAGTTGGTCCGTCCTCGCCCACCAATATTGAGTCGTGCGTAAAGACATATAGTGTTGGAACAGACATCATTGTACTAAGTCTTATTGCTGGAGTCATGTAGTTTGCAAAAGACATAAAAGTTGAGCAAAGTGCGGGTAGCTCACTCAAAACAATTCCATTGCACACAGCGCCCATGGCGTGTTCCCTTATCCCTAGCATAACGTTTCTGCCTGTTCTGTTATCCACACAAAAGTTGCCACCGTCCACGACATTTGTTTTAGTTGAAGGAGTGAGGTCGGCACATAAACTTAGCATAGGGACAATGCCATAAACCTTGTTAAGCACATTCCCCAGCACCTTTCTGCCGTCAAATTTATCCCCCGTTTTTTCTATTAAGGTTGAAAGTTCCACCACAGGCGAACTTATCATATTTTGATACTCGGCATAATCTTTTGGGAATTTTCTTTTGTATTCGTCCATGTTTTCGTTATACAATTTCACTTCTTGTTGCTTTTGCAAGAGGATTCTTTCCATTTCTTCTTTTTGTGCGTCACTTAAAGTCCAATCTGGCACAAAATATCCAAGATTTTGGCGTAAATGCTCAATTTGTTCTTTGTTTAATGGTTTTCCATGAACTGCTGCTGTCCCTTCAAGTTCACTGCCAAAGCCAATTCTTGTTTTGACAATTATGATGTTTGGTCTGTCACTTTTTTTGGCTTGCAAAATAGCACTGTCTATTTCTTCCACACTGTTGCCGTTTTCCACTTCAAAAACATTCCAACCCATAGAAATAAACTTTTGTTTTACATTTTCCCTATTTGAAAAGTTGGTTGAACCCTCGATTGTGATGTCGTTTTTGTCATACAAAAGGATAAGTCTAGATAACTTTTGTGTGCCAGCGAAACTTATTGCCTCTTGTGCCACACCTTCCATAAGGTCGCCGTCACCAACAAAGCAATAGGTGTAGTGGTCAATAGGGCTTAAATTCCCATGGGCGAATTTGCCCCTTAAATATTCTTCTGCAACCGCCATGCCAACTGCCATGCCAACACCTTGTCCAAGCGGTCCCGTTGTGGCGTCAACACCTGGAATGTCCACCTCTGGGTGACCCTTACACTTTGAGCCAAGTTGCCTAAAACTTTGCAAGTCTGAAATAGTCATGTCATAGCCAAAAAGATTTAGACACGCATACACAAGTGCGCTTGCATGCCCTGCGGAAAAGACAATTCTATCCCTATTTCCCCACCTAGGGTTTTTGCAATCTCTTTTGGCATTTTTAAAAATGGAAAAGGCAATGGGAGCCCCGTCAAGGCAAACCCCTGGGTGTCCAGAACCCGCTTTTTCAATTTCAAGGCAAGATGTAACTCTTAAATAATTAACCAATGTTTCGTTCATTTTTTCCTCACATTTTACATTTTTCTACATTTTTCGCATATTTACACATAATTTTACTATTAGTTTTTGCAAAAATCAAATTTTTACAAAAGAAAGTTGTCCAAGGCTTTTCTCGTCCTTTTGTAAGCCGTCAAATAGTCTGGCGAGTCAACTTCCACCGTCAAATCGCACATTTTCTTCCCCAAAACTGTCCTATCTTCAAAAACAATCAATGCAAGTTTCTTTTCGTCACTTGACATTGTTTTGTCCTTGTCAAGAAGTTTTTTGAAAGCAGAAAGAGATAGTTTTAAAAAAATTGTTGTGCCATTTTTTTTAAACTTGTCCGAGTTTTCCCCTTCAGAAAAAATGGAATATGGCAAATGGATAACAGAGTTTTCATAACTTGCAACATCACCCACAACTTTTGCTTTTTGCTTGTTTAGATATTGCACGCCACAAATTTTCTCAATTTCTTCTTCATTCATTAAGTTATATTTTACAATTTCCACCAAATCGGCAAGATACATATCAAAATCGTCAGCCAGCCGTTTTGCAACAGATTTTGTCATCTTGTCATAAAGTCCAACAAGGACAATATTTGTTTTCAAGTTGAAACCTCCTTTGTGTGTTTCAAGAAATTTTTTTCATAAGTTTTTGCCAAAAGTCATTTAAGATAAATTTCCCTATTTTGACTTTCGACACTTTAGTTTATCACACAAAAGGTCAATAAAAAAATAAATTGATTGATTTTTCTCCACTTTTTTTCGACATTCTTCGCACTTTGTTATGCCGCTTGTTTGTAATTTATCATGTAGTTGAAGATATATTGTTGTGCATAGCCCGAAACTTCTCTAAAAATCTGCAAGAAATATTTTGAAATTTCCTTATCCGTCCTAGGCTTGCTGCAAAAAAGAAGATAAGCCCTTCTTATCCACGTATCCACTGGAAAACTGTCACTTCGCCCAAAGCCAAAAAATAGTATGCAATCTGCCACTTTTCCGCCAACCCCTTTAAGTTCCATAAGCCGTTCTCTAAGATCATTTGTTGGCAATTTTTCCATATTTTTTATGCTATATCTATCTTCTTGCAACATTTCTATAGTTTTAACAAGATATTCACTTCTATAACCCGCCCCAGCAGCCGCAAAGTCTTCTTCTCTAGCACTTTTTAGTGCTTGCAATGTTGGGAATGAATAAATTTCATCTTCAAGTTTTTTGCCAAACTTAAAAGATATGTTGTTTAATATTTTCTTAATTCTTGCAATGTTGTTATTTGCCGAAACGATAAAACTAATAATTGTTTGAAATGGGTTTTGGTGCAAAATGCGAATATCCCTTCCGCCAGCAAAATATTTGTCAAAATTGGGATAATATTCCTTAATTTTAGACCTAATTTTGCCATAATCTGTGCCGAGGTCAAAATAGTTGTAAAAATAGTCAATGTCACTTGTATCAATAATTGTCTTATCTCCACAAAGAGTTATGCGTGCCACCTTATCCATGCTTGTGACTATGTATCCGTTGTCCCTTTTGTAAAAACTAAAGACTTGCCCACATTCCAAAATTTGCTTTATGTCAAAATCGTCTTCGCTTTCAACAATAATTCTGTTTTTCTCTTGCAAAACTCTCATTTTTTTTCCTTTTGTAAAATGATACAATAAATTGCACAAATTTACAACAAAAATCAACGAAAATCATGTTTCCCAATTTTTGTATTAAGTGTTATTTCCCGAATTTGTCCCCATCGCACCCAGAAAAGTTTTTCAAAACGGAAGAAGAAAATTGAGTTATCTTTTTCTCCTTTTCCTCATAGTCCATGTCGGCGTAGTCCTTCATTTTTTCGAGCAAATTTTGGAAAGAATAGCCCTTATTCCCCCAAAGATAATTCGCCAGCGAGCCAGGGATTGGATTGACCTCATTAAGATAGACTGTTTCTGTCTTTTCATCCATCAAAAAGTCCATTCGCACGCAGCCCTTCATTTTGACCACCTTAAACATTCTCTTTGCATAAATTTCTATCCTATTCAATATCTTTTTTGAAACGCTTGCTGGCACAATTCGCTTTTGCGATTCCATGCCCTTGCCGCCACCAAGATATTTGTTTTCAAAAGTTAAGAAATCTTTGTTCGGTGTCACTTCTTCAACAAGAGAACATTCGCACATCTCACCCGAGCCCAGACAAGCAATGTTGAGTTCTCTCAAGTTGCAGACTGCTTCCTCGCACAGAACTTCTGTGTCAAATAAGAAAGCGAAAGTCACCGCCCCATGCAACATTTCCTCGTCTTTGCAAAAGGTTATGCCGATGCTGCTGCCAAGATTGTTTGGCTTTACAACTATTGGATAATTAAGCCCCTTAACCCGCTCAGATAGGTCGCTTACAGAAATATTTTTGTCATCTGAAGATAACAAAATGCCCTTTGCTACAGGTATTTTTTGCTCTTTTGCTAGAACTTTGGTGCAAAATTTGTTCATGCAAACACCGCTTGCAAAACTGTCGCAACTGGAATATTTCACCCCAGCACAATCAAGAAGTCCCTGAACAGAGCCGCTTTCCCCCATTCCGCCATGAAGTGCAAGATATGCAAAATCTACCTTACATAAAAGTTTTGCCTTTTTGCCCTTTATGCAAAACAAATTCCCGCCCGCAGCAAAAAACACTTGCTTCGCCTTAGAGAAGTTTTGTTCTTTTGCAAAATATGTAACATCCCAAAAGTTTTCGTCCGTCAAAAATCTGCCGTCTTTTGAAATGTATATTGGAATAATATTGTCCCTTTCCCTATCCAAATTTGCAAGCACTTGCGAACCAGTTATAATTGAAATATCATGTTCAACACTCACCCCGCCAAACAACACCACAACATTCTGTTTCATATCTTTCCCGTCCTTTGGCTTTATATATGAAACAGCCCGCCAAAATGTTTAGAAAAAAGACTAGAAGGTCTAGTCTTTTGGGTTAGATATAGTTGTCTGGGAGGTCGTTTTCAAAGAGAATGGTGTCGCCGGGGGCGAGAAAATCTTTCATAAGTATTTTGGCTTGGTCTAGGGTTTCGGCTTGGAAGATATTTTCTTCCTTAAAGTTCTCGCTGTCAAGCCCTGCTTTAATTGCTTCAAAGTTCACTTTGTTTACGATAATTACAAAGTCAGATATTTTTGCGATTTCTGCACCAAAGGCGAAGTTTTCTTCATATTCTTTTTCTCCCAGTTCCACAAGTCCTGGGGTTATGACAACTTTTCTGCCCGGAAGTTTGCTCAACACGTCAAGGGCTATTTTGCTGCCACGGACATTTGCATTGAATGAGTCGTCAAGGATAATGTTTGTTGGAGTTTTTATAATTTCAAGTCGGTGTGGCACTGGTTGCAAGGACTCAATTCCAGCAATAATTTGTTTGTCGTCAAGGTCGAGGCATTTTGCCATTTTGACACAGAGCAATATGTTTTGGACATTGTGTTCGCCCAAAAGTTTTGTTGAAACTTTATACTCTTTTTTACCCATAACAAGGGTAAATTTTGTGCCATCTTGGTCGAATGTAATGTCTTTTGCAGCAAGGTCTTTGTCTTTTCCAACAAGATATTTTTTCTCTAAATTTGTCCATGAATACATGTCGCAGACTTCGCTGTCAAAGCCATTAAACACACAAGTTCCGTCACTTGGCAGACTTTCCACCAGTTCAAATTTTGTTTTCTTTATGTTATCCAATGACTTAAAAGTTAAAAGGTGTTGTGGTGAAATTCCCGTTATTATCCCATATTTTGGCGAGATAAGTTTGCAAAGTTTTTTGATATCTCCCTTGCTCCTTGCTCCCATTTCGGCAATAAGAACTTGGTCTAGGTCTGTAAGATAGTTATTCACCACTTTGCTAAGTCCCGTTTGGGTGTTAAAACTTTGAGGGCTCATGCAGACTTTGTATTTTTGAGATAAAATTGTGTTTAAGATGTATTTTACACTTGTTTTTGCATAACTTCCAGTGACACCAATTTTAATTAAGTCTTGGCGTTTGGCAAGTTTTCTTTTTGCACTGTGAAGATATCTTGCAACAATAAGTTTTTCAAGTGGAAGCATAATAATATGCACGATAGGAACAATAAACACAACAAACGCTGGCACAAAACACAAGGCACCGAACTTTACAAAATTTAGGTGTTGAAATGACGCCCAAACGACTGCAAACGAAAACAAACTTACGAAAATGAACATTGCAACATTAAGTCTTGTCATGCGGGTGGTGTTTTTAAGTGGAATTTTCTTTGGAGCGTTGTAAAGGGCTTTTATGAATACGATTGCAAAATAGAAATAAAATATCAGCCCGATATATGAGTATAACGCTTGCTTGTGATAGACATTGAAAAGTGCATTTGTTACAAGCACGCAAAAGCCACTAAGCAAACTTAAAAGCACCATTCTTAAAGCGTAACTCCACTTTGTTTCCCTAAGCCAACTGAAGTAGCCTTTGAGTTTATAGCCAGAAAGTTGGATAATTTGAAAATATTTGTATGAAGCAAAGCACATAAGCACTCCGTTTAGGAGCGACAGGACAATCGTTATATACAAATGAATGTTATCAACTGCAAGAAAATTCATTTTCACCTCGCTTTATTTTAGCACTATTTTTTGTATATTCAAACCAAAAGTTAATGATTTTATATTTTTGCCAAAAAAGATTGCATTATTTTAAGAAATTTGCTCGCATTTTGAAGATAAGCAAAGTGGTCGCCGTCTAGACTTATAACTTCACAATCTTTTATATGTTTTTTAAAGATTTTTGTCCAGCGAAAAGGGGTTGCTGTGTCGTTCTTTCCCCAAACAAGAAGGGTTGGGCAAGAAATATTTTTGAACAAATATCTTTCATCATAGTTTACAACATTTCTAAATGTTTGCTTCATAATTGGCGAAAGGTTTTTGTATTCCTCACTTCCCTTGCCCAAAAGTTTTGACTTTGATAAAAGCCCGCATTTGCATAAAAACTTTTTAAACTTATATATCCTAATTTTACATTTTGTTTTAAAACTTTTTTGATTTATCCCCGCACAGCCAGTGAGAAGCATACGTCTGACTATGTCAGTTTTCCCAGCCATTTGAAGGGCAACCCTGCCGCCAAAGGAATGTGCTACAATGTCACATTTTTTTGTCCCAATATCTTTTAAAACTTGCAAAACACAATTTGTATATTTGTCAATATCCCAAGACGTATCAAAACTTCCAGATTTGCCAAATGGCGGGAAGTCAATGAGGACGCATGTGCGAAATTCACTCATTTCTTTTGCAAAATATTCAAAACTTTTTGTGCTGCCACCCCAGCCATGCAAAAAAACAAGGGGAGTGTCTATCTCCCCCGTTTTTAATATTTCATAGTTTATTTCTACATTCTCAAAATAACATTTCATATTTTTAAAAACATCACAAGGGCGTCATTATCCTTATAATATTTTTTTCTAATATTTGTTACTTCAAAGCCGATTTTTTTGTAAAAAGTAACTGCTCTATCATTTTTTTCATCAACTTCAAGCGATAAAGTTTTGTAGCCATTTTCCACAGCAAATTTTTTTGCTCGCAAGACAAGTTCACTTCCAATTCCCTGTCCCCAAAGTTCTTTTCTGACGGCAATGCTAACTATATTTTGGTCGGTGTCGCAAGACAAAAGCCCAATGTAGCCTACAACAATGTCACCTCGTTTTGCAACAAAATATGTTCTTGTTTTTTCCTTAAATTCCGCCATAAAACTCTTTTTTGACATTTTATCAAGTTCGGGCATGACGGCGTCTTGCAATTCAAACATATCTTCTGCATATTTTTCTTCAAAAGAAACAATTTGTGTGTGTTCCTTTTTCAAAAGCTCTTCTTCCGCTTGAGAAAGAGCCATATACACTGGTTCAAGTCTTTGAGCGGGAACAAAATTGTTTTGTTTAATCTCTCTTTCAACAAAGTTAATATAATCGTCTGTGCTTAAAGCAATTTGCGGCAGAGTTTCTTCCCCAATTTTGTCCATGTTGAAGCCAAAAAGATTATGAGTTTTTGCAAGTGGCAAAACTTCTTCGTTTAGGCAAACGGACTTATGAAGTTCCCCCTGCTCTTTCCTTACAAGATAAACTTTTTGACTGGTGCATTTTATTGCGGCTGCTTGCCCGTCTTTTAGTTTTTCACCCAAAAGGTCAAGCATATTTATACCAACAACTTTGGCGTCAAAAACGGAACAAAAGGCTTTGACTGTGGAAACTGCAAGCCTTACACCCGTAAAAGACCCTGGCCCCACAACAACGCCAAAAACGTCAATATCTTTTGGAGTTTTGTTAGCGTTTTTAAGTAGCAAGTCAATTTGTGGCAAAAGTGTTTCTTGGTGTTTTCCACGAAGTTTTTCCGACTGAAACACCTTTTCTTTATCTTTTAAAATAGCAATAAGTTCATCTGAACTTGTATCAATAATAAGTTCCATAATTCCTCTTTAAATTTGCTCAAAAGCAATGGCTCTGCTGTGTTTGCCAAGTTTTGCGATTGAGATTTTTTTATAGTGTTTTGGCAGATAACTTTTCACATTTTCTGCCCACTCAACAAATTTTATAGCCTCGCCGTCTGCAATCATTTCTTCAAAGCCAATGTTTTCCGCTTCTGTTTCGTCTTCAAGTCTATACATATCAAAATGATAATAATGCCCGTTTCCCGTTTTGTATTCGTTGACCAAAGTGAAAGTTGGGCTTGTAATTTTGTTCTTTACGCCAAGTTGTCCCAAGATTTCCCTTGTAAGGACACTTTTCCCCGCACCTAAGTCACCTTGCAGAACTATTATGTCGCCTTTTTTTATGTATGGCAAAATTTCTTTTGCGATGATTTTTGTTTGACGAAGTGAAAGTGAAATTTCAAACATCAAAAGTCTATCTTCATTTACATCTGGAAGAAGTTTTTTCCCCTTCATTTTCACTATTTGAAATGCCACAACCTCCACAATCAAGAAAGCGAGTGCCAAACAAAACACGCCGATAAGAACCCAAAAAAATATTTCACTTGCACTCATTTTTTATTCTTTTCCTTTGATTGTTCATTTTGAAGTTTTTGTTGTTTTTGGATGTCGGATAAAATTCGTTTGTAAGATTGCACAGAGGCTTCGCCCGACATGAGTTTGTCAAAACTATAGTGATTTCGCTCGTCTTTTGTAAACAAGTGGATAAAGACGTCATAGTAATCAAGCACGACCCATTCGCTCATATTAAAGCCTTCTCTTTGCCAAAAAGAAAAGTCACCGCCAGAAGTGTTTTCCATAAGAAAATCTACAACTTCCCTTATGTGTGCAGTGGAATCAAGTGTTGCTACAATAAAATACTTTACAAAGTCCTTTGCTTTTGAAACGTCACACACGACAATATCGCTTGCTTTCTTCTCGTCAAGAAGTTTGCAAAGTTCAACAACTTTTTCTGGATATTTGCTCATAAGTCCTCCAAAATTACATTTATGCTATTAGCATAACTCAAAAGCAAAAAAAACACAAGCAAAACAAGAATATTGTGGATAATTTGGTCAAAAATTGAGATATGGAAAATGTAAATGTAACAAAAAAGTCATATAACTTTAAAGAAACGCTTGCAAGATTGTTCAAAAATTTCTCTCTTGCAAGACTTTTTGATTGGATATTTTTCAATTTGTGTATTTTTCTATTTCTTCTTGCGTGGATAAGATTTGTGACAAAATCTTTTGCCACAGCGGTTGCTATTTCTCTTGTAATTTTGGCGGGGCTAAATGTTTTAAAATACTTTTTTCGTGACAAAAAACGCCCCACAACTTCTCAAAAACAACTGCTAAATAGCACAAAAGATTTTTTTATAAATTATATGTCACTTTCTCAAAAAGAACGGACAACGCTTGTGGGCGAATCACTTGGCAAGCGAGTGAAAAACAATTTGTATTTGAACGACAACACTCTTACATTTGTTGCACTTGAACAAAAGCCGCTTGATATATCTTTGGCACTATCTCACGCAAAATTTGCCCTAAAAAGTGGAGTTAATACGCTTATTATTTTGTGCCAAACTTGTCAAAAAGAAGACTTAACTCTTCTGCAATCTATAAAAAACGTTAAGATTGAAGTTTATGTTTTTTCAAAGGCATATGAATATTTTTGCAAATATTCCACCCCACCAGAAATCGAACTTGTAAGCGTTTCACAAAACAAAATTAGGTTCAAAGAACTAGCCAAGGAAGCCATTGACCCGCCAAAAGCAAAGAAGTATTTTTTAAGCGGACTTTTGATATTTTTCTGCTCGCTTGTTGTTAGATATAATTTTTATTATGTTTTGATGAGTTCTGTGATGTTTTTCTTATCAATTTTATGTTTGGCAAAAAAAAGGACTTTACAAAAGTCCTCTTAAAATTTTATTGATAAAACATGATTTTTGTTGTTAGGGTTATATTTGTAAATAACAATTTTTCTCCCAACAATGCCAACGCAGTCACATTCAAGTCTTTCGCAAATTTCGTTTGCAATGGACTTTGTGTCGCTGTCGCAATTTTGAAGCACAGAAACTTTTACAAGTTCACGAGCAGCAAGTGCGTCTTCAATGCTTTCAAGGCAACTTTCGCTAAGACTTTCCTTCCCTACAAAGCAAACTGCCTCTTGAGTTGAGGCAATGCCCCTTAAAGTTGCTCTATCTTTTGATGTTAACATATTCTCTCCTTATTCCACAAATTCAAATTCTACACTGCCAATTTTTACAGTGTCACCGTCTTTGACGCCTTTTTCTTTTAGCATATCAATTATGCCGTCATTTTTAAGACGCTTCCAGAAATATGACAAAGACTCATAATCGTTGACAACAATTCCACGAGAAATATTTTCAATAAATCCGCCCGAAAGTTCATAGGTGTCGCCCGACAATTTTTCGATGTTAATTGCCGTTTTGTCTTGTTCGTCAAAGCCAAACTCTTCCACGTCAACTGGCACTTGAGGTGGCAAAGTTTCAAGGGTTTTCCACATTTCACGCACAAGTTCTTCAATGTTTTCTCTGCACAGTGCCGAAACGCAAATAACCTTAATTTTGTTATTATTTAGTCTATGCTTAAATTCTTCAACAACAAAATAATCTCTTATTTGGTCAATTTTGTTAAGCACAACAATTTGTGGCAATTCACCAAAAACCTTGTTAAATTTTGTAAGTTCTTCATTGATTGTAAGATAATCGTTGTATGCCTGTCTGCCGTCTGCTTCGGAAATATCCACCACATGAACAAGCATACGAGTTCTTTCAATGTGTCTTAAAAATTCATGTCCCAGCCCCTGTCCTTCGCTTGCTCCTTCAATAAGCCCAGGAATGTCTGCCACAACAAAACTGTGGTCATAATATTTTACAACACCGAGGTTTGGGCTGAGAGTTGTGAAGTGATAGTTTGCAATTTTTGGCTTTGCGTTTGAAATAACAGACAAAAGTGTGCTTTTGCCAACATTTGGAAAGCCAATCAAGCCGACATCTGCAAGGACTTTTAGTTCAAGGGTGACGGTGTGTTCTTTTGTTGCTTCACCCATTTGCGAAAAATGAGGCGCTTGACGTGTTGGTGATTTAAAGAACTCATTGCCCTTTCCGCCGTCACCGCCACGCAAAATTACATAGTCTTTGTCAAGATAAAACAAGTCCGCAATAACCTTGCCCGTTTCGGCGTCTTTTATAATTGTCCCTTGTGGCACTTTTATAACAAGGTCTTGTCCACTTTTGCCGTTGCAACTTTTTTTGCCACCCGGTTCACCATTTTGTGCCTTAAAGTGCGATTGAAAACGGAATGCAACAAGATTGTTCAAATCTTTTGTCGCACGAAAAACAATGTTCCCGCCACGTCCACCGTTGCCACCGTCTGGGCCCCCGTTTGGAATTCCCTTTGCACGTCTAAAGGAAATGGCACCTTTCCCGCCATCGCCCGCTTTAATTTTTATATTAACTCTGTCAACAAACATATCTGCCTCCAAAATTCAACTTTCTACATATATTATACAACAATTTTGACAATTTTCTAAACATTTTTACACATTTACTTTTTATTTGGCTCAAATTTGTTATTTTTTAAGAATTTAACTAGAAAATTCACTTTTTTGCCACTTTTCCACGCTTTTTTTGAGCAAAATATGGGCATTTTGTCTTAAATTCACAATCGCTGCACGCTGGCGAGCGAGAGGAACAAATATATCTTCCAAAAAGCACCAAAAGGTGGTGAAACTTGCCCCACGAAGACTTGTCTATTTGTTTTTGAAGCGAAAGTTCACATTCAAGAGGTGTTTTGGCATGCACGAGTGCTAGTCTGTTTGAAACTCTGAAAACATGAGTATCAACGGCGATGGCTGGCACACCAAAGCCCACATATAACACAACATTCGCCGTCTTTCTGCCCACCCCAGCAAGACTTACTAAGTCTTGATAATTATTTGGCACTTCGCCTGAAAATCTTTCGCACAAATCTTTTGCCATGAGGATAAGATTTTTTGCTTTATTTCTGTAAAAGCCACAAGAGTAAATTTCTTTTGATAATTCGTCAACATTTGCGTTTGCCAAATCTTGAGGAGTTTTATAGTGTTTAAACAAGTCTTTTGTTACAATATTAACACGCTTGTCCGTGCATCTGGCTGATAAAATCACTGCCACAATTAGTTCAAAATTGTTGCGAAAATCAAGTTCACAACTTCTATCACCAAATCTTTGTAGCAGTGTTTCATAAACTTCTTTTGCTTGCATTTTCCCTATCCTTTGGCAAAGTTTAGCACAAAATGTGTGTTTAATCAACCTTATTGTTGCACATAAGAGTCATTTTGCATGAGATAAATGCCGCCGAAAGTCCAAAATTGCCTTCGTGACAAAATTTGTTTGCAAATATTAAGCGCGTTTGCGTCAACTTTAACGGAAATTCCGCACGACACAGCAATTTGCCTTGGGGTGTTTACAATGGTGCTTTTAACTCCATAAGACGACAATATGCTGGCAAACTTCATTGTTTCACTTCTCGCCCTAAAGACCACAAGATAATACATTTTATTCCCTCTTTTCAGACTTTTTGAGAAAGACCCATGAAATATCTTTCTCTCAAATCACTATATTATCTTTTTCAAAATAATGTTTATAAACACAACAAAACTCAAAAACACATAAGATGTTTTGAGGTTGAATATGAAAACTATTTATCTTGACACCCCAGCAACCAGCCACTTCAAGCCAAGATGTGTAAAAAAGGTTTTTTTGAAATATCTTTCCTTAAGTGCCAACCCCGGTCGTGGCGGTCATCCGCTTGCCGTCAAAAATGCTGCTATGATTTGGCAAACTCGTGAAAATTTGGCAAAACAATTTGGAAATATTGAGCCAGAAGATGTAATTTTTACAAAAAACGCAACTGAAGCGTTGAACATTGCAATTTTAGGTCTTTGCAGAAAAAACAAAGGAAAACACGTCATTTGCAGTTGCTTTGAGCATAATTCCGTTTTAAGACCGCTTCATCATCTTGAAAGTTTGGGTGAAATTACGCTGACTGTTATCAGCCCGAAAAATAAAAAGTTTATCACCGCAAGTGACATTGCCTCAGTCATAAAGAAAAACACTTTTCTTGTGTGTTTGACGGCAATATCAAATGTAACGGGCAACAGAAACAATTTTGAGGATGTGGGAGCGTTGTGCAACAGAAATGGCATATTATTTTTGCTTGATGACGCACAAGGTGTTGGACACATAAAAATAGATATGAAAAAGTCGCACATAAACTTTCTTGCCTTCTCTGGTCACAAAGGGTTGCACACTCCGCAAGGCATTGGAGCATTGTGCATAAATTCCAAGACCTACCCCGCCCCAATAATTTTTGGCGGAACGGGGACAGAGAGTGAAAATCTGTTGCAGCCAACTGTTCCCCCAGAATGTTATGAAAGTGGGACGGTTGCCAGTCCGCTTATTGCAAGTTTGTCTGCGGGGGCAAAATATGTTGAAAAACACTTTGATAATCACGTCAAAAAAGTTGCAAAGTTGACACAATATATGATAAGCAAATTGCGGGATATTAAAGGAGTTAAGATTTATTCAAATCTTGACAACACATATGGAGTTGTTGCATTTTCCGTTGCGGGCTTTGACTCCATTGAAGTGACAGATTTTTTGAGTGACAAATATCACATTGCCTCCCGTGGTGGGCTTCATTGTGCCCCGCTTGCACACAAGTTTTTGGGGACAATGGAAAGTGGGCTTACTCGTGTGGGAGTAGATTTTAAGAATTCTTATCATGACATAAATGTGCTTGCAAAAGCTATATCAGAACTTGCCAAAATGTCGCAACTTAAGTGATAATAGCAAAAACAGCACCAGATAAGTGCTGTTTTTGGTTGTAGAATATATACTTTTTGTGCCAAGACAAGTTGTGAGATTATTTTCTTGGATTTCTGATGTTTGCTTGTGCTGCTGCAAGACGTGCAATAGGAACACGGAATGGAGAGCAAGAAACATAGTTAAGTCCAACTCTGTGGCAGAAGTCGATTGAGCTTGGGTCGCCGCCATGTTCGCCACAAATTCCAAGGTGAAGGTCTGGGCGGGTACTTCTTCCAAGTTTTGCTGCCATTTCAACAAGTTTGCCAACGCCTTCTTGGTCAAGACGAGCAAATGGGTCAGATTCATAAATTTTCTTTTCATAATATGAACCCAAGAATTTGCCAGCGTCATCACGGCTGAAGCCAAAGGTCATTTGTGTTAGGTCGTTTGTTCCGAATGAGAAGAATTCTGCTTCTTCAGCAATCTTGTCAGCCATAAGTGCAGCACGTGGAATTTCAATCATTGTGCCGACTTTGTATTTCATGTTAGATTTTGCTTCTTTTATAAGTTTGTCTGCTGTTTCACAAACAATTTTCTTGACATAAGCAAGCTCTTTCACTTCCCCAACAAGTGGAATCATAATTTCTGGAACAATATTCCAGTTGTGTTTTTTGCTGACATTAAGAGCGGCCTTTATGACTGCAGTTGTTTGCATAACGGCAATTTCTGGGAATGTAACGGCAAGTCTGCAACCACGGTGTCCCATCATTGGGTTAAATTCATGAAGAGAAGCAATAATTTGTTTTACTTGAGCAACAGTTTTGCCTTGAGATTTGGCAAGAAGAGCAATATCTGCTTCTTCAGTTGGCACAAATTCGTGTAGAGGTGGGTCAAGATAACGGATGTTAACTGGAAGTCCTTCCATTGCTTCGTAAAGTTGTTCAAAGTCACCTTGTTGCATTGGTTCAAGTTTGCTCAATGCCTTTTCACGTTGTTCAAGAGTGTCAGAGCAAATCATTTCCCTTATTGCAGAAATTCTGTCTGGGTCAAAGAACATGTGTTCTGTTCTGCAAAGACCGATGCCTTGTGCACCAAAGAGTTTGGCTTGTTTTGCGTCTTTTGGAGTGTCAGCATTTGTTCTGATTTCAAGTGCTTTATATTTGTCAGCCCATGCCATAATTCTGCCGAAATCACCATCATTTGTGTTTGCTGGCACAGTTTTAATTTCTTCGCCATAAATCTTGCCTGTTGAGCCGTCAATGGAGATAATGTCCCCTTCATGATAAGTCCTTCCAGCAAGGGTGAAGCATTTGTTCTTTTCGTCCATTTCAATTTCGCCACAGCCAGAAACACAGCAAGTTCCCATGCCACGAGCAACAACTGCTGCGTGAGATGTCATTCCGCCACGAACAGTGAGAACGCCTTGAGCATAGTGCATGCCTTCAATGTCTTCTGGAGAAGTTTCAAGACGGACAAGCACAACTCTTTCTTTGTTTTTGCCACGAGCAACTGCATCTTCTGCTGTAAACACAATAGCCCCGCACCCTGCCCCAGGAGAAGCAGCAAGTGCTTGTGCCACTGGTTTTGCGTCTTTCAAAGCTTGTGGGTCAAATTGTGGGTGAAGAAGACTATCAAGACTCTTTGGGTCAATTTGCATAAGAGCTTCTTGTTCTGTAATCATCCCTTCATCAACAAGGTCGCAAGCAATTTTGAGTGCTGCACGTGCAGTTCTCTTGCCGTTTCTTGTTTGAAGCATATACAACTTCTTGTCTTCTATTGTGAATTCCATATCTTGCATATCTTTGTAGTGTCCTTCAAGAGTTTTGCAAATTTCTTGGAATTGTGTATAAACTTCTGGCATAATTTCTGCCATTTTTGCAATAGGCATTGGGGTTCTGACACCAGCAACAACGTCTTCACCTTGTGCGTTCATCAAAAATTCGCCCATAAGTTTCTTTTCGCCAGTGGCTGGATTACGAGTGAAAGCGACACCTGTGCCACTTGTTTCGCCCATGTTTCCAAACACCATCATTTGAACATTAACAGCAGTTCCCCAGCTGTATGGAATGTCATTTTGCATTCTGTAGTAGTTTGCTCTTGGGTTGTCCCATGACCTAAACACAGCCTTAATTGCACCCATAAGTTGTTCTTTTGGATCACTTGGAAAATCTTGTCCAATTTTTGCTTTGTATTCTGCTTTAAACTCATGTGCAAGTTCTGCAAGGTCACTTGCTGTGAGTTCTGTGTCAAGTTTAACACCTTTTTCCTTTTTCATTTTGTCGATAAGTTGTTCAAAATATTTCTTGCCAACTTCCATAACGACATCGCTATACATTTGGATAAATCTTCTGTAGCAGTCCCAAGCCCAACGTGGATTGCCAGACTTTTTGGACAAAACTTCAACAACTTCTTCGTTAAGTCCAAGGTTCAAGATTGTGTCCATCATGCCAGGCATACTTGCCCTTGCACCACTTCTAACAGACACCAAAAGTGGGTTTTCTTTGTCGCCAAACTTCTTGCCAGTAATCTTTTCCATTTTGGCAATGTATTCCATAATTTCTTTTTGAATTTGGTCATTGATTTGACGGCCGTCTTCATAATATTGTGTGCAGGCTTCTGTTGAAATTGTAAAGCCTTGTGGAACTGGAAGTCCAAGGTTGGTCATTTCAGCCAAGTTAGCACCTTTCCCGCCCAAAATTTCTCTCATTTTGGAGTTTCCTTCGCTGAATAGATAAACGTATTTTTTTGCCATTTATTTTTCTCCTTTAAAAATCACAAAGAAAATTTTATATATTTGTCCCCAATTTGTCAACAAAAATGACATAAAAAATAGGGTTTAAAGCCCTATTTTTTCAAATTATTCCCAATTTCTTACAATTTAGCCGAACTGAGGTGGATTTCGAACTTGTTACAGAGGTTTCGGTTTAGGAAGGTGAATGTGCGTTCGACAACTGCATTTGGCAGGCGGACGGTGGAGAGTTTACTTTCTTCGGTGGTGGATAAAATTTTAAGTGCGGAAAACACGCCGCCGTCAAGTTGCTCACAATTTTCATTTCTGCATGCATGGCAAAGAAGTTCGCCCGTTGTGGTGTCAAAATACACTTCTTTCATAAATGGACTTCTGCAGTTTGCACAATGGGTTGCACTCATTCCAAAGCCTTCATAATTTAGAACATTCATAATAAACTTGCTAAGGAGCAACTTTGGGGAAATTTGCGAGTAGTTTATTTGTTTTATGGTTTTCAAGGCTTCCAAAAGAAGTTTTGGATAGGACTGGTTTTCAACACATATTTTGTCACAAATTTCAATGACAGTGCATGCTTCCTTATATTTTTCAAAGTCTGATAGAAGTTCAAAAAATGTGTCAACTGGGTTTACGCCAACAAGCACCCAACCCGCCTTGCCCTGTTGCAATTCAAATTCACCAAAACAAAAACTTTGGCTATAGGATTTTAGTTTGCTTGTAGGTTTTTTGACACCACGAGCGGTCACTAAAATTTTGCCCATATCCAAAGTTAAAATTGTGAGTAGTTTATCGTTCTCTTTGTAATCAATGGCTTTTAAAACAAGCCCCGAAACTGCTTTATCCATTGTTAATCTCTTTTTTTAATTATCTTTCAAGTGTAGGTTCTTCTTGCTCCAAGTTGTTATTTGTTTCAAATTTTTGATTTTCCAGTGCTTCAACGTAGGCGTCAAAAACTTCGTCTGTGCAATAATGCTCATGAGTTGTTGGGTCTTCGCCCGTAAGATATGCAAGCACAGTTATACCCCAGCCGTATTTGCCCATTAAGAAATTTAATGTTTCAACACAGGCTTTGCTTTTAGAGTTATTCAGTTTTACTTTTGCAAACGCTTTTTCAATGTTCATTGTGTCCCCCTTGCGTGCAAGTTGCATCATCAGCACTAGAATGTTTCAAAAAACAAAATTTATTCCTACAACTCGTTTATATTATAACCCAAACTATCCAAAAACTCCAAATTATTTTTCCAATTTGGTTTAACTTTAACAAAAATATTTAGCATAACCTTTTTTTGGACAATTTTTTGAATTGTAACACGAGCGTCATGCCCGATTTTTTTGAGCATAGTTCCTTGTTTGCCGAGGATAATTGCTTTATGTGAATTCTTGTCGCAAACAATGTCAACGTCAATATCTATCAAGTTTTCGTCTTCCTCAAATCTTTGAGTTACAACGGCTATGCCATGTGGAATTTCCCTATCGAGATAGTATAGCGCTTTTTCCCTAACAATCTCCGCCACCAAAAAGTTTAGGGGTTTGTCTGTGTATTCGTCATCGTCAAAATATTTGTTTCTTTCGTCAACTTCTGGAAGAAATTTCTCCACCACGTCAATCACTGTTTCAACGTTTCTGTCCTTTATGCTTGAAAGCGGAACAATCTCGCACTGTGTCGCAAGTGGAGATAATTGTTGCAATGTTTTAAACACCACTTCATCGCTCACAAGGTCAATTTTGGACAAAACAAGCACGACTGGGATATTTTCCTTGTTATATTTTTCTACAAGGTCAGTTTCCACCCTATCCACGCCTTTTGTTATGTCGCAAACAATAATAACCGCATTAACGTCACTCACTGCCCCTTTTATGCTCTTTTGCATAAATTTGTCAAGGCCCGTTGAAGTTTTGTTTATGCCAGGTGTGTCCACAAAAACAATTTGGCTGTGGTCACTGTTATATATCCCCAAAATGTTATTTCTCGTTGTTTGTGGTTTTGGCGAAACGATTGAAACCTTTTCCTTAATAATTGCATTTACAAGGCTGCTTTTGCCCGCATTGGGCTTGCCAACAACGGCTACAAATCCACACTTAATTTTCACTTTTCATCTCTCGTTATGTTATATTTTTTAAGCACTGCTTCCTCTAGCGCACGCATAACAATTTTGTCGTCTTCTTCCATGTGGTCATAACCCAAAAGGTGCAAGAATCCATGCACAACAAGATAGCAAATTTCCCTTTCAAAACTGTGTCCATATTCCTCGGCATTTTTCCTTGCAACATCTTCGCAAATAACTATGTCGCCAAGCATAAGGTGTTTGGTTTCTGGGTCAATGTCGCACCTAATTTCTGGATCTTTCATGTTAATTTTTTGAAGTGAGACAAGGTTTAAGGTTGGAAATGACAAAACGTCCGTTGGCTTGTCTATGCCACGGGTTTCCTTGTTCAATTTTTGAATTTCGTCTTTGTCCACAAAACTAATTGCCACTTGCACTTTTCGTTGATTGAATTTTGAATATTTGTTTGCAGTTTTAAGCAACTTTCCAATGAGTTTTGTAAAATTTTTTGACAATGCGTAATCGTTTATTTCAACTTTCATAATGTTTCCTTTGTTATGAAGAAATTTCAATTTTAGTTCTAAAACGGCTTATCACCAAGCACCCGTTTTCCGTTTCCAAAAGTTCTGTTTCTTCTTCAATATTGTCCAGAAGTTTTGCTTCTGATAACATATTATACAACATTCTTTTGTTTTCTTCAACCACTTTTTTTATGTCCATATCATCTTGTGTCTTTTGTGTCAAAAATTGACTTATACTCTGCTCCACTTTTGCAGTAAATGTTGCATGCGCGGGAATGTCAATTTTCGTTTGTCCTAGCATGATAAAATTCTCAACAATGCTCTCGCCCGTCTTTGCCGTTTGCCCTTGGTGTTTGACCACTGTTCCGCTGGTGCAAGAAATTTCTTCAATTATCAAGTCGCAAGGTGCAACAATAGGCTTGCCCGCACTTAAAGACTTCTCCGCATCAATTTTTTCATAGACGTTTACAACCAGTGTCCCGCCACGCACAACGCATGAAGCAAAACTTATCTTTGGAATGTTTGAAGTAAGCACTCGCTCCACTTCTTGCGTGTCATAACTTCCCCGCATTTTCCACGTGTCAAAGCCGTTTTGTTTTAAGACAGAAACAATCTCATCTTCGCTTACACTTGTTTCGCCAAAAACTTCAATTCGGAACACAAACATTTGCGAAAACAAAAGAACAGCCACGCAAACTGCTACAAAAATAGACAGTGGCACATGGCATTTTATCCCACGCAAAACACGCTCATAAACGGGAATTTTCTTTTCTGTTACTTCCATATTAAGAAGCGAGCAAAGGTTCAAAAACTTCTTTTTCTGTGCCAAAGCGACTTCCACGCAAAACCTGTCATGCGAAAGTTTAACAAGGCTGTTTAAAGATATATTTCGCCTTTCAATCTCGCTTAAAAACTTTGGAAAATTTAACCCCACAACTTCATAAGTCGTCATATATCCCCCACTTTTATAAACTAATATGTTATTTTTTTTGAAGGCTAAAAATTAACCGCATATTTATTTAATGTGTGTGCCTGCCCTTGTAAGGGAAGGTGTCAACGAAGTTGACGAAAGGGTAGTCCAACAAGGATAACTACTCTACTAGCATATTACGATAGAGTAATAACTCAAACTGGACTACCCCCTCGGGTCGTCAAGCATTGTCCTCTATTCAGGTTGCTCACACAACCACTCAATTTACGGACATGCTTTCCTTTTCCCCCAAAAGTTTCGCTATGCTGCTACTTTCGGGGACCCCACCCACTCCCCCTTACAATGGGGAGCCTTCGCATAAATCTAATAACTATACATATCAACTTTAACAAATCTGAAATTCTGCAATGTCCCCAACTATCATAACACTTTCAAGATTAAGGTTTTTAAGTTTCAAGTTTTTGCCACTAACAACCGCCATGCCCCGCTTAAGTTTAACCTTTACAAGTTCGTCTGACATCTCAACCAACTTAGTCTTGCCTTCTATCATAACAACCTTGCCACCAAGATATAACACTCTGCTACTTCCAACGACAACACTTGGATCAACCCCCGAAACCTTTGCAATCTCCTCCAAAAACGAAACCATTATCCCCCCAGCAAAAAAAATAATATAACAAGCCAAAACCTATTATATTATTTATATTTTTCTTCCCCACCATTTAGACTACCCACCACTCAGCCAAATGTGCATTGGTGTGTGTATAGAGTGAAATTATTAAATTCAAAGTGATAAGTTATATTGTCATTCAAATAACCAAAATTCACCACAAGATAATATTTTGCCGTTTCCCTTGCAGTAAAAGATAGGACGGCTTTCCCGTCTGTATTTGAATTTAAAGTGTAAATCGAAACAACTGTTTCTATCCTATCCGTCATATTATATAATAAATTTGCTTCAGGATCAATGCTGACAATATATGAATACATTTTATCTCGGAAATTCCCGTTTGCATCAGTATAAGTAAAATTTGGCAAAACATAATCAAAAACTACTGAATATGTTTTATTTTTTTCAAGATTAAGTGCAGTATATTTAACTTCACTCCCACCTACTCCACAAAAATCGAACTTATTTTCCCCATTGCTGACATTCCAATTTGTAAACGAATTGGCAAAGTCTATTTCATAAGGCGGTGTTATAAATTCCCAATTTCTCATATCTGCTGGTATACCATCATTCCATTCGGCGATTAGGGTTTTGTCGCATGGGGTGGAAAGGACTGATTCTGATGTTACAAGGGCTTCTTCATACCAACCGTTGAAGCTATAACCCGGTCTGCTTGGCAGTGGCAAATCGCCGTAAGTGTCACCAAGTTTTACTTGCTTTGAGAATACCCCCCCCCCCTGCATTTTCGAGGGTTCCGCCGTTTGGGTCGAAGGTAATTGTGTAGTATGGGACTGTATATTTTACTGAAACATTGCTTGAGGAACTTTGATGAGTTGCCCCATAAATAATGACACCAAGGATAGCCATAAGGAGGGTGTATAAGACACAAATTGTAATCTTATTTTGCTTGTGATAAAACCTATTGAGCCACAAAACAAATCGTTCCCTTTTAGTCATTTTAAAATTCCTCCATATTTTTATTATTCTCAAAAAGTGTAGGATATATGATAAATTTTGTCAAGAAAAAAATTCCCCATTTCGAGGAATTTTCAATTTATTTTGCTTTCTTTGCAGTTTCTTCAACCACTGTGACATATTTTTTGTCGCCATGTTTTGTGATAAATTTCACCTTTCCGTCACGAAGTGCAAACAATGTGTAGTCCTTTCCAAGACCTACATTGTCGCCTGGGTAAAATTTTGTGCCACGTTGGCGAACAATAATATTGCCAGCAAGAACGTGTTGACCGTCACCACATTTAACGCCAAGTCTTTTGGCTTGACTGTCACGTCCGTTCTTTGTGCTACCACCGCCCTTTTTGTGAGCGAACAATTGCAACTGAATAAACATCTTACTTAACCTCCAGTTCTATAAAATCTGAAAAACCTTCCCTCAGGTCACTTATTCCACACATCATTGTGTTTAAGATTACATTTGCATCGTGTCTTGCTTCTTGCGAAATGTTTTGTGGGAGAACGAGTTTAAGATAACCCCTATTTTCGTCCCTTTTCAGTGAAACATTTATGCCAGCGACCATCATAAGCCCCAAAACAGCTGTTTGGACAATGCTTGACAATGCACTGCACACAATGTCTTCGCCGTTCACGCCATAATCGGTGTGTCCGTCACATTCCAGTTCCACGATTTCATCATTTTTTTTAGTGACCGTAATTTTTGTCATAAAAATTAAACTCTCTTTATCGACAATATTTTAACTCTGGTGAAAGGTTGTCTGTGACCTTGTTTCTTTCTTTCATTCTTCTTTGCTTTGTATTTGAAAACGATGATTTTGTCTTGTTTTCCTTGAAGAATGATTTCTGCTTCACACTTAACCTTGCTCAAAACAGGTTTGCCTGTTTCAAGACCTTTTTCGTCTGACACGCAAAGCACATCGAGATTTACTTTATCTCCAACATTTCCGTCAAGTTTCTCAACATCAATAAACTTGCCTTCTTCTGCCTTATATTGCTTTCCGCCAGAAAGAACGATAGCATACATTTTGTTTTCCTCCTTATCCTCCAAACTCGCTGTTAAGGTGAAGCCAAAAGCCCACTTTTAAACCTTTTCCATGCGGATACCGCCACTTTACCACACTTTGTCCCACTTGTCAAGAGATTTGTGGGATATTTGTTCTAAAATATATTTTCAGTTCCAAATTGCCGTTGCAACAACATCGAAGTCTTGATAAATATATATACCTCTTTCTGCCACAAACGTATTGTCAATGAAAACATGGCTTATTGTTCCCTTAAAATACTGACAATAACCTACTTCTGGGGTTGAAGTATTATTGCCTGCTTCAGCTCCAACAAATATACCATTGTCGGAATAATATTTAATGTTTTTTGAGCCAAACTTTGTCCCATTTGCCACAAGCTCATCATCTACATATAATTTCAAATTTTCCCCGTTGAATATACCAACAAATTTATGATATCCACTTTTTAGTTCAGATGTCTTTATAGAAGAAGAGACCCGATTGTAATCATTGCTACTATTATCATATGCAGCAAGTAAAATTACGTCTTGCTTTGCCTCAATAGTCCAGCCACCGCCATTGGTGCAAGAAATCATTGACATTAAAGAGAATTTTGACCAGTCATTCATTGAAGCCATTACTGTTATAGCTATCTTACTTTTATACTTATATGCTTTTCCAAGTGAAATATAATTTGACCCATCAAAATTGGTTTCTGTTATTAAGTTAGCTCCTATATTTTTTGCTTCGTCTATTGTGCTATTTTCTATTGATACATAATCAACCTTTCCCGTAAAAAAATAACCATAAGGAGAAACTGTATTCGCTTCTGCTTCAGCTCCAACAAATATTCCATTTGATGAATCATATTTTATTGTAGTTGAAGCATTTGCACTTGTCCCAACCAAAATCCCATCAATATATAAGCGTGCATATGAGCCATCAAAAGTCCCAATAAATGTATGATAACCACTAGACATTTGGGAAAAAGTTATAGAACTATGTGTGTGTATGTATAAATTCGTCTTTTCACTCATAATAGCAAATGAAATATAGTTGACAGCATTATAGTCAATCTCATTACTCAACGACCACCCCCCTCTTTCAGTGCAACTGATAAGGGTGGTTTTTTTTGTGCCAAATTTCGTCCAATCGTCCATATATGCTCTGACTACGATTGTAATTTTGTCGGTGTACATATAATCACGACCGAGAGCGATAAAATTGGAGCCAGTGAATGTCGTTGGCTCAATTAAATTTTTTCCATAATGCCAGCCCGCAAAGGTGTGACCCGAGTAGGTTGGGTTAAGTGTGCTTGGAAGTGAAGTTGTTGTGCCGACTTCCCCAGCATAAGTTGGAGAAAGTGAGTTCGATAGGGTTCCGTTGTTATAGTCAAATTTAACTGAATGTCCCCATGAAGCGGTCAAGGTATGGTCGCCTTGGGTCAAGTTTTTGGTTGTAGCAGTGACAAGTTCATTGCCATATTTCCAACCGACAAATGAATAACCCGTTTTTGTGGGCAATGGTAAGTCGCCGTAGGCGTCACCAAGGGTTACTTGCTTAGAGGATACCCCCCCCCCCTATTGTGGATAACTCACCGCCGTTTGGGTCAAAAGTCACGGTGTATGAGGGTCTAGAATACCTTACAGACACGTTTGAGGAAGTTCTTTGTTGGGTTGCTCCGAAGATGATAATGGACAAAAGAGCCATGACAAGCGTGTAATTTACGCACAACATGCCAACTCTCATTTTGTCCCAAAATCTCATTTTCGTTTTCTCCCTTTAAATTTATTATATCAAAATTCTAAAATATATTTCCCTGCTTGTCAAGTTTTTGGTATGTGTTTTTTGCACATGTTTTAAATAAAAATATTGACTTTGTTTTAATTGTTCAATTTCTGCACAAAATATGGATAAAATGGGAGGTAGAAAATGGAGTTAAGGAGCAAAAATGGGCTTGATGAAAAGGACTCGGTGGGAAAGGTTACGGGGTTTTTCTTGTTTAGAAACATTGTAAACGGCTACAATGCCGACAAAGAAAAACCCGAAGAAGAAAGAAAAAACATCAAAAAATATGGCAAGTTGTCACTTATGCTGTCCATAATTGCCCTGCTTGTGTCGGGCTGTTGCTTGATTGCAAATCTTATGGAACTTGACGTAATTGGAATGTCATATGTTTTGATGCTTGTTATATATATTTTCAGTGGAATTGTAATTTCAATTATCCTTGCAATTTATGGCTTTGTATTTGGCGTTATGCAATGCAGGCTCAATCGCAAGTCCATTGGAATTATTGGCATAGTTTTGTCCGTTTTGGCGGTTGTATGCTCGCTGTTTTTGATTGTTGCTATGATTGTTTAGGTGCTTTGTTTGCACTGCCATAAACATCAATTTTGTGGGCAACAATTTTTGAAATTTCATTCATTCCGCTGGCGAGATATTTTCTGTAGTCAATGTTTTTGTTGTTGTTTTTAATATCTCCCAAAATTCCCTTCAAATAAGAAATTCTAAGGTCGGTGTCGCCGTTTACTTTGCAAATGTGCATGCCGCATGCTTTTTGAAGAAATGGTTCTGGAATTCCCTTTGCTCCACGAATATCGACCCCAAGTTCATAAAGTGCGTCAACGTCATTTTTCTCCACACCGCTTGCTCCATGCAAAACAAGTGGAACATTTGGAATTTCCTTTTGAATTTGCTCCAAAATGTCAAAGCGAAGTTTTGCGTCACCAGAATATTTGTATGCCCCATGTTTTGTGCCGATTGCTATTGCAAGGCTATCGACACCAGTGCGTTTTACAAAGTCTTTTGCTTGCTTTGGAGAAGTGTAAAAACTGTTTTTATCTTCAACTTTCAGTTCGTCTTCAATGCCAGCAATGGAGCCAAGTTCCCCTTCAACAAACACACCCTTTGCGTGTGCATAATCTACAACTTTTTTGGTGATTGCAACATTGTCTTCATAAGGAAGCATTGAAGCGTCAATCATCACCGAGTCGCAACCTGCCTTAATTGCTCTTTTTGCCATTTCAAAAGACCTGCCATGGTCAAGGTGAAAACTAACTGGCACGTGGCAAGTTTTTCTTGCAGCCTTAATGAGATTTTTGAGATATTCATCCCCCACAAAGTTCATTGCACTTTCAGAAATTTGGCAAATAACGGGAGAGTTTTTGCTCTCTGCCCCAAGAATAATTGCCTTTAAAACTTCCATTGTTCCAAAGTTAAAAGCACCAACGGCGTATCCGTTTTTAAGTGCGTCAGTCAACAAAAATTTTTCCATAATTTACTCCTTTATGCCAATATTTTACATTGTTTTTTAGAAATTGTTAAATAAATATTCCCATTTTTGCAAATTTTCTTAAATTTTGTTTTCTTTTTTTTTAGAATAAGTTATACTTTTGGTATGAAAATATGTTATTTTTTTCCAATATTCAAAGATGTTGACGCAAGTAGGTTTTTTGAGGAATTTTCAAAAAGCGAATTTTACAAAACCCACATAGATAGGAAAATTGTCTTTGCGTGCGAAAACTCTGATGACAAAAATCTGTCCTATCTTAAAACCATTCCAAATGTAACGCTCAATGTTTTTGAAAAGAAGTTTAGTTATAACGACGCCTTCAAAACTTGCCTAAAAGACTTTGACGGTGATGTTTTGCTTCTTGGTGACTGTGCTTTGTGTGGCATTGACACTGTGTTTGAAATGTGCCTTGAAGAACACAAAAATGGAGCGGATATTGTGCATTTGGCAAAGAGTTTTGGCAAAGCAAAAGGTTTTTTTGCAAATCTTTGGTCAAATTGTTCCAAACTCTTTTCTTCCCTTGTGGCAAATCAGAAAGACAGCGGAAATGTCTTATCTTTGGGACTTTATTCTCGTGATGTGGTGGAAATTATGCAATCACTCCCCGAGAAATCTTGCCTTCTTAAAAACTCAAACTCACTTGTGGGTTTCTCGTCAAAAACAATCTTCATTGACGGCACAAGTGAAACATATTCGCCAGATTTTCATCAAAAGTCTTCTGCCTTGAGGAGTGCTATTGTGTCTAACATAATATTTGAAGTTGCACTTGCTCTTATGATAACTCTTGACATTTTGTTCCCCGCACATCAACTTGTAATAACTCTTGTGTCAGTGTTTTTCATGATAGTTTCACTTTCCGTTTGCCTTATGATGGTTTGCAAGCACTTTTTTGACTTAAGAAACACTGGCAAAGTGATTGAATACTCAACATTTGAGAAAAAATCTGCAAGCAAAAGTCAAAAAATTGAAGATAAAAGCACCATGTCAGAAAAAACAACTAAAACTAGCAAAAAGACCGTCACTAAAAAAGAAAAAGTGACAAAAGAAACTTCTACAAAAGCAAAAACAGTTAAAAGTAACACAAAAAAGACACCAAAAGCGACCACTTCCACAAAAAAAGTGAAATAAATGTATAAAAGTTTGTTTTAAAAGTTGGAAGATGGACAGTCTTTGTTGTATAATACAGCCATCAGGGGAAAATATCCTTGTTGTATTCTACTATTAGGGGGAAAAATATGAAAACAAAAATTGGAATTAACGGATTTGGCAGAATAGGAAGACTTATCCTTCGTGCCACAATGGGAAGGAGCGATGTGGAAGTTGTTTCAATCAACGACCCATTTATCTCGCCAGACTATGCGGAATATATGCTCAAATACGACACCATTCACGGACATTTTGACGGCAAAGTTTCGCACACAGACACTCACCTTGTCGTAAACGGCAAAAAAATCAGAATGTATGCAGAAAGAGAGCCAAACAACATTCCTTGGGACGAAACAGGAGCAGAATATATTGCCGAAGCCACTGGGAAATTTACAAAACTTGAAGACGCAAAACTTCACTTTGCACATGGAGCGAAAAAAGTTATTATCACTGCCCCAGGCAAAGACGGCGTGCCTATGTTTGTTATGGGCGTAAATGAAGACGAATATCAAAAGGATATGAATGTTGTTTCAAACGCAAGTTGCACAACAAACTGCCTTGCCCCACTTGCAAAAGTCATCAACGACAAATTTGGCATTGTGGAAGGACTTATGACAACTGTTCACTCGGTAACTGCAACACAACTCACTGTTGACGGACCTTCAAAGAAAGATTGGAGAGGCGGACGTGCTGCAACATACAACATTATTCCAAGTTCAACGGGGGCTGCCAAAGCAGTTGGCGAAGTTATCCCAGAACTTAAAGGAAAACTCACTGGCATGAGCCTTCGTGTTCCAACACTTGACGTGTCTGTTGTTGACCTAACTGTCCGTCTTGCAAAGCCTACAACATATGAACAAATTGAAAAAGAAATTAAACGCAGAGCAAACGGCGACCTAAAAGGCATTTTGGGCTATACAGATGACCCAGTTGTGTCAAGCGACTTCATAACAGACCCAAGAACTTGTATATTTGACGCAAAAGCAGGCATTATGCTAAACGACACCTTTGTAAAACTTATGGCATGGTATGACAACGAATGGGGCTACTCCAACAAAACCGTTGACCTCATTGCCCACATGGCAAAAGTGGATAGAAAATAACCTACCCTTGCAAACAAAATATACAAGCAAAAAGACTGGAATTTCCAGTCTTTTTTACATTTCTGGTTCGGAAGTTTGCTTTTGCGAGAAGTGTTTTTCAAGATATTTGATTTTATTCCACTTCATTTCCATATAACGATAGACTTTGTTATCGAAGCGTTGTTTATGTCCTTCAAAGTCTTCATACTTCTCGTCAAAGTCACCGTCAGAGGAGCCGATGTTTGGACAACTTTCAATTTTTTTGATTAGGACACATTCTGGAAGACTTCTAAGTTCCCTTTCTGTTCTTGTTGACATAATTCTTGATTGAAATTGTTTGTATTCTTTTTGAAGTTGTGGAAGATAACTATTTAGATAGTCAATGTATTCTTGTCCATGCTTTTTTGTCAAAAAGTCCATCCACTGGAATGTCCAATCGTTAATAAATCTTTCTTCGCCAGTTGTAAGGTTTCTTTCCACTTGCCAAAATCTGCATGGTTCAATCTTCCACAAAATTGTTGTGTCGCCATTTCGTCCGACCATAAGAGAAAGTCCCTTTTTGCCCTCAAACGTTGGGAAATTTTTAGCGGATTTTATAAACGAGTTTTCAAGCATAAATTCTGATACATCTTCGTTGTTAAAAGACCAATTTGTCATAATTCACCTCATTACATAAAAATTATACTTTTGTTTGAAGATTTGTCAAGACCCAAATTTTTGCATAAAGATGTATAAAATTTTTGAAACCTGCCAAACTAACTATGAAAAAAGGGGGCTATTATGCCAAAAAGTCAAAAGGAAATGAACACAAATTTGCTTATTGCGTTGCATCAAAACATTCAAACTGCAATGCAATCTATAAATAATGTTATGGAAAAAGTGCAAGACAGCAAACTTAAAAGAGAACTCAAAAAACAGTTTAAGAACTATGACGAGTTTAGCGAAAGTTGCGAAGACTTGGCGCAAGCAATGGACATTGAACTTGTGAACAACGGGTTCTTTAAGAAAGCGAAAATGTGGTTTTCTGTGAACATGGCGACAATGCTTGACAAGTCAAACAGAAAGATTGCCAGCGTGAACATTTATGGCACAACAATGGGCATAATTGACCTGATGAGCGTCCTCTCCGACTGCCAAAAATGCAAACCAGAACTTGTCTTCTTTGGCAAGCGACTTTTGGAACTTGAGGAAAGCAATATTGAACGCCTAAAACCATATATCTTGGTGGAGAACAACAAACCGGGCAGCGAAATTGCAGAACACGGCAAGGCTTCTGGCGCACTTGAAAATGACCACGACAAAGACGAGCAATCTTCCCCAACCCACGACCTCACAAAAACCGCACCTCATAACAAATCTTACAACGAAAAGAAGCCAGTGAAAAACAAATAAAAATATAGCAAAAAACTCCCGTTTGGGAGTCTTTTTATCCTTTTGTGGCTTTGATAATTTGTCCGATTTCGTTGCTTAGGATATATTCGTTTATTTCCTTTATGGTTAGGGCTTCGGACTTGTTTAGGGCGTAGATTTTGCCGTTTTTGGTTTGGCGGGAAAGGTCATAAAATCTTATTTTCCCCAGCGTTGTGCCACAGTTTTGATTTGTCATTGGTACTCGCTCAAATTCTACAGTTGTAATAAGGTTTAAGTTTTTGTTTGCCTTAAACAATGTTCCAAAGGTGCCACGGCTATCTAAGTCCGCCACCTTAAATTTCAATTTTTCCAGTCTTGTAACAAACAGTTGTGCATTGCAGAACACACCCGACAGAACATCGACATAATTGCAATTTGCAACACTTTCGTCTGCTCTGTAATGTGGGAAGTTCATTTGGTCGAACAAAGGCTCAATTCTTCCGTTTAGTCTGCTGGCATAAAGTTCTGCGTCAAGTGGTTGCAAAATGGCAATGGTGTAGTCGTCAAGGTCGTCAAGCACATTTCCCGCTTCATGCACAAGTCTATCGTCATGAAAAACACAAACTTCACATAGTTTGTCTTTTTTGTATTTTCCCCAATAAAGGTGTTGCGAAAGGAAATTTAGAAGACAGTTGTTCACAATGCACTTGCGGAAAGTGGCGAGTTCATATCCCCTAAACTCCATAAAACTTGTCCACAATCTTTTGCGTTGTTCCTTAACTTCCTTTTCAAGTTGTTTGAGATATTTTTTAACATTTTCGCCTTGGCATTGTTCTTCGCCTTTGAGCCTTGCTGGTTTGCCCGTTGCACTATTATATATTGAAATTGTGCAATCGAGGTTGATTTTCGCAAGCAAAATTCTTGTTCCGATGTCCAGTTCCAAATATCCATCTTTGTCAAAGCCAAATGTGTCTGCAAGTTTATCCTTAACTTCTTCAATGCTTTGGCTGCTCCTATCCGAAAAGTTCTCAAGTTTTTGTTCAAAATATTTTTTTTGCTTTGGCGAAAGGTTTTCCTTTTGCATTTCCCTCACCACATAAATTGTTCCCTCATGACCGCTGCTTGCAAGCATATCCACAAAATATTTTGCATTTGTCGCCATGTTTTTGTCAAAATACCAAAGTTTCAAACTTTCTGTAATTCCTTTTATAAGTGGCATGGAAGCAAAAACTGCGACAAGCCTCATTGCCCATTTGCTACACAAGAATTTGCCCTTTAAAAAAGCAACTTCCCATATGACATCACAAAGCCTTTGAAGCACAACTTTATCCACATATTGAAAATACTCTTTGTAGGCACTTAAGTTGGAGTCAATTTCTTTTGACTTAAACGTTTCCATAACATAGGTCAAAATTCTGCCGTTTGTGCCAGTGTTGTCAAGCCCATGCTTGTCATAAAACCTTTTGAGCCTAACGCCATAAAGTCTTTCTTGAATTTGAGGGGTGGTTCTTTCCACCTCGCTTAAAAACTCGCCTTCTGTTTCAAACATTCTAAGCGTTTCAAATCCACATTCTTTTTCAAGAATAGTTGCAATTCTTGCATTTTCAGTTGTTTCATAAAGAGTTTTTAACTTTTCCTTAACACGTCTATCTTCTTTCAAAGAACATAACAGTTGAACGGCTTTTGGTTTTAGGTTTTCTTCATTTCCCGCCAAAATTTCTTCCAAAATGGCTAACGCCTCAAGTTTGTGCATGGCAACTGCACGCTTTGCAAGCACGGCGCTGCCATTTTCGCCCGAGATGTATTCCATAATAATTGCTTTCAAGGTCTTTTGCATATTTGATGACGCATATTCCTTTATCCCCTCTTTGTTGTCAAGTCCCAAAAGTTGGGATATAAACTCATCGTCTTCGCCGTCTTTCAAAAACACGTCAAGATATTCTTTCAATGGTTCTTTGTAATAAGACATTCGTGACCCCGCCTCACTTGCAAAAATTGCTAGGAAGAAAGGTGTGTATAATCTTCTGTCAATGGCACAATATGTAACAATCTCTACAAATCTATCAAAATATCTTTCATTTATTGAATATTCCTTTTTGACACTTCTATATTTGCAGTCGCCAACTTGTTGCAAGAAAATTCTATTTAAAAACGCACAAAGCCCTTCATAATTTTTGGCTTTTAATAGGAGTTCCACAAACTTTTTAAGAAGTCCTCTATAGTCATTCAGTTGCAAGATAGCCTCGCCATAGTCCGCCACTGCTTCGGGAGCAATCTTTCCTTGCGACATATATGCAATGGCACTTCTCTCAAGCACTTCGCCATCACCCATATTAAGCAAAAAATAATTGACCATTTGGTCGGAAAGCATTTGAGGCAAAAAGGCGTCAAAGAATTCAAAGGTGTATTTTTTCAAATCGTCAACATTTCTAACATATTTCATTTTTTTATCCCCTACAGAGATATTTTAAAATATTTTGAGAAATATGTTAAGCGAATTTGCACGCTTTGTTCATAAAATTTGGCATTTTTTGCACTAAAAAGTGGCTTTAGTTAAATTTTATCCCCAAATTGCGTCATGAAGGGTTGTTGTAGAATTATTATTTTCCAAAAGTCTTCCTAGGTCTTTTTCGTTGATATTGTCCACAAATTCCCCATTTTTGTCGCAGACATAAAGGTTAAGAAAACTTGCCGAATCAATGTATTTGCAAAGTTTAAATAGTTTCACATCATCTCGCACATAAAGCGTTTTGACCTTCAAGACGTTTTTATCCTTTTTGACTTTTGAAAGGTTGAAAAAACTGTAGGATAATTTCTCATCTTTTTGTGAAAAGCCAGTGAGAAGGCAAAATATAACAAACAAATAGGTGAAATTGCCATGAGAAAGGTAGAAACTAAAAATAAACAGCAAAAATAACATAACACACAAAATAGCACTTGAAATTTTGCAGACTTTTGAAGCCTTGTCCCGTCCAAACACTTTGCTTGAACATGCGTGAAGAACCCTTCCTCCGTCAAGTGGGAATGCGGGCAAAAGATTAAATATTGCCGTCACAATATTTGCATAACAAAACAAGTTTGTAACATTGTATGTCGCTGGAAAAAGCCACCAAATTGCAATCATTCCTGCTCCTAAAATAAAATTACACAAAGGCCCTGCAATTGCAATTTTTATCTCGTCAACTGGGTCAAGAGTTGTGGAATTTAGATTTAGGCAAATGCCAAATGGAATAAGTTTTATGTTTTGAAGATTGTATCCCAATTTTCTTGCAGCATATGCGTGGGCATATTCGTGAAAAATCATAACAACAAGATAATTCACAAACAACACTCCTTGCCCAAAATAGACAAGTGTCGCTGCAAAGACAAGAAATAATGGGTGAATTTTAAACTTTATTTTGTCCATTCCACTTCACTTATTTTTAGCATATTGTTGTTTTGAAAGACATAAACTTTGCACTTTTGCCCCGATGTTGTTGAAGCAATTAGGCTTCCTCCCGCCACTTTGTCCCCCGTTGAAACACCGAGCGAAAAAACGCCTACATATCTTGACTTGTATCCTTTTGCGTGGTCAATTTCGATATATTTTTGATTGTCCAAAGTCCACCCCACTGCACTCACTGTGCCATTTGCAACGCTTGACAAAACTCCGTCAAAATCATAACACAAAAAGTCGTCTGATGAAGAAGTGTTTTGTTGCATTGTAGGAAGCGTAAACTTAACAACTTCATCTTTTTGAGGTCTAGTCATGCCAAAAAAATAAGACACAAAAGACACTTCACTTCCGTCGTCAAAAAGGTCGGTTGTTGGCGTAAAACTGGTGGCTATGGACTTTAAGTTATCCATAATCATTCCACCCGCACTGCTTCCCGCTCTGTCGCACACAACAAGTGCAAGAAAAATGAGAGCAATGATAAACAATGTGAGATATTTTTTAAAAAATCCCCATGTATTTTTGAGCATTTTTTTTGTTGAAACTGTTTTAATTACAATCTTTTTCATACAAAATTTTTATGCCAAAAGTCCCAAAAATATGTAAAAAATTGCTTAAAATATGCCCATTTTTGCATAAAAAAATGATAGTTTAAAAATATGTGGGACGTTTCATTCGTCTTGCGCCAACGTCAAGGTTGAAGTGATATTTGCCGTCTTCCCCCACAAAATAACTTATGGAAATATCTTCTAGACTCATTTCAAAATAACTATCAAAAACAGAATAAATATCACTTTTAAGAAGATTGAGAAGCGGCTGCGACACTCGCTCTTTGTCATATTTCAACATTTTTTCTATTCTCAAAAGTGATTTTTGTGCAATTTTCATATTTCACCTTTTATTTAACTTTTTTGAGTATCATTCGTTTGAAAAAGCCAGTAAAGCCTTTATATTTTTCTGTGCAGTCAAAGACCTTTGTTGTTTCGCCCAATATATTTTTGGCAAGAAGCGAAAACGCTTCATAGGAATTGCACGCCCTGTTGACTGTTCTGCCCACAGAAAGAAAAGTTGTTATTGCATCGTCTTCTGGTATAATTCCAGACAGTCTGGCATCTAAGATTTCAGAAATCTTTTTGCAATCAAGCATTTCTTTGTCTAAAATCATATCCCCTCTTACACGATTTATAACAATGGAATAATCTTTAATGTTAAAATTCCCTAGCATAAGAAGGACTTTGTCGGCATCTCTCAAACTTGACAAGTGTGGCGTCACGACAACTATCGCTTCATCTGCCCCACACACTGCACGTTTAAATGGTTCATCGATGCCCGCTGGGCAATCAATAAGCACAAAGTCAAAATAGTCATTAAGTCCTTCGATAACTTTCCTTACATTTTCAGCGGTGACTTGTGATTTGTTGTAGGAATGGGCAGACGGCATGATAAATAAGTTTGGCTGATTTAGGTCTTGCACCAGGGCTTGTTTTATGCGACATCTATTTTGAATGACATCAACAATGTCAAACACAATTTTATTTTCCACCCCAGTTACAACGTCAAGATTGTTAAGCCCAATGTCCACATCCACAAGGCACACACGCTTTCCAAGTTTCGCAAGTGCTACGCCAAGGTTGGCGCAAATGGTTGTTTTGCCAACGCCGCCCTTTCCACTTGTAAGAACAATTTTTCTTGCCATTTTCTTCTCCTAATGAAATTTTAGCAACAAAAGAAAAAAAGTAAAACCGCATTTGGTCTTACTTTTTATTTTCGACAAAAAAACAAAATTTTAGTTTTCTTCTTTAACTTTTTGAAGCATGTTATAGTCACTTAGCAACTTTTCACTGCCCAAAACAGTTGCAACTTCTGGGTTGTCAAGCACAAACACGCTTAAGCCCAAAATCTTTTTAAAGAATGTTTCAAGCCCAGTTATTTTTGCTCCGCCACCGCACACAACAATGCCAGACTTTTTAATATCTTCCACCACTTCTGGCGAACAATCGCCAAGAAATGCTTGAATGAGTTGTGCAATTTTGAAATATGCTTCGCAAATTGGCTTTGTTATATCCCTGGCATGCACAACAGTCGTTATTTGTGAATTGGCAGACGCTTCTTGCACAACAACCTCAATGCTGCTTGTGTCTGTTTCATAAAGCGAGCCAATTTCACACTTAATTTTGCCCGCTAAATTTTGATTTATTATAAAATTTTTGTTGTGTTGAAGTTCAGAAACAATAAGCCTATCCACATAGTTTCCACCAACATTTACACTGCAAGCGGAAATTATCTTCCCATTTGTAATGCATGAAATTTCTGTCCTTCCGCCGCCGATGTCAACAATGAGGTTTGCTCTGTTTTGAGCAAGATATGGACTGCCGGCAAAACTGGCACACACACTGCCATAAACAAAGTCAATTTTGGCAAAGCCAACGGCAAAATACATTTTCTTTATGTCGTCATATTCTTCTTTTTTAAGTCCAACTGGAAGGCAAGCAATAACTTTTATCGCAGGCTTAACAAAGCGATATTTAACAATTTTTCCTAGGAAATATTCCAAAATCTTTTGCGAAAGTGACACATTTTTGACAATGTCATCAACAATAGGTCTAACAAAAACTTCATCGTCAGAAGTTTTGCCATAAAGTCTTTGTGCTTCAAGCCCCATTTTAACAACTTTCATATTTTTGCCAGAAGTTTGAAGAATTGCCAAAGTTGGCTCACGCAAAACAATTCCGCTGTTTTTCTTATAAATTGTTGTGTATGAACTTCCCATGTCAATACACAATTCATAACTTAACATAAAAACCTCTCTATTTTACAAAACTTCAAGGGTCTTTTTATAAACTTTTCTGAAATCCTGCCCAACTTTTGCAGTTTCCCTTATTTCTATTGAAGCGTCCATAGTGACGATTGTTTTCATAATAACACTGTCGCCCAAAATGTCGCAACTGACGTCTTGAACAACATTTCTGTGACTCTTGTCAAGTGCTTCTGCAAGGCGGACAATAAGTGCAAGTTTTCGCATAGCGTCCAAATCTTCGTCTGTTAGGACGTCTTTATATTTAATCCATTCTGCAAGGTCAAAATCACTCAAATTCTGACACGCACTCACAAATGATGCCATTACAATTTCTCTATGTGTCACGCCAAACAATTCTGAATTGAGAATGATATGAAAACTATTTTTCTCGTGTTCATAGAATTTTATTCTTTGCCCGCAATCGTGCATAGCAGAGGCGATTCTTAGAATTTTGATATATCCCCTTGGCAACTTGTGAAGAACTTTGAGTTGTCTGAACAAAATAAGTGACAAGTCGTTGACTTGCTTTGAGTTACTGAATTCCCCGTCGTGGAATGTGCGGATATTTTCAAGGCTATATCCCAAAAGGTCACTTAGAGGCTTTTCGATTATCCCTGGCATAACGTTTCCAAGCAAAAAGCCCATGTTCATGCCACGTTCTGACACTGTAACTTGCTCAAATTTGCAAACGTCAAAAATTGCCTTTGTCATGCAAATTCCCGCAGCAAAAACGTCTGCACGTTCAGAGGATATGCCCTTAACTTTCTTTGTTTTGTCAATGTCAAGTGTTTTTATTAGTTTGAAAATATCGTCAAATTCAGCATTCGTCATTGAATAGTTGTGGGCAATGTCAACTGGATATTTTCTGAGTTTGCGAGAAAGTTTGCCAGCGTTTAAAAAGGCATTTCCCACGCCAACAAAACTAAATTCTTGGTCAATATCTCTAAGCCAATCAATTTCCCTTATACTGTCGGCAAATTTCTTGACCATAAGGTCGCAACCTTCAGCAACACTTGCAGACCCTTCCAAACTTTTTGCCACTTCATAAGAGCCAAATGGAATGACCACTTGATTTACGATATTTCTTCTGTTATATTGCACAATTCGGGTTGAGCCGCCACTTACATTTACAATAACGCCTTTTGGAATGTCAAGGGTGTTTATAACCCCACAATAAAGGTTTGAAAGTTCCTCTTCTTCTTCAAGAATTCTAAATTTAAAGCCTGTTATGTTGTATATTTCGTCCAAAAAACTGCGATAGTTTTTAAGCGTTTTTAGAGAGTGCGAGCCAACGGCATAAATATTTGTAACCTTGTTCACTTCACACATCATTCTAAACATTTTAAGAACGACCAAGGCCTCACTGCTTCGTGCCATTCTCAAAAGGCCCTCTCCGTCAAAGTCGTCAACAATTTTGACAGGTTCGCTCATATCTTGAAACACAACATAATTGCCTTCTTGATTGAGATATGACAATGTGAGATTTATTTTTGTGCTTCCCAAATGAATAACTGCTAATTTTTCCAAAACAAAAACTCCTTTGCAGAAAACTGCTTATTTTTCAATCTTGATTGCTTCCACTGGACATATGCCTTCGCAAGTGTGGCAGCCGATGCAAATTTCGTCATCAATATGCGACTTGCCGTCAACCATTTTTATTGCTCCAACTGGGCAAACACCTTCGCAAGCGCCGCATCCGATACATTTTTCTTTGTCAACCATTTTTCTACTCCTTATCACATTGTATTTTACACGAAGTTTTGAAAGTTGTAAAGAAATTTTGCGTCAAAGCAGGCAATTTCTAGCAATAAATATTGAAAAATCTTTAAATTTTGGTCGAAGGCAACTATTTTAAGCAAAATTACCCAAGTTTTGCCTTCCCCTACAAAATATCACACAAATAAAAATTGTCAAGAAAAATTTTCCTTGACAACATTTATTTTGAAACATCTAAGCCTATTATGAGTGATATTTTTTAAGATAACACACCAGTTCCACCGCCCCCATAATAAGCAAAAAAGCCCCAAAAGTTATCTTTAAAACATGTTCATCAATTTCCCTAACACACAAGGCGATAATGACTGCAAACGGCACTGCAACGCACGAAAATATGACCGCTGGGAAGACATCAACAAGCCCGTTTTTTATGTTGAAAATTAGGACAATAAACGCCATGACGACAAAGGAAAAAACATTTATAAGTTGAGCCTCTTTTTGCCCAACGCCGATAAGAGATAATAATGGAATAAGCACTGTTCCGCCACCAAGTCCAAGCGCGCCCATAAGCCCCGTCACAAGCCCTAAAATTACAATCACAATCCACATTTTTCACCTTTCTAGTTTAAAATTTTTACTTTTTGCAAAACATCTTAAAAGAACATCTTTAGCCCCGAAGCAATAAGCACAAGGACAAAGAGAAAGTTTAGAAGTCTGTTGTTAATTTTCTTGAGAATAAAACTCCCCACAAGTCCGCCAACAAGTGAGCCAATTGTGACAAAAATTCCAACATCTGCCTTAAATGGCAAGGAAAATAGATAGATGATAAGTGTTGGAATACTAACAATGGACATCACCATAACTGCCGTGGCATGAGAGGCTTTGTCCTCAAGTTTGAGTAGGCTTTTGAAAATTGGCACACATAACATACCCCCTCCACCCCCAAAAAGTCCATTTATTATGCCAACCACCCCTGCAAACACAAAAAAAATTATAGTTTTTCTCTTCCTGTCCATAATTCTATTATGTTAATTTACTAGAAAAATATTTTATATAGTAATAAATAACAAAAATTGATTGCATTTTTTGCCCAGTTATTATATAATGCAAGAGTTATGAGTTTCAAATCAACTCAAAAAACAAAAAAAGAGCCTATTTTGGTTCGACAATATTGTATAAGAAGGTCATTTATGAAACACAATCTCGGAAAAACTAAAAAAGCACTTGTAGCACTTGCGCTTTCTGCAACATGTGTGCTGTCTGGCGTGCCAATGCTCAGATACTCTCATCCAAGCGTGCAAGCAGCATACTATCAATCTGTAAAAACCGACATTATTAAAAATGGAGATTTTAAGACCAAAACGGATAGGGGCGAGAACTTCCCTGCTTCTGTTGACGGCAACAACTGGACAGTTTCTGTGCCAGAAGATGTTTCATGCGGCGTCATTGACACCAGCAGTTCAAATAGTTATGGGCTGACAAACAAGCCAAAGCCATCAACTAACATTTCTGACCCAGATAACTATATCCTTATGTTCCGTGGTGCAAGCAATGCAACTGGGCAAACAAGTGGATATGTTACAAGCGACTCTGCAACTCTTGAAGCGGACAAGTTTTATGAAATAAGCGTGTATGCAATGACACAAGGCAACGGCTCTGGCACAATTTATTCTCCAGAACTTGATATGTCACTCAATGTCACAACGAGCGAATGGAGCAAATATACTCTTTATGTTCAAACAGACTCATTTGAAGCAAAAAATTTCACTTTGCAATTAAAATTTAAAAAAGGCAATGATGCTGGTGCTGTGTTCTATGACCACATTGTAGTTTCGGAAGTGGCGGAAGCAGATTATCTTGACGCAGCAAACGCTGGCACAAGTGCAAAAAAGAGTTTCCAAAGAACTACCCTCACCTCTTTTAAGAATTCCGACTTTGAACAAGACCTTGACTTTTGGACTGTTGAAGGCGGCAATGGTGCAAGTGACATTTATGTAAACACAAAAGATTATATCAACTCACAAATAAATTCAATTTTTGAAACAACTGGCAACAATGCAGACGTCTTTGACGGAAACACATCAACAAGCAAATCTCTGTTCTTTGTAAATAGCGCTGCTGTTGCAGAGGCAAAAACAATTTCATCAGTTACAGACGACAAAGACAATGCTAAAGACAACACTCTTACAATTTGTCAACACGGGCTTTACAGATTGTCATTCGTTTTGAAAACTGGCGGTGAAACATCTGGACTTACAGCAACCCTCACCCCAACAAACGAAAAATTATCATCAAAAGCAGTTTCACAATCTACCCTTAAAGGTTCTTCAAGCACAGACGCAAGAAACGGCTTCTCTGTTGTAAGTTTCTACATCAAAGGCAGCAGTGAAAGTGACGAAAAAGTTTCTCTTAAGTTGTCACTTGGAACAGAAAAAGGCTGGGCTGTTGTAGATAACATTGTTCTTGAGGCTGTTACTTCAAGTGAATTGTCTTCAAAGACTTCTTCATCAAACACATTAGATTTGTCCAGCATGACAGACACTTCAAACATCAAGAATGGTCAATTCAACTTTGCAACTATTGATTCCCTTTCAAACAGTTACACAATCGGCACAGACGGCTCAATGGTTATGAATTATCCACTTGTTCCAACAAGTTGGACAGTTTCAAAATCAACATCCGAAACACTTTCAAGCGGAATTGTTAGAATTGGACACTTCCTTGCTGACGGGTCAAGAAATCCACAAGATATATACAGCACAATAACAAACCCAGGCGCAAACTATGCTTTCTACAAAGATTTCTACAATCTTAACAAAGGCGACTATGCAGAAGATACAGAAAATGTGCTTATGGTCAGAAGTTCAACTGCAGAAGATGTTTCCTACACAAGCAGTGCAGTTACAGTTTCTTCAAACAGCAACTCAAGCCAAAGCAAGGTCACCTTCTTTGTGGGCGTAAGCACTTATAAAAACGCAAAAGCATATGTGAAATTTGTGGATAGCAACAACAAAACTATTGCAATCTTCGACAATATCAACACAAATGGCGATTGGAAACAACTTTACTTCTATCTTACAAATGGCATTTCATCAACAGATGTAAAAATGGTCGTTGGCGTTCATGGAAGTTCAAGCGAAACACAAAGTGTATTCTTCGATTGTGCAGGCTATCTTGCTTCTGAAAAAGTTATTGCAAATTCAACAAGCCTTTCAGTCAACCTTTATGAAAACAAGTTTGATACAGCAAGAATGGACGGAAACAAAAGGTCACAAGACGCACTTGGCTTTGACATAACAGAAATTTCAAACAAAAATGAATGTTCAGCAAAAATTTACAACAAACTTGACGACCCAGACCTTCCAACAAGAAAGTCATCAACATCAGTCCTTACGCTTCATAACACATTTGAAAACAGTTATCAGACCCTTGCAACAAGTTACACCTATTCCCTCAAAAAAGGAAGTTATTACAAATTCTGTGCATGGATAAGAACTGATGAACTTTCATCAGACGGCGCTGGCAGAATGGAAGTTGTTACACTTGACTCTGACGGAAACATTGTCGTTGACGAAGAAAACACAAATGTCTTTAAGAAAATTGTTACCCCAGAAGTAGAAGAAGATGACGAAGAAAATGGCTACAAACTCTACACAATTTATATCCTTGCAGAAGCCGACCAAAATGTAAAACTCCTATTCTCTCTTGGAACTTCTGACGAACCAGCAACTGGAAAGATGTATATTGACAGTTACACTGTTACAGACGTGAACTCAAGCGAATATGTTGGCAAAACTTCTGACGATTACACAATTGTTTCCAAAGTTGTTGAAAAAACAGACGACACAACAACAGACGACACAACAACAGAACACTCACATTCCTCAGATGTTAACATTTGGATTATTGCTTCTTCCCTTCTTCTTGTTGTAGCACTTGGCTTTGCAATCGCAGGATATCTTTTAAGACGTGTTCCTAAAAAACAAAAACATGAGAAGACTAAAAAAGCAGAATACAAGAAATCTCCAAAAGCAATCAACGAAAAACAAATTAAAGCAGAACTTAAATCTAAAAGAGAAAACAGCCTTGAAGGTCTTAACGCTCAACTTGCTTCCCTTCAAGAAGAATATGACAGCATAAAAGCTGAGTATGATTCAAAATCTACAGGTGATGAAGCAGTTGACGGAAAACTTTATAGCGAATATGCCAAGAAACTTAACAAAGTTAAAGATAGAATGGAATATTTGCAATCTGCAGTAACTTATCTTCAAAGCAATCAAAACATTAAATCAAGCGAAAGGTCAGAAATCAAAAGCAAGAAAAAACAAGTTGAAAAAGAATTTAACGCTTTGAAAAATCCTAAAGAAACAAAAACTGAAGATAAGCCACAAGGCAAAAAGAAAAGATAAAATCTGATACAAAAAAATCTCACAAAACTGTGAGATTTTTTTATTAAATATTTTTAACATAACTTCTGCGTCTTTTGTGTTGAATGTAGTCAAATACGCTCCATTGTCCTTGAATTCTTGTGTTGTCTTCAAGCATAAGGTTTGTTTCGGCATATTCGATATTCTTTTCAATCATTCCATGAATAAGATATGACACAATCATAGCGTTGACGCCTTTGTTTTGATACTCTGGTCTAATTGCAATAAGCCCTAGGTCAATGCTCTTTGGCTTTTTAATTTGCTTCAACATTCTAAAAATTCCAAATGGCAAAATCTTCCCTTTGCTCTTGTTTACAGATTCTGAAAGTGATGGAAACACAAGCCCGAATGCAACAAGTTTCCCTTCTTCATTTGTTATCCCGACCAAGAAATCTTTGTTCAAGATAAGTCCAAATTGGGAAATAAGAGAATCTTTCATTTTGTCTGAAAATGGCACAACACCATAAAGTGGCGAATATGCCGCGTCCAACACATCAAAGAATTGGTCTTTGTAGTTGTCCACGAACCACTTTATGCTTGGAGGAGTAATAAGATTGAGCTTATATCTCTTTGCTACTGCTTCTGCAATTCTATCCACTCTTTCATTTGGTTCTTTTGGTGCAAAAATTCTATATTCCACCCAGTCAACCTCTTTCTTAAAGCCATTGTCTTCAATAAGTTTGCCATAGTAGTCAAAGTTGTATTGTTCCTCAAAAGTTGACATTTGGTCAAAGCCTTCAATAAGCAATCCCTCTCTGTCAAGGTCGTTGTAACCCATTGGACCATGAACTGTGGTCATGCCCTCGGACTTTGCCCAACTTTCCACTGCATCAAACAAAGCCTTTGCCACTTCCCCGTCATTTATGCAGTCAAAACGAGAAAATCTTGCACGTTTTTCATTAACTTTTTCGTTATATAATTTTTGGATAATGCCAGCAATTCTGCCAACAATCTCACCGTCCTTGTATGCCAAAAAACATTTGACCACGCAATCATGATAGGACTCATTTTTGTCTGGGTCAAATTTATTTACTTCATCTATGTTTAAAAATGGCACAAAATTTTTGTTGCCTTTATAAAGTTTGTGTGGATAATTTACAAACTTTTTTATATCACTTTTTGATTTAACTTCTTTTATTGTTATCATCTGAAACCTAACCTTGATGTTATTATAACATTTTTCGGGCGGACTTTGCAACTATATGAACAACTGTTGTCCAACAAAAATGAATAAAATGTTATTTTTTTCTTTAATTTCTTGCACAGTTGTGCCAAATTTTTGCGCAATCGAACTTAATGTTTCGCCAGGAAGCACTGTATGAACTCTGTTTGTTTTCCTATCAACAATGACAAACCCGTCATCTTCCCCCAAAATCGCCGATTGCGGAACACAAAAGTCTTTTGAAATTTCAGCCTTCGTATTTCCCACAGTTTTCACCACTTCAAACGGCAAAATGTCAACTTTTTTAACTTCGCTCATTTTTTCTCCTTTTTTCATTCTAACAACATCTAAATCGTAAATATATTTACATATATATATTCAATAGGAGAAAATTTTGAAAAAACTTTTTAAAGCATTAGCAGTTATCACATCATTTTCAGTGCTGACACGGGCGCTGGGGTTCTTTTTTAGGATATTCCTTTCCCGCATGGTGGGAGCGGAAGGCTTAGGAATTTATCAAATAGCCTTTTCCGTTTTTATGGTTCTTGAAACATTTATTTCAAGCGGACTTCCCCTTGTCGTCAGCAAAAAAACATCGGAATATGAAACAAAAAATGATAAAAAAGGCAGTTTTAAAACTGTTACTGCAGCACTTTTAATTGGGACTTGCACGGCTCTTGCACTTTGCGGAATTGTGTTCGTTTTCAGAAATCTGCTTTCAACAATATTCACCGACACCCGCTGCACAGTCATTCTTTTAATTCTCTTACCTTCGCTTGTTTTTTCCACAGTATATTCCATTTTACGTGGCAGTTTGTGGGGCAAAAAACAATATTTCTGGGTGTCACTAACAGAATTCATTGAGCAAATTGTTCGCATTGTTTTAACAGTTTTGTTCCTTGCAGTTCTCAGCTTCTCGCTTGAAAAAGTCTTTCTAGCAGGCATTTCTTACACAATTTCTTGCGTTGCTTCGAGCGTGCTTGTTTTGCTGTTATATCTTAAACGTGGCGGCGGGTTCGCCAGTCCCAAAGGACTTGTAAAACCCATTATGAAATCGTCACTTCCAATAACCATAGTTCGAGTTGTGTCCAGCCTACTTACGCCACTTATTTCTGTTATCATTCCACTTAAACTTGTAAGCGTTGGCTACTCAAGCGACCAAGCACTTGCAATTTTTGGCGTTGCAATGGGCATGACTTTTCCTCTTTTATATGTGCCATCGACTGTTATTGGGGCATTGTCCACAACACTTATTCCAGACTTGTCTTCCGCAGTTTTTACACAAAATTATGACGAAATTAAGTCAAAAATTCACTTTTCAATAAAGTTCGCAATCTTCATTTCTTTTATATTTATCCCGCTCTTTTTCTCACTTGGCGGGCCTATTGGAATGTTTTTTTACAACAACGCCGACTCAGGCTATTTCTTAAGTTATTCAAGTTTTTTAGTTCTTCCCATTTGCCTCAGCGGTGTGACTGTTTCGTGCCTAAATGCACTTAATCTTGAAGTCAAAAGTTTTGTAAATTATCTTGTGGGTACTGTGGCGCTTGTGTTGTGTATAGTCTTTCTTACAACAAAACTTGGGGTTTTGTCACTTGTTTGGGGCATGGCTTTGTGCCTTGGTGGGGCGAGTGTTCTTAACATTCTTATGCTTAACAAATTTTTGGGCGACAACTTTTTCAATCTCAAATATTTGCTTCTAACAATTCTATCTTCCCTTGCAAGCGTCATGATGTCCCGCTGGGTCTATAACCTTTGCAAAAATATCTTTCCAATGTTCGTGTCACTTGCTATGTCATGCATAATTGCAACAATTTTCTATCTCATTTTTGGACTGCTTTTCAATCTATTCAAATTTTCCTTTGCAGACTTCAAAAAAATTACAATCAAAAAGAATTCAGTCAAACAAGCCAAAAAAGACGCATAAAACTTGCAAAATTGTAAATATTTGTGCATATGATAACGTTAATTTTAAGGTCTTTAATAATCTATTTGATTGTTCTTTTTGCTGTCAGAATTATGGGCAAAAGGCAAATTGGCGATATGCAGCCATTTGAGCTTGTAGTGACACTTATAATTGCCGACTTGGCATGCATTCCCATGAGTGATGTTTCCATCCCACTTGTTTTTGGCATAGTTCCACTTTTGACACTTGTTGTGTTGCACCACGGGTTTACACTTCTAAACAGAAAAAGTATTTTTTTCAGAAAACTTCTAAACGGCAAGCCGATTATCGTTATTGACGGCGATGGCATAAACTACCCTGCCCTAAAGCAACTGAACATGACGTTAAACGATTTGACTGAAGGACTTAGAGGGTGTGAGTGCTTTGACCTAGCCGACGTGGCATTTGCCATTGTAGAAACAAACGGAAATATTAGCGTGCTTTTGAAATCTACAGCCAGTCCAGCAACAAGTGAGCAACTAAAACTCACCCCAGAACAAAGTGCATTGAACTATGTTTTAGTGAATGACGGCAAAGTTATGAAAGAAAATTTGAGTGAACTTAAACTATCACAGAATTTTCTCCAAAAACTTATGAAATCTCAAAAAACTAAGAGTGTGAATGATATTTTAGTTTTGACAATAAACAGCAACGGAAATGTTTATTATCAAGAAAAAAATAAACCTTGCAAAACTTTTATGTGCGAGGTGAAAGAATGAAAAGAAATGTTTACGTTTTAATTCTTATTGCAATTCTTGTTGGCGTGTGCATATTGGAAGAACTACTTTTGAAGTCCACCTACACCACTTTGCAAGGATACTCAAACGAATTAACAGTGCTTTTTACCCAAAATAAAGAGGAATTAAATGCCAAACAAGTTGTAAGCAAGTTTGACGAAACAAAAGCCTATTGGGACAACCAAAAAAAATATATCACCTATTTCACCAACTATGACAAAATAAGGACTATTGACGAAAGTTTTATAAAACTTGAAGAAGCCCTTGATGACAACGACAAGTCGCTTGCCCTTGAAAACTTGTCAATCATAAAAGCCTCAGCCGAGTCGCTTCACTACTTCATGGGCTTTAATATAAACAACTTGTTCTAAATAATTAGTCAAAAACGCCGCCAAAAATTAAAAACAAAATAACAATTTCAAGCAAAAGCACAAACATAATCGAATAGAAAAGTTTTGACTTAAAAATTTTTGCAAAGAGATTTGATTTCTTGCGTTTTGAGTTTCTGAAATATTTTGAGGAAATTGGTCTGACGTAAATTTTCTCATTAGTCTTTTTAGCATAACTTTCTGTTTTTGGCTTCTCTTTCAGCGGTTTTGAGTGCTTACGCTCAAATTTGCTTGGAGTTTTGTTTATGTTGTGGATAATGTCATAATCCATTCTTTTGACGGGGTCACGCAATGTGCAATAGGCTTCAGAGATACTTGCCATGTAACTTTCTGCAAACTTTTTGTCGCCAACATAGCGGTCTGGGTGATACATTGACGCAAGCGAAATAAACGCCCGTTTAATTTCCTCTGGCGTTGCATTTGGCTTTATTCGTAGTATCTCATAAAAATTTTCCACAATTTATTGTAACTCATTTTTTCTTTTTTTGCAATTCTTTAACTATATTTATAAATAAAATCCCAGCAAAAAATGTTGAGATTTTATTTTTTTACATTAAATTATTATTCAAATACGCTGAAATTATTGAGTAAAAATCACTTTGAACGTTAAATGCACAAAAACAATAGGCTAAAGTTATTTCAAAAGTTTTTTAAGGAAAAGTCCCGTTTTGCTCTCTGGAACTTTTGCAATATGCTCTGGCGTTCCGTGTGCGACCACTTCTCCACCCCTATCTCCCCCATTTGGACCAAGGTCAATGATGTAGTCGGCAATTTTTATAACATCAAGATTGTGTTCAATAACAACAACCGAATTATTTTTGTCAACAAGTTTTTGAAGGATATTCACAAGGTTGTTGATGTCATAACTGTGAAGACCCGTTGTAGGTTCGTCAAGAATATAAAGCGTTTTGCCAGTATCCCGCTTGCAAAGTTCGCTGGCAAGTTTAACCCTTTGTGCTTCGCCGCCACTAAGAGTTGTGGCACTTTGCCCGAGTTTAATGTATCCCAAGCCAACATCATAAAGACTCTGAACTTTGTTTCTTATTGAAGGCAAATTTTCAAAGAATTTCAAGGCTTCTTCAACACTCATTTCAAGCACGTCACTTATACTCTTGCCCTTATATTTCACTTGCAATGTTTCCCTATTATATCTTTTGCCACGGCAATATGGGCAAGGCACATAAACATCTGGCAAAAAATACATTTCAACTTTTTTCTCGCCGTCACCTTCACAATTTTCACACCTACCGCCTTTCACATTAAAACTAAATCTGCCGCTTGTATATCCACGTTCTTGAGCGTCTGGAGTGGAGGCAAAAAGGTCACGAATAAGAGTGAATAGTCCAATGTATGTTGCGGGGTTGCTTCGTGGCGTTCTGCCGATTGGTGATTGGTCAATGTTGATAACTTTGTCAATCTGCTCAACACCTTTTATGCTTCTATATTTCCCTTCTTGCAAACTGGAATGCATAACTTGATTGGAAACTGCTGGAAACAAGACCTCATTTACAAGACTGGACTTTCCGCTTCCACTAAGCCCAGTGACAACTGTTAGGACACCTAATGGAATGTCAACTTTTATGTTTTTGAGGTTGTTTTGCCTTACACCAGATATGGTCAAATATCCTTGTGGTTTACGTCTTTTCTCTGGGATTTCAATCTTAAGTTCGCCCATAAGATACTTTCCAGTCAGTGACTCTTTGCACTTCATAATATCCTTTGGCGTGCCACAAGCCACAATTTTACCCCCAAATTCCCCAGCTTTTGGACCAAGGTCAACAACATAGTCCGCACTTCTTATTGTATCTTCATCATGTTCAACAACAATGAGAGTGTTACCTAGGTCACGAAGTTTTTTCAAAGAATTGAGTAATTTTTCGTTGTCATATTGGTGAAGTCCAATGCTTGGTTCGTCAAAAATATATAAAACGCCCACAAGTCCACTGCCAATTTGAGTTGCAAGTCTTATTCGCTGTGCTTCGCCACCGCTTAAGGTTTTTGCCATTCTGGCAAGGGTCAAATAGTCAAGTCCAACATCACATAGGAATGATAATCTTGCAATAATTTCTTTCAAAATTGGCTTTGCAACCGCTTCGTCTTGTGGTTTTATTTTAAGATTCATGCAAAAATCTCTAAGTTCCATTGCACTCATTTCAGTCAAATCGCTTATATTTTTTCGCCCAATATACACCGAAAGTGCCTTTTCATTCAGCCTTTTGCCGCCACACTCGCTGCAAAGTGAATCACGCATGAGTTTGCTATATTCTTGTTTTGCATATTCACTTTTACTTTCGGCAAAACGGCGTCTAATCATTGGAACAACCCCTTCCCAACTGCCCTTATAACTGCCCGAAAATTTTGAATTCACATATGACAGATCTAGTTCTTCGCCGTTATTTCCATAAAGCAATATGTCCATAACTCTTTTTGGAAGCGACTTTATTGGCACATCAAGACTAAAATTATATTTCTTCGACAAAGCATTCAAATACATTTCGCTAATTGAAGAAATTTCCATTGCCCAACTTGCAATTCTCATTCCGCCTTCCCGAAGTGTTTTGTTTGGGTCTTTAATAAGCAATTTTTCGTCAATATCAGAAACAAAGCCCAGTCCGCCACATTTTTCGCACGCCCCAAATGGACTGTTAAAACTGAATAGTCGTGGTGAAATCTCTTCAAAAGAGAAGCCGCAATCAGCACAAGAGTAGGAGTTGTTGAAGAGCAATTTTTCATCATTGATTTCAATGGCGACAAGTCCAGAAGACTTTTTGAGTGCCACTTCCACACTTTGCGAAAGTCGGCTTCTGTTTTCTTCCCTAACTTTAAGCCTGTCCACAACAACACTAATTTCGTGTTTTACATTCTTTTCAAGCTCAATTTCTTCACTTAAGTCACGAATTTCGCCGTCAACTTCCACACGAGCAAAGCCGTCTTTTCTTAGTTCCTCAAAAAGTTTGGCAAATGTTCCCTTTTCGCTTCTGACAATGGGTGCCACAACAACCACTTTGCTGCCTTCTTCGTGTTCCATAACATTGTCAACAATGTTGTCGACAGTGGTTGTGGTTATTGGCTTTTTGCAATGTGGACAATATGGCGTGCCTAGTCTTGAAAAAAGCAATCGCAAATAGTCGTAAATTTCCGTCACAGTTCCAACAGTGGAACGAGGGTTGTGCGAAGTTGTTTTTTGGTCGATTGAAATTGCGGGAGAAAGCCCCTCAATTTTTTCTACATCTGGCTTGCCCATTTGCCCCAAAAACTGTCTTGCATATGATGAAAGCGACTCAATAAATCTTCTTTGGCCTTCAGCAAAAATTGTGCCAAAAGCAAGGGTAGATTTTCCACTTCCGCTAACTCCGCTGAAAACAATTAACTTGTTTCTTGGGAGAGTTAAGCTTATATTTTTAAGATTGTTCTCCTTTGCCCCATAAATTTGTATCTTATCTTCCATTTTTCTCCTCTAATCAGTTGTTTAACATCATTTTTAGTTCGCCAATTCTATCTCTTAATTTAATAGCACTTTCAAAATCAAGACTCTTGACGCAGTTTTCCATAAGACTTTTCAAATGTTCAATTTCCTTAGATATGTCTTTTCTTGAAAGTTTGCTGTCGTCTGTCTTTTTAGTTTTTGAAGTAATTTCAAGCGTTGATGAAATGTCTTTTATGATAGTTTTTGGCGTAATATTGTGTTCTTCGTTATATTTTTGCTGTATTCTTCGTCTTTCGTTTGTAATATCAATGGCACGTTTCATAGAATCGGTCATTGTGTCGGCATACATAATAACTTTTGATTCGCTGTTTCTCGCTGCACGCCCTATCGTTTGGATAAGAGCGGTGTCACTTCGCAAAAAGCCTTCCTTGTCTGCGTCAAGAATTGCAACTCGCATAACTTCTGGAATGTCTAACCCTTCACGCAAAAGATTTATGCCCACAAGCACGTCAAAAACACCCCGCCTTAGCCCATTTATTATGTCAAGCCGTTCAAGTGCATCAATATCCGAGTGCATATAGCGTGTTTTTATCTTGAAACTTGTCAAATACTCGGTCAAACTTTCCGCCATTTTCTTTGTTAATGTTGTTACAAGAACTCTGCCACCAGCATTTGTCGCAATGTTAATTTCTTCAATCAAGTCGTCAACTTGATATTTTGTTGGGCGAACTTCAACCACTGGGTCAAGAAGTCCAGTTGGTCTTATAAGCTGAATCGCAACATTTTCCGCTCGCTCCATTTCATACTTTGCAGGTGTTGCGGAAACATAGACAACTTGATTTAGTCGTTCATTAAATTCATCAAAATTAAGTGGTCTGTTGTCAAAAGCCGATTGCAGTCTAAAGCCATAGTTCACAAGCGATTCTTTGCGTTGGTGGTCGCCATTAAACATTCCCCTAACTTGCGGCAATGTTATGTGGCTCTCGTCAACAAAAAGTAGAAAGTCTTTTGGGAAATAGTCCAAAAGTGTGAAGGGGGCTTGTCCGGGTTTTCGTCCGTCAAAATATCTGGAATAGTTTTCAATCCCGCTGCAATAGCCAATTTCACGCATCATTTCAACATCATAACTCACTCGTTCCTTCAGTCTTTGTGCTTCAAGCAATTTGCCCTGCTCCAAAAACTTTTCCACTTCTTCATCTCTGTCTTTTTCAATGTTTTTTATGGCTTTTTGCAATTCTTCGCTTTTGACGGCATAGTGAGTTGCTGGAAAGATAGCCACGTGTTTTAGGTCGCAAATTGTTTTTCCCGATACAACATCGAACTCGCTAATTCTATCCACAGTTGTGTCAAAAAACTCAATTCTGATTGCCTTTTTGTTGTAATTTGACGGAATTATGTCCAAAATGTCGCCCTTTATTCTGAACGTTGACCTTTTGAAGTCCACATCGTTGCGTTCGTAGCGAATTTCAATAAGTTTTTTGATAAGGTCTTGCCTGTTATAATCTTCGCCAAGTCGGATAGATATGCTCATGTCATAATATTCTTGTGGCGCTCCGAGTGCATAAATGCATGAAACAGATGCCACAACAATAACATTGTTTGATTCCAAAAGTGAACAAGTGGCAGAGTGGCGAAGTTTGTCTATTTCGTCATTTACAGAAGCATCTTTCTCAATGTATGTGTCACTTTTTACTATGTAGGCCTCGGGTTGATAATAATCATAATAGGACACAAAATATTCCACACGATTGTTTGGGAAAAACTCTCTAAACTCGTTGCAAAGTTGCCCTGCGAGAGTTTTATTATGTGCCAAAACAAGGGTTGGTTTGTTAACTTGCTTTATGATATTTGCCATTGTGAATGTTTTGCCACTGCCCGTTACACCCTGAAGAACTTGCTCTTTCAGCCCCTCGTTTATTCCACGGACAATACTTTCCACTGCTTGTGGTTGGTCGCCACACAATTTGAAGTTTGAATGAAGGTCGTATGCCATAAAACTCTCCTTATGATGTATTATATCACTATTCTCAAAAAAAACAACCTTTTGAACATATGTTTTTTGTCTATGAAACAATTTCTTTATGGAAGTCAATAAATAAAAAAATCTCCCAGTTTTGCCCGAGAGATTTTTTATTTTAGACTTAATTAAGCTTCAATTTTGTCAGTTTTCTTGTTGTCAACTTTCTTGCCTTTCTTTCTGTTTTTGGCAATCTTTGTGCCTTTGATGAAGTAAAGCACAACGCCAGCAAGAACGATTGCAGAGATAACAATAAGAATTGTTCCAATTATTGTTGTCTTTTCAGATGTTGTTGAATCTGGAGCAACAACTTTAAATTGTCTTGACCATGTTTCCTTGTTGCCTGCTTTGTCTGTTGCTGTAAATGTGATTGTGTAAGTTCCAGCAGACTTGAAGTTGAATGTCAAATATCCATTGTCGTCAGATGTTGAAGAAACTCTTGAACTATTGCCATCAGTGATTGTTACGCCAACTGTGTAATAGTGATAAAGCACTTCGCTTTCGTCATCTGGGTTTTTGTATTCTTTGCAGTTAAAGCCTTCAATTCCAGCAACGTTATCTTTCAAATAAACGTGTTCGGAATCATAGTTGCTTTCTGAGTAAATTCTTGCATTTGTGTTGATTTTCAAAGTTGTATTTTCGCCAAGCACGAAGCCAGAATCAAGCAAGTCTTTAAGAGTTGAAGTCAATATAATTTGTGGAGCTTCTGTGTCACCAACACGAATTGTAATTGTTCTTTCATTTTCAGCCTTGTTGCCATTGAGGTCAGTTGCTGTGTAAGTGATTGTATAAGTTCCTCTTGCATCAGGTGTAAATTTGAACACATCGCCGACACGTGTGAAGTTAAATCTGTCTTTTCCGTCTTTCAAATTGCCCTGCATGTCATATTCATATTCACTCTTGTTGTCGCTTCCCTTTGTTGGAGCTGAGAGTTTGATTGACCCTGTTGCACCGAAAATTCCGCCTTTTGTGACTGTTGAATTTTCTGGTTTTTGGTCAGCAACTGTAAATGTTGGAATTGAAACTTGTGGGAAAGCAGTTGCAATATCTTCTTCAGAATATGAGATTTCGTCTGTTGTGTCACCAATAAGATTGATAACTGGTTTCAATGTGTCTTGAACTTTAACAGTAAATGAACTCTTTGTAGAAGTGTTGCCATCTTTATCTGTTGCAGAAACAGAAACTGTATATGTGCCAACTGCTTCTGGAGTGAATGTTCTGTTGAAGTCGTTGCACCATGAGTTAACATATTTTCCGTTTTGGTCTTTAACTTCAAAGTTTAAAGTAATTTCGCCTTCTGAAGATTGATTGTCAGTAGCCACAATTTGATAAAGGTTCAATGTTTCGCCAAGTTCGATTGTAGCGTCGCTGTTGTCAACGCCAGAAATAACTGGAGCTTGTTTGTCTTTTGCTTGAACAAGAACAACTGAGTAAGAAACTGTGTTTCCACCTCTGTCTTGAAGCATATAAGTTACAGTATAATAGTTTTCTTTATCTGCATTTGTTGGGGTGAATTTAATTCCTGGGAATGTGTATTCATATTTTCCGCCAACCTCTTTAATGACCAAAGAGCCTCTTTCTGAATAGTCATAGATGTTGCCCTTTGAATCTCTAACTTCTGCATAAACATAAGCACTTGAAGTGTTGTCTGTGAATTTCACGCCATTAACTTCAATTTCTTTAAATTGTTCAACTTCAACTGTGTCTTGGTCGAAGATAGTTCCCGTTTCATTAACAAAAACAGGTGCTTCCTTGTCGTCAAGGTTTTTAAGAGAAATCTTGTAACTTGCCATTGCAACTGATTTGTCTTTTTCTTCATCTGCTTTGGCGTCATAATTTTCTTTAAACCAGTTCAAGATAAGTTCTTCTGCTTGAGCTTTTGTTGCGCCAGCAAGAGTAACTCTGTTTGTTTCATAGAATTTTGAACCATAGTTCATGACATATGCTCTGATTTCAAAATTTCTTGAAGTTGTTTCTGCTGCAAGTTCATACAAAGTCTTATTTATTTCGCCAACTGTTTCATTCATTTTAACGATAATGTTAGATTTGCTGTCGTCAAGTGAAAGTTTGTGATAAGTTACATTTGCGCCGTTTGTGACAACTGCATAATATCTGACAAGTGGGTTTGTTGTTTGGTTGTCAGAGATTTTTGGAACTGCAATTTTGAATTCTTGGTCTTTTGTAACATTGTTTACAGTAGATTTTCCATAAGTTACAGTTGGTGTGCCGAAGTCGACATCGTCTTCCACAACTTCAAATGTATAAGTTCTTGAAGATGAGTTGGAGTTCAATGCCTTATCAGTTGCGTTAAGTGTCAAGGTGTATGTTCCCTTTCCAAACACTTTTTCGTCAATCTTAACGAAAGCAACTTGAGAGTTCTTTGCACGCATATATTCGTCGTTTTCAAATGCAGTGCCGTCTTGTTTTGTAAATTCATTGTTAACAACTTTAAAGCTGTTTTCATAACTTACATCACTAAATGTGACGATATCGTTGATTGTAGAGCCAGTTTGTCCAAGAGTGAAGCCCGAACTTGTTGCTGTTGAGCCGTCTTGTCTTGTGAGGTAAATTGTTCCAGAAACATTGGTTGAAGTTGTTTCACCCTCTTTTGTGGACTTAAATGTTTTGTCCTTTGATTGGATAGAACGAGTGATTGAACTTATGCCACTGTTGTCACTTGCATAAATTGCTGGAACTGCGATTGTGTCGCCAATTTTGACCTTTGTTGGAATTGAATATGAATAATCTGTAAGGTCTTCAGTGCCCATATCGCTTGCAAGTCCGTTAAAGCTTCTTGCGAAAGAAACTGTTGGGGACTTTCTATCTGTAATTGACACTTGATAGTGGTTTGGATAATCTGCATTGTCGTCATCTTCCACTGTGTTGCCATAGAAGTCACGAACGTTGTAGTAGATTTCATAAGTTGAGCCAGTTGCTGCAAGTGGAATAAAGTAGAAGCCTTTTTCGTCCTTGCCCATTGTAACTTTGTCAACTGAGTATCCGTCTTTTGTCTTAACTTTAACTGTATAGTAGTAGAAAGCGTTGACAGAAGATTTGTTGTTTTTGAGGTCAACAGCACTTACTTTTGGAAGATATGTCTTTTCGCCATATTCAAGGTCTGTTGAAAGGAACTTTTTGGCTGGGGTTGCACCAAGTTCCACTTCGGAGTTGTCATAAGTTGACTTTCCTTCAATTGTTCTTGTAAGATAAGTTTCTGGTTTTGCTGGGTCGGCTGCATCGTTGTTCATGCAAAGTTTATATTGAATGCTGTTAATTCCCTTGCTTGCATTAAATTCATAAGCATTAAGGTCATAAGCAACACCTTCAGTTGTAACTTTTGAAGCATCAACAAAGTTAAGAGCAGTCTTTGTGCCAGTAACTGTTGCATTTGTTTGATTGCCCGCTTCAACATACAATCTGTAGTTTGCATTGACTTCTGATGCTTTCACTTTTCTAACATAATAAGTTTTATATTCTGCATAAGTGTTTTGAACTGTGTCAGAAAGAGAAACGCCTGTTACATCACCAAGTTTAAGTGGGCTTGCTTCTGTTGCTCTGCTTTCATATTTTGCAACATAATAGTAGTCTTCGCCATTTTCAGCAAATTTGTCGCCCAAAACGATGTCTTCTGTTACAAGGTTGCCTTCTTTGTCATAAACAAGAGGAAGCCCAACTGTAACTTTTGCACTTGTTTCAACAACTTTAACAGTTGATGGCATAACTGTTGCAGAGTTTTCCACCATTTCCATTCCGTAAGTTGTCTTTTGAATAGAAAGTTCATAAACTGGTGAACTTGTCCAAGTGCCATCAGCGTTCTTAACATAATATTGAACTTTGTAAGTTCCTGCGATTGCTGGAGTAAGTTCAAGTTTCTTTGATGTTTCGTTGTAGGAAACTTGTCCTTCACCTGCAGTTGTCACTGCTGTCTTGCCATATTCACCTTGTGTTGAAACTGTTTCGTCATATTTTGTAAGTTTCACGCCATATGGGTTTGTGATTTCGGCATAAAGTTGGTCACCAGTTTCAAAACCTGTGGTAGATAGGTCTTTAGCAACCGCTACATCTGCAACACTACCCTCTGCTCCAAGGTAAGGCAAATCTATTTTTGTGCCTCTCTCCAAATTTTCTGTTGATGGGAAGTTGCTAACGGTAACAATTTTTCCTCTGACAACTGAGGAATCTGTGTTTGTGTTTTTATTTTCCCCAACGGCAGCGTTAACTGACCCGAATGAGAAAAACGCCTTTGCAAAGTTTGCAACAGCACTCCCAACGCAAGCAAATCCTGTAACCACAGTCATAAGCCCAGCAGCGAACAATTTTTTAAGTCTCTTCATAAAATTCTCTCCTAAAAATATATTTGTCAAACAAAAAGTATGGAAACATTTGTTGACTTGCCCCAAAAAGTGGCTAATTTTGCAAAAAAATGTAAAAATTGCAATCAAGCCAAAAGATTAAAGCACGGTAATTTTATAACAAACTTAAAGATATGTCAACCGTATTTATAAAGTTGTTTGCAAAAAATTTTATTTGTCAACATTTCTATCATTTGCACAAAATTCCAAAATATGTAAATTTTCCAAAAATTTTCCAATTTATGGGAATTAGTTTTTCAAAAAGTCAATGAAATTTTATTTTGATAAAAATCCCATTTTGTGATAAAATGCGGTGTAAAGGTGAACAAAATGAAAATTGCAGATAGCGTGTTGAATGAAATTTGTTGCAGAAGTTTTTTGCCAGAAAAAGAAACAGAGCAAGTTCTTATAACTTTGCATGGCTTTGCTGGTGACAAGGACAGTTCCACAATTTATGCTCTTGCAGAGAAACTAACAAAGAGCGGAATTTTGGTTTTTGCTTTTGACTTGCCAAGCCATGGGACGGACAAGGGCACTTCCCCTCTTAAACTTTCAAAATGCTTTGAATATGTGTCAAGTGTTATCCAATATATAAAGAAAGAATATAACGGCAAGCCTATCTCTTTCTTTGCAACAAGTTTTGGTGGATATTTGTTATTAAATTTTTTAAGAGCAAACAAAATAGATTGCAAGCATATCATTCTAAAATCTCCAGCAATATTTATGGAAGATGTTTTGCAAGAAAATATTTTGAGTGAACATGGCTATTCCCTTTGCGACTTGAAGGAAGATATTGACCTTGGCTTTGAAAGACCACTTTTAATAAATAAAAGTTTCTTGAAAGAATTAAAGGAAAATTCGCTAAAAGGTTGTTCCTTTGACAAACACATTGACATCATTCAAGGGGACATGGACGATGTTGTGTCGGTTGTGGATAATGAGAGATATTATAAGGAATATTTGAAAAGCTATAATCTTTATTATATAAAAAATGCCGACCACCGTTTCAAAAACGCTGGCGACCTTGAGAGGGTTGTGGAAATTGTAAAAGATATTTTTAGAAAGGATAATTAAACGCATGAAAAAGCGGAGATTTGAAGTCCCCGCTTTTTGTTTTGTGTGGCTATTAGCAGTTTGTGTTTCCACAACTTCCGCCGCATGCACTAAGTAAAAGTATCAAGAGAATAAGTGTGCAAACGTCAATGCATCCGTTCATTCCATTTCCGCAATTCCCGCAAAGAAGTAACAAGATGAAAATCCAGCAACAATTATTTCCGCCAAATGCACCGCCACCACAGCCGTTTCCAAAAAAGTTCATGTGTATCTCCTTTATTTTTTTCATTTTGTATGATTTCCCTCTTTGCACCTTGTCTTTCTTTTGGCTCAAGGAGAAAAATATGTAGGTCTTTTGTGCTTCCAACTTTTTTCTTTTGCTTCTACTTCATATTATTATGTAAATTTCTTTTTGGTTACAAAATTCAAAAAAATCTCAAAAAAATTTTCCCCGCATACTTTTCATGGAAAAATTCCTATAAGCATACATTTATATATATGGTTATAACAAATTTTTGAATATTTTTATACTAATTACAAAAAAATGTTTGTTTTCTAGGCAAAAGATGTTATAATCATATCATCAAATATAATTTTATCCGTTTTATGGGGAGATAGAAATGGAGATTTTTAATAGTTGGATTGTTCACAAATATATCGCTCATCGTGGGCTTCATGACGACACCCACCCAGAGAACAGTCTTTCCGCTTTTCAAAACGCAATAGACCACGATTATGCAATAGAACTGGATGTTCACCCAATAGAAGACGGCACACCCGTTGTTTTTCATGATGACACGCTAAAACGTCTTACAGGTCATGACGGCTACATAAAGAAGATTAAAAATGTTGAAGAACTAAAAACTCTTAGCCTTATGGACACAGACGAGAAAATTCCAACACTTGAAGAAACACTTAAATTTGTTGACGGCAAAGCACCTCTTCTCATTGAAATTAAGGACTACAACACAAACAGTCGCTTTGAGCAAAGAGTTTATGAAATTCTTAAAAACTATAAAGGCGACTATGCTATTATGAGTTTCAACCCATACACGCTAAAATGGTTCAGACAAAACGCTCCAGAAGTTTTGCGTGGGCAACTTGCAAGCATGTTTAAGGGCGAAAAGATTAGTCTTTTAAGACGACTGGTTCTTCGAAGCATGGCACTTAACAAATCTCACTCACAGCCAAACTTCATTTGCTACAAATGGGACGAAGTGCCAAACAGATATATAAAACGCTTCAAACAACTTCCCCTTCTTGTGTGGGCAGTGCCAAATCAAGCAAGTTATATGAAAGTTGCTCCACATTGCGACAATATCATATTTGAAGGCTTCTTGCCACGAATTTAATACAAAAACAGCGACTAAATTAGTCACTGTTTTTTTTTATTTCAACAAATCTTTTTTCCTAATCATTCCCTTTTCTCTGCCATTGTTTTTTGGAATGTAATATCTTTTGTTTTTTAGTTTGTTTGGAAGATATTGTTGTTTTACATATCCACCAAAATCATGTGGATACAAATATCCACCCGTTTTATCGTCATTTATGCTAGGGTGATTTTTCAAGTTATTTGGAACGGCATCATCCTTTGTTTTTTCCACATCATCATGAGCGGCGGACATTGCAAGATACACAGAGTTTGACTTTTCAGCCTCACAAGCATAAATTATCGCATGCGAAAGTGTAAGCAAGCACTCTGGAATTCCCAACTTTTCACACGAATACATAGCACAACACGCAAGGAGCAATGCATTTGAGTCTGACATTCCAATATCTTCGCTGCAATGAGCGATAAGTCGTCTTGCGATAATCTTTGGGTCAATGCCAGCGGAAATAAGCCTTTGCGAATAATATAACGCTGCATCGCTGTCACTTCCACGAATACTCTTGCAAAAAGCACTTAAAAGGTCATAATAAAGCCCACTATCCATGCTAAGTCCCATTTTGCCAATGCTTTGAGTTGCGATTTCTTTAGTTATAACAATTTTCTTTTGCTTATTTATATTTGTTGTGGAAACAGCAAGTTCAAGCCCATTAAGTGCTTGCCTAACATCGCCACCGCAAGCCCAAGCAAAATAGTCAAGGGCGTCTTTGTCACATTCAACTGGCAAATTGCCAAGTCCACGTTCTTTATCCTTAATTGCCCTTTTAAGCACTTCCACAATATCTTTTGGTTCAACGGGTTTAAACTCAAACACCCTACACCTTGACACAATAGCCCTTGTCATGCTGGTGTATGGGTTTTCAGTTGTCGAGCCAACAAATATAATATGTCCTTCTTCAATAGCTTGCAAAACGCAATCGCTTTGAGCCTTGCTCCAACGGTGACATTCGTCAAGGAACAAGTATGTCCTTTTGCCAAACAATTCAAAATCTTTCTTTGCTTCTTCAATGCACGCCTTTGCTTCTGCCACACCAGATGACACTGCATTAAGCGTGACCATTTTCCCTTTGCTTTGAGTAGCAATAATATGAGCCAAAGTTGTCTTGCCCGTCCCAGGGGGTCCAAAGAAAATGCAACTGCCAAGCACCCCCGCCCTAATAGCTCTATCAAGGAGCATATCTTTGCCAACAATGTGTTTCTGCCCTACAAACTCCTCAAGAGTTTCTGGTCGCATCCTTTCCGCCAATGGTTTTTTATCTCTAAAATTTGAATAATATTCCATATCTGTATTATACAATAATTTGAAAATAAAGCAAGAGTTTATTCCCTTGCTTCAAAAAGTTTGTTTGTAATAAGTTCCTTAAGTCGCTCTATGCCTGTGTTATTTTTTGCACTAATTAAAACTGCGTCTTGTGGCACTTCAAAAGGTTTTGAAATTTTATCCACTTTGTTATACACAATGATTTGTGGAATTTTATCCGCCTTAATTTCTTTTAAAACGTCATTCACCACTTCCATTTTGTCCTTGTAATCTGGGTCAGAAATATCCACCACATGAACAAGCAAGTCGGCGTCTGCCGTTTCTTCCAGTGTTGCATTGAACGCTTGAATAAAAGCGTGTGGAAGTTTGTCAATAAAGCCAACGGTGTCCACAAGAACAACCTTTTTATTATCCCCCAGCCAAAGCGTTCTGCTTGTGGTGTCTAGAGTTGCAAAAAGAAGATTGTCTGCATAAATTCCCGCCTTGGTGATTGTATTCATAAGCGTTGACTTGCCCGCATTGGTGTAGCCGACAATAGCCACTTGCTTAACTTGATTTTTCTTTCGTTCACTTTTTTGAACAAGCCTTTGCGACTTAATTTTCAAAATCTCTTTTTCAAGTTTTGTAATGTCATCCCTAATCTTTCTCTTGTCCGTTTCAAGTTTCGTTTCGCCAGGACCACGCATGCCAACACCAGCACTGCCAAATCTTCCCGCACTGCCCGACACACTGGCAATTCGTGGAAGGGTGTATTTAAGTTGAGCAAGTTTAACTTGCAGTCTACCTTCATTTGTGGTTGCCCTGCCCGCAAAAATATCCAGAATAAGCATTGACCTATCCACAACTTTTGCATTTACAATGTTCATAATATTGTTCGCTTGCGAGCCAGTAAGTTCAGTATCCACCACCACAACATCAGCCGACAACTCCTTCACCATATTGGCAATTTCTTCCACCTTTCCGCTGCCAAGCAAAGTCGAAGGATTTTTCTCCTTAATATTCTGTCCCGTTTCGCCCACAACTTCAAGCCTCGCCGTATGACAAAGACTGGCAAGTTCCTCAAGGTCCTTGTCAAAATTCACCCTTGTTTCATTCCATGCAACCGCCACCAAAATGGCTTTTTCTTTTTTCTTTTCCGTTTCTTGAACTTTCATAATATATATTATATCACATTTCTCCCAAAAATGAAAACATTTAACCCCGCTTTTGCATAATTTTTATCCGCAATACATAAACCCTGCAAACGTCACCTCTCCCCAAAGGTCTTTTAGAAGTTTATTATTCAAACTTGCCTTGTTTTCAAATTCTTCACGAGTTTTATATTCTTGTTTAATTTCTTCACTGCACAAAACTATCGAGCGGTCGGGCTTTAGATAAACAACATACATAACATCTTTATATTTAAACAACATCTCACTATAAAAGAAAAGTCCGTTTAAAAACTCATCAAATGTCGCCTTAAAAGGTTGTCCATTTTTATATTGTTCTCTTGCAGTTTTTGACGAAACAAGCATTGGATAACTGCACCCCATTTTCTCTTCAAAGTCCTCTTCGTCTTTGCTAAACTTCCACCCGCAATTTTCACATTCGCCATTTCCAAACTTATCTTGACTTGCCGCCTTGCCACAAATGGAACATTTTACAATTTCATTTTTTGCATATGGGTCTTTGTAGTCAAAATATTTAAAATCTTTTGCATTAAGTCCCGACACATTCCTGTGATGTTTTTCCCACTTAAATTGAGCAAGGTCTTTCCAGTCAGTGAAAAAATGAATTGTCTTGTCGCAATTTTCGCTATCATTGTTTTTTGCATTTACAAAACTCAAGAACTTAATCTTGCTAACATCAATATCTTGCTTTTTGATTATCGGGAAATCATACTTACCCTCGCATTTTCCAAAATACAAGAACTCATTTCTCACCAATTTTCTATATCTCTTTTCTTTGTCTATTTCATCCATAACACATCCACCTATTTTTATTATATCACCTCCTTTTAATTTTGCATAATCTTTTGGCGGCATGCAAAAAGGTTGAAGAACCCTAGTTTCTCCAACCTTTCAATTTATTTTATCATGCAAAATTGCCCATTTCAAATTTTGGTGACATTTTTTTACAATTTTTTTTACGCCGTTTTAACCTGTCCGTCATCGGTGGTGATTTTATCTTGAAATTTTGCTAGGTAGTCACCCGCCCATCGTCGGTAGTAGTATAGACTGTTGAGTTACCTGCAGAACCGTCATCATTATTATTGACTCTTATAGTCACAGTGTCACTATCTA
>JBNMHO010000002.1:0-139080 GCA_050872785.1 Clostridia bacterium | reverse complement strand
TTTTGCACTTTTATTTTCCTTCAAGGTGCAACTTTTGCACTTTTCCATTTGACAAAAGTGCAAAAATGGGTATAAAAGACGAAATTTTTAAAACAGGAGTTAAGATTTATTATAGTTGCTGATTGATAGTTATTTTGTAGTCGAAGGTTATGTCTTCTAGGAAATATTTATCTTGTGGGAGAGAGTTTAGATAGGTTTTAAACTCTTTGTTCTTGAATTTATAAAAAGTTTCATAGCATTTCACAACGTCATATTTATTTTGCTTAAAATGTTCTTCCGCTTGGCGAAGATTGGAAGTAATTTCATTTGTTAATCGTTGTTTTAGTGTATCGGTGAATTTTTTGTTCAGTAGAAAGTATAAATTTTCCCCAACAGATTGCCCCACAATTTCGGTTGCACGCATATTAAGGGTTAGGTCTAGGGTGTAGTGCGGTTTGCCGTCAACAAAAGACACAAGTGCTTTGCTTGATTTGTCGTGAATGTCAAAATATATTGACACGTCATTACACTTTTCGTCACTGAAGTGGTCAAGTCTATAATTCATATCTTTTATGCCGGGGTTGAAAAACGCAAGATGAGTTGCTTGCTGTTTATCAAGAAGTGCCACAAATTTTGAATCTTTGATAACAACTTGCTCGCCAGCATTTGACACTTTCTTCTCTCCGCCACTGCCACCACTTTCGCTTCCGCCACCGCCAGAGGACAGGTCATTGCTAGATGACGAATTGCCAGAACTTCCACCACTTGACCCGCCACCAGACGAACTTTTTGAGTCATCTTCTTTTAGGTCAATGACGCTTATTGCAATGGACTTTGAGGGTGAGAAAAATGAGTTGTAATAATCGCCAATACTCTTGAAGTCTTGATATCTTCTTTGGTCATTTGAAAAGCCATTAGCATTTAGAATGGTGTAAAACTCGCCGTTAAAGTTTTTGACTGCGGACAATGTGTCTTTGCTGCTTTCCTTTGCACAAAGAAGAACAATGTTATTTGTGTTTGTCTTTATGCGGATAAAATAGTCCAAAAGTTCGGTCAAATTCTCTTCGCTTGCTTCCTTATTAAACACCAATGCTCTGCAATGTGCAAAGCCCGATAGTCGCCCCGTTTCTACACTTAAAGTCTCAATAGCCTCAGCGACAGACTTCCCCTTTGCAGACGACATCTTAAATGTGTTTTCGCCGTCACCAGCGTATGGAATGACATATTGAATGGACACTTCATATTCGTCCCCAGTTTTGTCAATTCCAACGGCAGTAACAATATTTTCCGTTCTGCTTTGTTGCGGAATACTTATTGTTGACGGAAACATTATGATAAGCAGCAAAAGAATAACTATCAAAATTTTATTTTTCCACAAGTATCTCATTTTTCGCCCCCTTGCTCAAACTGCTCGCCCACAATCTTTAGTCCCGCCACCTTTTCTTGCCCTTTCAAAACTCCTTCGTCAAGGCTCACTTCTTCCATTCCCCGCTTGTCACTTGATACATCTTGTTCGTCAGCATTTTCCTTTGGTTTTTTGAAAAGTGCGAAAAGAAATATTATAAATGGCAGCCCATATTGCACCCCCAGTGACACTTGCCAAAAGTATTTTTGCACAAGGTTAACAGAAAGATAGATGTCAAAATTCACAACTCTGTTTGCCACATAAACAAGCACAACAATCATAACTGCCACTGGAATGTGGAATTTGTCGCAAATAGCCATTCTAAAACTGTAAAACGCCCCCAAAACATTCATGGTGAAAAATAGGAAAAGAGAAATGTCCCAAAGGATAATGAGTATCCAGTCAAAACTCCCCACGTCAGACGACAGTGGCATAGTTTGAAGCATATCCGAAATGGCATTGGTGTGGCAAATGGTGTTGTAGTTGTGGACGCTATAAAATATTGCAACAAATGCAACAACACCCGCAATCGCCCCAAGAATTGAAAGTATAACCCTCATATTAAACTTTTTAGTCATTTTTATATTGCCAAAAAAGACCATCATAATTAGATAGTCGCCAAACCACATGGCATATGAAAACACATGAGGCAGTTTCCCGAAGCCAAACTCCATAAACGGAAGAAGGTTGGAAAAATCTGCCGACAATGCCCCCGCCCCCATGGAAACAAATACGCCAAAAAGTATAACTGGGGCAAAAAATTCTATCAAGCGAGCAAACGCCGTCACCCCACGCATAGCACACGCCACAACAGTAAATAAAATTGGCACAGCAAACACCAGCCAGTTGAATGTTGTGTATAAATTTTCATTAAGATAAACAAAGTTTGCTTGAAAGATTATGCAACACTTTACAAAGAAAAAGCAAAAGAAGAAAAACATTATTATCTTTGCAAAAACAGTGCCAAAAAGAGTTTTTAAAATTTCAAAAAACGACTGCTCGGGAAATTTCTTCATTATGAATAAAAAACTAAGTAGTACCAAAAAATCTGCAAGGAGCAAAATAAGGGCAAAAATATAACTATCTCGTCCCAAGTCCTTTGCCATAAGGGTGGGAAGCAAAAGTCCTTTTAGGGTTATAAGGCTTATTATAAGAGTCAAAACAAGTTGCCTTGTGGAAACAAGTTTTTTCATTATTTCTCCCCCTTGTCTTTATCTTTCATAACAAGCCTAATGTCCTTTTTGTGTGGGATACTCTTTGGCCTTGTTTTCATGGCGACAAGCGAGTCTTTAAGCACAAAGTCCTTTTGGTCTTTAGGAATGTATGGAGCATATGGAGCGAAAAATGGTGTTTTGAAACTATCCATATTGCAAAGATAAGATATTATAAAAATAAGTCCCAACACAATGCCATGAAAGCCCAGCGTGCCACCAATTATTGCAAAGGCAATTCGCAAAAGTGAAATTTGTAAACTTTGATTTGGAATGATATAAACAGTTATCGCACTTAGTGCAACAATCATAACCCCAGGTGGGCTTACAAGTCCTGCCTTGACTGCCGTGTCACCCAAAATCAATGCACCAACAATGGAAATTGCCATGCCCAGATACTTCGGCATGCGAACACTTGCCTCAAACAAAATGTCAAACAGGACTATGATAAAGAATATTTCCAAAAACGGATTGAGTGGCAAATTTTGAGTAGTGTTGACAATAGTTACAAGAAACTTTATCGGCAACACTTTGTAGTGATAAAGTTGAAGTGCAATATACATGCCGGGGAGAAAAATTGAAATAAAAATTCCCATAACACGAATAATCCTAAGAGCAGTTGCACGATGAGCGTCAGAATAGTAGTCATTGCTACTTTGAAAGTCCTCAAAAAATAGATATGGCACAGTAAGTGCAACTGGCGTGCCGTCAACAAGAATAACAACTCTCCCCTCAAGAAGTTTTGCACACGCGACGTCTGGCTTTTCGCAATTCCCCACTTGATTAAAAATGGAATTTGGTCTATTTTCCAAAAGTTTTGTTACATAATAACTATCAATCACCCCATCAATTTCAACGGAATTTAATTTATCCTTAATTTCCTTTACAACTTCATTTTTTGCAATGTCGCTGAAATAGATTAGATTTACTCTTGTTTTTGTCCTGCTTCCCAAAACAAGTTCTTCAATCTTCAAATTTTTTGACGGACATCTTTTTCTAATCAAAGCAACATTGGTTCGCAAAACTTCCGTAAAGCCCTCACGAGGTCCACTTATAACGGTGGAAGTTGGTGGTTCTTCTACACTTCGCCCTTCATAAAAGACTGTGTTAAAACAAAGAGTTTCTTCTTCCCCGTCAACAAACAAAATTGCAAAACCCCTAAGCAGTTTTTCAAGTGCGTCAGTTTCTGGCAAAATTTCTCCATTGCAAAGAAAGACCACCGAATTTTGCAAGTCCTCAAGCGAAAACTTTTTACCTTTATAAAGTGACAGTGGCTCGACAATGCTCTTATTTATTTCTTGCTGGTTTGCAATTTCGTCAACAAAAACAAGTGACATATTTTTGCCACCAACAGTTATTGTCTTTATAATAACATCTTCATTTTGACAATTTAAGTTTTTAAATTTTTCTGCCCTTTCGGCAGCGGTCAAAGTATCCATAAATGTAGTATGCAAATGATAAAAAAAATTATCCACCAAGCCCATGCAATTTAATGTCGAAACAATGTATAAAATGTCGCTTGTAACAATGTTTGCGTTGTCAAATTGTGGATAAGTGGATAACTTTTGTGCATAACTGTGTATTTATTCACCAAATTGAGTAAAAATTCAAACTTTTATTCAATTTTCGTCTATTTTCTGTTTTGCTTTATGCATAAGCGTGAATATTATAAAATTTTGTTCTTGTTGATAACTTTTTTTAAAGATTTTACTTTTTGTTTTGAATTGCCTTGTTAGAAATGACATAAGCAAATTTTGTTTCTTCGTCAAGTTTAACTTTGTCACTAATCTCAACGCCCAAGATACACAAAATTTCATTTCCGCTTGCAAGGACAGGCAATGTTTCCCTTACTCGAAGAGGAATTTTCTTGTCGATAAGATAATTCTTGAGAGTTTTTGTCCCGCCGCCAAATTTTGTAAAACTATCCCCTGCTTTTCTAACACGCCAAACTGCATTTTCTGGCACTTTTTTGGCGTCAATCATAAGAGCATTTTCTCTTGGTTCAAGTTTATTTGTGCGTTTTACAGAAATTTCATAAATTCCCGCAAAGTCAGTTTTGCCAGTTTTTATTGGGAACACTTCTGAAATAATTTTCTTTTGGGTTTTATAAAGAGTGATATAGTCGTATTCTCTTTGTGCAACAAGTCCGTTTGGAAGGTTAATTTTTTTGCCATTTTCGCTTTCTGCTAGGTCAAAAATCATGTCGATATGTTTTCTTTCAATATCCTTTGTAACATTTATTTTTGAAAGTGCGTCAAAGATTATTCTTGAAGAAACACTTTTGGCATAATGGAAGTAGATAAGCGGAACTTTTGCTATGTCGCCCATAATGATAATTCCGTCATGGCTTGTGTGACTTAAAATATATTCATTGTCTTCTCTGCAACTTTTGCCAAATTGAACAATGTTGTTTTCTGCCCCTTCCCAACGTTTTTTAAGTTCTGGAATGACAACATTCCTAAGATAGTTTCTGTTGTATGTTATGTCGCTGTTTGTTTCATCTTCCACATATTCAACAAAATTTGACCCGCAGTAACGCACAATATCGTCTTTTGACACATCAAGGAAAGGTCTGACATAATTATTTCTAATATAGTCCATTCCGCCAGCACCACTTAGCCCAGCTCCACGCAAAATGTGCATAAGAATTGTTTCCGCTTGGTCGCCTTTGTGATGTGCAAGAGCAATTTTGTCAACTTTGTTTTCCTTCAAAAGTCTTTCAAACACTTCATATCTTGCTTGCCTTGCACCGTCTTCAATTCCAACACTTCTTTCGCTTGCAATTCTTCCCGCATCAACAGTAAAAACAAGGCAAGGAATTCCATGTTCTTTGCACCAAGTCCTCACAAACAACGCATCACCCATAGACTTTTCGCCACGGAGCATATGGTCAACTGTGATTGCCACAACGCTAATATCCAAATTGTCCTTGTTTTCAAACAAGAAGTGCAAAAGAGCCATGGAGTCTGCGCCGCCCGAAACGGCAACCCCCACAACATCTCCCGCATGAAACATTTTTGTTTTTTTGATAACTTCGTAAACTTCTTTTTCCATGATTGCAAGTATAACTCAAAAATTAAATAAATTCAATAGTTATATGCAAAAATTTTTAGAAATTTATTGTTTTTATATGCAATTTCATATAAAAAATATATTTCTTAAAGAAAAAACAGACTTTTTTCAAAAAACAATTCTTAGGAAGAAAACAAGTTCACCCCTCCAAACCTCCCCTCCTTAGGGGAGGCTATAAGAGAGATATCCCCTCGCCCAGTCGGGCGAGGGGATATCAAAGAAAAAAAGAGTATATGTTTTCTCTTGTTCCTATGTGTAGAGAGTATCAAAGAAAAAAGAGTATATGTTTTCTTTTATCCCCATATATAGGAAATGTCAAAAAACAAGTATATCTTTTCCTATCCTCATGTGTTGGGGTATCAAAAAGAAAGAATATCTTTTCTCTTTTTTAGTTTAAAAAGCCTAGAAAGCCATTATTTAAAATGAGTGTTTCTCTAGTTCATAATTACATTGCAAAAAGTGCTTACTTTCCTCAGCTTGTTTAAAAATTTTTCTCTAATTATTTTACGAGAACAGAAAAATATATCTTTTTTTTCTTACTTGTTGTGTAAGACTATTTCTAGTATTTAATTCTCCCATAGGAGAGATATAATTAGGCATAGGAGTAAAACAATTTTCCTACAAGGACGGTCATATCGTCTTGGGGATAGTTCTTTTGGGCTTTTTTGGCACAGGTTAAAAGGTTGTCTGCCATTTCTTGTGCGCCCTTTGCATTTGTGTTTTGCAAAAATTCTATCACACCTTCTTCCCCCAAACTGTCCACCACTCCGTCACTTAACATAACAACATAATCTTCGGGGCTTAAGACAGTTTTTGTCACACGAGGGGTCACTTCGTCAAGCACTCCAAGTGGAAGGCTGTTGCTTTCAATTTTGCTCACACCTTCTGTTCCTTTTATAAACCCAACTGTTGCCCCTTGTTTTATAAAATCTGCTTCACCGTTTTTAAGGTCAACAACGCTCACGTCAAGTGCCGAAAAGACATTATCCCCGTCAAGGTTCAAAAGGTTGTTTACACTTGACAAAATTGTTTGGTCATCATAGCCCGCTTTATAAAAGTTTTCAATTATGTTAATAGAAGTTTCACTTTTTCTATGAGCTTTTTCGCCCGACCCCATGCCGTCACAAATTGCAAGCATAAATTTTTCGCCACCAAGTTTTGTTAAGGAATGAGTGTCTCCACTTGTCATATTCCCGCCCTTTATTGCACTTGCAATGCCCACTGCCATGTCATATGTTGGGGCTGTTTTGTAGGAAACATATGTAAGCAAACTTTCCTCACTTGGAAGCACTTCGTCAAGCACCATTTTGCTTGGGAAAATAGAACTTAAAATTTTTGCAATTTTTTCGTTGTCAAAATCCACCGCACGCAAAATCATCGACACGACTGTTGTTTTTTCATCTTTTTCAAAACACACAACCTCACTTGGCACAATGTCGTTATAGGTCAAAGTTTCCATAATTTGTTTTTCAAACTTTGTATCCATACAGACTGTTTCTTTTGACTCTTTTGACAAATTTGTAAGAACATTTGAAATGCCTTTTAATTGTTCTGCAATAAGAAGTTTGCTGCTGTCCAAATCTTGATTGAGTTTTGCATATGACCTATAGTCTTCAAGAAGGCTGTTAAGACCCGTCACAATTTGGTTAAGTTTACTGCAACGATTGGTAAGAAAACTTGGAAAGTCAATAAGCCCTACCTTACCCTTTTCAAAGCCCGAGTTTGTAAGCGAGTCAAAAACCTTTTTATGTTCGCCTGAAAAACCTTTTAAACATCTTGACCGTTGCGGACAACTGTCGCAGTTGCTTCTTATGAGTTCGTTTGCAATCATTTCCTTTGCGCTTTTGCTATCAAGCGAGCCTTTGACCATATTTCTAAAACTCTTATCCATTTCATAAAATACTTCCGCCGTCCAAAGTAGTTTTTTGCTTGTTTGAAGTTTGTTCTGATTGAGCATATTTTTAAGCGTATTTTCTTCTTTTTTAACAAACATTTTTGCACTCCACTTTGATGTAATTCCGCTTGGCACCGCAAGGAAAACAATGCCTGCAGCAACACTTGAAACAATGCTCCAAATGTTGTATTCGCCAAACAAATTCAAGAAAAGTCCGAGCGACACATCAACACACAAAAGTGCTATTACACTGAACACTTTGTTTTGCTTTTTGAACACATAACAAAACACTGCCGTTATGCAAAAGAGTGTTGTGTATTCCAGTTGTCCCGCAGCAAGAAAACACCCTAGTCCCATAACCACCGACATCACCACCGCAAACGAACTTGGAGCAATGCTTGTGGCAAACAAAATCAGTGTAAAGCCCACAAATTTCACAATGTCAAAACTGTAACTATTCACATTTTGAAGCGCACAGAAAATCATCGCCAGAACAAGCGCCCCACACACAATTTCATCAACATTTAAGTTAAGATTAAGTTTCCTTGCGGAAATAATTTTTATAAAATTTAGCACACAAAACATAAATAATGTGTTAAGCATAACATCTGTCAAACAATAATACACATCGCCCCATGTTGAGGCATTAAGATATATGTAACACACTCCCAAAACGCAAGATAAAATAGTTGCGAGATAGTTTGGAACACGTTTACATTTTCTTTTGAAAAGATAAGAAACAACACTTCCCACAACGCTGCAAATTATGGAAAACATAAGTCCACTTGCCCCGCCTTTTGATATTGCATTTGCAAAGAAAAAACTTGGCACAAGACAAAAAGGACTTTCACCAACAAAGCACAACCCAAGAAAAATTCCATAAAAACAAGGGCTAAGTTTTCCCATAACTTTTGCCTTTGAAAACAGATAAAAAAGTCCAAAATATCCAACAATTTTTGCTATAAAAACTAGGCTGCTTTCTTTCGTTATTTTAAATTCATTTTTTTCCTTGACTGCTCTTTTTTTCATTTTTTTAACCTCTTTTTGCTTCATTTTTTACAGATTTTATCAATTTTTGGCACATTTTTGACCAATTTATTATCAAAATTAGTCAAAATTTAATTTAATTTTTTACTGTTTTTCAACACATCCAAGTCGGCATTTTTATCAATTTTACAAAAAATATTGTAGAAAAAAATAGAGGGCTTTTGCAATTAAAAGTCCTCAAATTATTTCTGTTTTTTTGCTTCAAATTATCTAATTTTGCTCGTTTTATACTTTTTTTGTCGATTGTGCCTTTATTTCAAAAACAGTCTTTTTGCCTGCTCGTCAAGTGGCGTTTTTGGGTTAGAGTTGCCCGTCTTTTCGCCCTTTGGAACAACATGGAAATGTAAGTGAAAAACAGACTGCAGTGCTTCTTTGTTGTTAAGATTGAATATAACTGCCCCGCCAAAGTCACAATGCTCTACATAATGTTTTGCAAGACGCTTTGCAACTACAGCAACCTTTGTATAAACATCTTCTCTGCAGTCAAGCGAGTTTGTAAAATGCACCTTTGGCACAACGATTGTGTGACCATAATCTTTTTGCTCAATGTCCAAAAACGCAAGCACATCTTCGTCTTCATAAACCTTGTAGCATGGGGCTTCACCCGCAATTATTTTGCAAAAAATACAATTATCCATTTCTTCTCTCCTTGCATTGTTTTTTTATTTCATTTTTTTGTTATTCTTTTTTAGTTGTTTATCCTTAGTTATTTATCTTTGGTTACCTTCTTCAGTTGTTTTTTGGGGTTGTTTTATTATTGCTTTTACTATTTTGAATAAACTTACACTCAACATATTGCTGAAATAATTGCAACAAAACAACCTTTTACAACAAAAATATACTCCAAAATCGACTTTCTGTCCACAAAAATTGAGCAATTTGAACAAAAATTGCGTTTTTTATAATTTTTTTGAATAAAAAATTGACAAAGATTGCAAATATCTGATATTATATTTATAATAAAAGAGAGGTGAAAAGAATGAGTGACGAAAACAATTCATTTAGAGATTTGTTAAATGGACTTGGACAACTGGTGGCAGTTATAATGATTTTGCGATATGCTTTGCTTATTGTCAATCACTATGTGCCAGGCGGGTTCTTGCCAACGGAAGGAACGGTGTATCTTATCATAAAATATGTTGGAATTTATGCGCCAATTTCCCTTATGATTCTTGTTGGGCTTAGTGCAGTTTGGGACAAAGGCAACATTGCAAAACTTGTTTTCCTTGTTGTGTGTGCAGTGATTGTAATATTTACATTCTTCCCTGACGTTATGAACTCCATCACAGACTACATCGGCGTAAAAAACCCAGACGCAGAATCAGCATCATTTATTACAAATCTAAGATTGTAAAATCAAAAGCAAAAAGAAGCGAACAATTCGCTTCTTTTTTTATATCCTATTTTCTTCTGCGGATTATTTCGCCTTCGGAAAGTGGGAAGGGGGTGGTGATAAGGAGTTTTTGTTGGACAAGTTTGGCGTCTGATAATTCATTTCCCCTTTCGTCTGTAAGTTTTAAGATTTCAAGTTTTTTGTCAAAGTTGTTGCCGAAGGACAAGATATTCAGTTCGTCTGTTGTGCAAAATCTGTTTCGCATTTCAATTTCCGCCACCCCGTCAACTGATGATTTGGTGACTATTGCCACAAATTCGTCTGTTTGCACTGGTTGGCTGGACAAGATATATTCGCTTTCTTCTTTTCGTTTGTCTTTGTAGTTAAAGCCCGTTGTATATTTTCTGTGGCTTGTTTTTTCAAGCTCGTCAAGTAGGGCTTCTGGGCAATGATATTTCCCGCCCTTTTCCAAGATATCTACTGCACGTCTATAGGCATTTGTGACTGTTGCAACATAATATTGCGATTTCATTCTGCCTTCTATTTTAAAACTTGTGACACCAGCGTTTGCTAAGTCATCTAAGTGTTCAATCATATTTAGGTCTTTGCTGTTTAGGATATATGTGCCTCGTTCATCTTCTTCAATGGGCATAAACTCCCCGCCACGAGTTCTTTCTCTTATTTCAAAATTCCACCTGCATGCTTGGATACATTCTCCACTGTTGCTTGCTCTGCCAGATAGATAGTTGCTGAGAAGACATCTGCCCGAATAACTTATGCACATTGCCCCATGCACAAAGGCTTCCAGTTCTACATTTTCTGGAAGATAATCTTTTATTTCTTTTATTTCAGTGAGAGTAAGTTCTCTTGCCAGGACAATTCTGCTTGCCCCCATATCTGCATAAACTTTGGCAGAAAACTTGTTTGTTACATTGGCTTGTGTGCTTATGTGAAGGTCAAGTTTTGGAGCGACTTCTCTTACAAGCTTTGCAATGCCAATGTCCGACACAATAACTGCGTCAACACCTGCATTTTGCAAAAAGACAAGATATTCTGGAAGTTCGTCAAAATCTTTATTATGGGCAACAATATTTACAGTTACATACGCTTTTACATTTTTCTCGTGGCAGAATTTTACTGCTTCCAAAATTTCTTCCCTAGAAAAGTTGCCAGCAAAGGCTCTAAGTCCAAAACTTTTGCCAGCAAAATACACAGCATTGGCTCCATACAAGACCGCTGTTTTTAATTTTTCCATGTTCCCCGCTGGGGATAAAACTTCATACTTCATTTTACACGACCAAGTTTACAATTTTGTTTGGCACGAAGATAACTTTTTTTGCAATTTTGAGCATAGCGGAAGTTTTTTCGTCTTCTTCCACAAGTTTCAAAACTTCTTCTCTTGTTGCATTTTCTTGAACGGTGAGAACTGTTTTTAGTTTGCCATTTGCTTGCACTGCAATTTTGACCATTTTGACAGAATTATCTTCCATTGTTTTTGGCCAAGAAGATTTGCACAAGTGTTCTGCAAAGCCTATTCTTTCGTTAAGTTCTTCTGTGGAATGTGGTGCAAATGGATACAGAAGTTGCAAATATATTCTATATTCTTTCTTTGACAAATATCCATCTGCGATAAAGTCGTTTGCAAGACTCATAAGGCAAGAAATTGCTGTATTGAACTTAAAGTTTTCAATATCTGATGTAACCTTTTCTATGGCGGAATTGAGTTTTGTTATATGTTCTTCGTGAATTCCGTCAAAATTATCTACAATATCATTCATTCGTTCCACTTTGTCCAAAAATCTCTTGCAGCCGCTGATATTAGCATTTGACCAAGGGGCGGAACATTCGTAGTCAGACATAAATAGGATGTAAAGTCTTAAAACATCTGCGCCATATTTTTTGATTATGTCCATTGGGTCAACAACATTGCCAAGACTTTTGCTCATTTTGTTGCCGTCTTCGCCCAAAACAAGACCTATGGTTGTTCGCTTTTTGTATGGTTCTTCAAAAGGAACAACACCAATGTCATACAAAAACATATTCCAAAATCTTGAATAGATAAGGTGGCGTGTTACGTGTTCCATTCCGCCGTTATACACGTCAATAGGTCCCCAATATTCCATTTTCTTTCTGTCTGCAAGGCAAGACACATTATGTGGGTCCATATATCTTAAGAAATACCAACTTGAACCTGCCCATTGTGGCATGGTGTCCGTTTCTCTTTTTGCTTTTCCACCACATTTTGGACAAGTGCAATTTACCCAATCTTCAACTTCTGCAAGTGGTGATTCGCCATTTTTGGAAGGTTTGAATTTGTCCATATGAGGAAGTGTAACTGGCAAATCTTTTTCTGGCACAAGCACTGTTCCGCAGTGGTCGCAGTATATAATTGGAAATGGTTCGCCCCAATATCTTTGACGATTAAATGCCCAGTCTTTCATTTGGAAATTAGTCTTTGCGTTGCCAATTTTGTTTTCTGTAAGATAATTTATCATGGCTTTTTGTGCGTCTTTCACACTTTTGCCATTTAGGAAAGAAGAATTTATCATAATGCCGTCAGAGATGTCTGTGTAGGCTTCTTTTTCAATGTCGCCACCAGCGATAACTGGTTTTATGTCACAACCAAATTTCTTTGCAAATTCATAATCTCTTGTGTCGTGTGCTGGCACTGCCATAATTGCACCTGTGCCATAGCCCATCATAACATAATCTGCCACAAAAATTGGAACTTCTTCGTGGCTGATTGGGTTTACTGCAACAATGCCTTCAATTTTGACACCAGTTTTGTCTTTATTTAGTTGAACTCTGTCAAATTCAGTTTTCTTTTTGGCTTCTTCGCCATATTTTACAATTTCGTCCCAGTTTGAAATATTTTCTTTATATTTTTCAAGCATTGGGTGTTCTGGAGCAACGACCATAAATGTTACACCAAACAATGTGTCGCAACGAGTTGTATAAATTTTGAGTTTGTCGCAAATTGTATCATTTACTTTCAAGTCAAAATTCACTTCCGCACCAGTTGACTTGCCTATCCAATGTCTTTGTCCTTCTTTTACTCTGTCTGGGAAGTCTAGTTTGTCAAGTCCTGATAGAAGCCTATCGGCATATTCCCTAATTTTTAAGAACCAAACTTCCTTTTCCTTTTGCACCACTTGGCTTGAACATCTGTCACAAACTCCGCCTTGGCTTTCCTCATTTGACAAAATAACGTCACAACTTGGGCAATAGTTTACAAAGGCTTTGCTCTTATACACAAGTCCTTTTTCATAAAGTTTGCAGAAAATCCATTGTGTCCACTTAAAATAGTTTTCATCAGTTGTGTCAATTTCCCTTGACCAGTCAAACGAAAAGCCCACTGCTTTAAGTTGTTTCTTTATGTTTTTTATATTTTCATCTGTGGCAATTCGTGGGGCGATGTTATGCTTTATGGCATAATTTTCTGTTGGAAGCCCAAAAGCGTCCCAGCCGATTGGGAACATGACATTGTAGCCTTGAAGCCTTTTCATGCGAGATAAAACTTCCATTGAAGAATAAGCCTTCACGTGTCCGATGTGAATTCCAACGCCTGATGGATATGGAAATTCCACCAGCCCATAAAATTTTGGCTTTTTGTCAAAGTCTATTCCTTCAAACGCTTTTTCCTTCTCCCAAATTTCTTGCCATTTTTTTTCAATTTTTTCGTTATCCATTTTCTATCCTTCTTTTTTAAGTTTCAAAAGGCAAATTTTCGCCTAAATGTTGCTTTTTTATATAAAATACTAAAGAATTTTATTATTATTTTAACTTTTTGTCAAGAATAAGTTGACACAAAAACAAAAGGAATGTAACATAAGCCTTGAAAGTAGGAAAACTTATGGCGAAAGATTTGTGGAATAAAATAAAGGAAGCAATGTTGTCCGTTTTGCCAATTACGGCGACTATCTTTTTGCTTCTGTTTTTTTTCATTCCTTCCACTTCTCAAGACAAAATTATGCTTGGCATAAGTGCCGTTTTGCTAATTCTTGGCATTGCGCTCTTTTCTTTGGGCGCTGACGGGTCGATGATGACACTTGGAAGTGGCGTTGGAAGCACGTTATCTCGCAAAAACAAAATGTGGTTTATGCTTTTAAGTTCGTTTGTAATTGGCTTCCTTATAACCTTTGCAGAGCCAGACCTTATGGTGCTTGCAAAGCAAGTGGTGGAAAATTCAAGTTTAAACAGTGTTTGGCTGTTCATTGCCATTGTATCAGCGGGAGTGGGACTGCTCTTGCTGATTGGAATTTTGCGACTTGTTCTAAAACTTAAACTCAAATATCTCATAGCAATCTCCTACGCTGTAATTTTCATTCTTGCCATGTTCTGTGAACCTAACTTTGTTGCTATTGCATTTGACTCGGGCAGTGTAACAACGGGACCAATTTCCGTTCCCTTTCTAATCGCCTTTGGCATGGGGTTCTCGGTCGTCAGAAGCAAGCAAGACGAAGACGACAGTTTTGGTCTTATTGCCTTAAGTTCCATTGGTCCAATGTTCTCTGTTATGCTTTTAAGTCTTTTCCTTAAAAACACCATTCCAACAACGTCAACAACGACTGTGGCAGAAAACCTTAATATGTGGCAAATGTATTTAAGTGAATTTTTAGCCAGTGCAAAAGAAGTTGCCATTGCAATTTTGCCAATAGTCGTGCTGTTTATCATATTTCAGGTTTTCTCGTTTAAATATCCAAAAACAAAAGTTGTCAGAACGCTTTTTGGCTTTGTGCTAACACATCTTGGGGTAACGTTGTTCCTGACCGGTGTTGCATGCAGTTTCTTGCCACTTGGGACAAAAATTGGAACATATCTTGCAACTCTTGACAACAAACTTATTGCAATTCCACTGGGGCTTGTTTTGGGGGCGCTTGTAATTGTGGCAGAGCCTGCATTGCACGTTCTTAAAAAGCAAGTTGAAGACATAACAAACAAAACAATTCGTCAAAAAGTTATTGTCATTGTAATTTCAATAGGCGTTGCTATTGCAGTGGCACTTGCAGTTATTCTTGCAATTTATCCAGTCAATTTGCTTTATGTTCTCATTCCGCTTTACTCCATTTGCATAATTTTGGCATTTGTAAACACCAAACTTTTCACTGCAGTCGCCTTTGACTCGGGCGGGGTGGCAACTGGAACAATGGCAGTTTCGTTTATTCTTCCAATGGTTTCGGGGTTATCTGGCAACTCTGGTGGGTTTGGAACAGTGGCACTTATCGCAGTTTTTCCCGTTCTTGCAATGCAAATACTTGGGCTTGTTTATAAAATTAAACTTGTCAAAACTCAAAAACTCAAATCTTCCCTTGCGGAAAGAGAATATTCCATTATTGAATTTGATTATGAAAAAGAATATAGCAAAAAACGCAGAGCAAGTGTTGTGGAATTTGATTGGAATAAATGACAAAATATAGATTATAAGCGAAAGATAGAAAATATATAAAGGAGAAAAAATATGCCAATTACAAAGAAAAAAGACCCAATAATTGAATTTCTGATGGTTATTGTGGAAAGAGGAAAAGTGGAAAAGGCTACGGCAATTTTGCAAAGCATGAGAGTTGACGCACAAATAGTTTCCTTTGGCAAAGGCACTGCAGACTCATCAATGGCAGAATACTTTGGCACAGAAGGAAAGGAAAAAGAAGTGCTTTTTGCAATTATCAAAATGAAAGACGAAGAAATAATACTTTCTACCCTATCTGAAAAGTTAAAATTTGAAGAAAAGAACACTGGGCTAGCGTTAACACTGCCTATTAAAAGTGCAACATATTCAACGCTTGAATTTCTTGGATTTGCACTCTAAAAAATAATTTACAAAACAACGATTATAAGCGAAAAGTAGAAAATATAAATTATATAAAAAGGAAGAAAAAATTATGTTAAAAGAATTTGAAATGATTGTGACAATAGTTCAAAAAGGACAAGCAGACAAAGTTGTTGAAGCCTCAAGAGAAGGTGGAGCAAGAGGCGGCACAATTATATATGGACGTGGCACTGGCATACACGACAGCGAGTCTGTGCTTGGCGTGCAAATTCAACCAGAAAAGGAAATTGTCTTTACCCTTGCAGAAACATATCAAAAACCCGCCATTATGAAACTTATCTGCGAAAAAGCAAAACTTAACACCCCCGGCGCTGGGCTTTGCTTTTCCCTTCCCGTCAACAGAATTCTTGGCTCCAAAAAAATGATGAAGCCATCGGAAATTGAAAAACTTAAAAAAGAAAAAGCAAAAACGGAAAAGTCCGCTGAAACAAAAAGCGAAAGCAAAAAAGAAGAAGGAAAATAAAAGAGAAAAAGCAAGATAATGAGTCTTGCTTTTTTATTGTGGATACAAATCAAAGTCCGCTGTGATACTAGAACCATTTATCACACTTTTTGCTTGAAAAACATATGTCCACGTTGACTCCTTTCTATCGTCATTGTCATAAATACCGTGTATGTAAAACGCTGGTATTGAAATAGTAATTGCTCCAGTTTGCTCTGTGCTTGAAATAGTTGGCTTAAAATCCGAGTTATCCCTATCTTTGCGTTCATATACTTCACCAGTGGTGAGATCCTCTTTATACAAGTCAAGTGATATTATAGAATAAACCCATCTTCCACCGCCGCCCCCAGCCGTTAGTGTGATAGCTCCATAGTTATTTCCCCAATACCATGTCCCCGATCCGTATGAGTTATATTTAAGAGTCCAATAAGCAGACCCACCCCAAGAATAGGTGTTTACTCCATTCCCACTTATAGTTAAGGTAGTTGGTGGGATTGACCAGTAGGCGTAGAGAGTTATGGACAATGTTTGTGACCAAGTTGTTGCAGATGTTCCGTCTGCATTATAATATTTTGTGCCAGAGCCGCCAGTTGACGAAAAATAGCCTTCAAACTTATAGCCATTTCGAGTGGGAATGGTTATTGTTGGAAGTGCTTGTCCATATGTTGCCGTTGCTGTTGACGAACCGCCAGAACCAGATTGTTTGTTGAATGTTATTGTGAACGTTTGAGGCGTCCACTGGGAAGTTAAAGTGTGGTTCCCGACTGTTGTATTTTGTGTGGACGCAGTTACGATTAGAGAACCATTTTTCCAACCGCCGAAGTTATATCCCGTGCGTGTTGGCACGGGCAAATCGCCGTATAAATCGCCTAATTTAACGCTCTTTTGGCTGGGAGATCCCCCCCCCTGCCGGGTCAAAAGTGACCGTGTAATAGGGTCTAGAATAGGTCACAGACACGTTTCCGATTGTTCTTTGTTGGGTTGCACCGAAGATGATAATGGACAGAAGAGCCATGACAAGTGTATAGTTTACACACAGCATGCCGACTCTCATTTTGTCCCAAAATCTCATTTCTGTACTCTTCCTTTTAATCTCTAAATAATAGAGTAGTTGCTATTATTTGACTACCCTTCCGTCGACTTCGTTGCCACCTCCCCTTACAAGGGCAGGCACACACTCAAGATAATCTCTTGTTTTATAATAGTTTCTGTAAAATTGTAATTTATATAAGATGTTTTGTCAAGAAATTTGTTGGGGTTGCGAAAAATATTATGCGGGGGGCGACAGGCAAAACGGAGTTTTGCGGCAAAATCGGAAGATTTTGCCGAATTTTCCGAGGGAAAATTCTCTGTCGCCCCAAAAAACTGTGGACAATGCGACAAATGTTTGATATAATATAACATGAAATATGGGGGTATGGCTCAGTTGGTAGAGCGTTGCGTTCGCATCGCAAAGGTCAGCGGTTCGAATCCGCTTATCTCCACCATTTTAAAAAGTCTTCCTAGGAAGGCTTTTTTATTTTAACTTTTTTCTCAAATTTATTTTGTATATATTCCAAATTATGGTAAAATTTGTGTGTTAGATTGAGAAAAGTGGAAATACTTAGATAAGATTTCCATTCTAGGTTTAACAAAAAGGAGTATTTATGAAAAAATATTTGAAAGTTGCACAAATTGGGTGCGGAAAGATGTCTGTTTACACCATGCGCTATGTGGAAGAAAAAGGTGGCACAATTTGCTGTGCGTATGACATTGCAAAAGACAGAATTGGCAAAGACATTTCATGTGTTCTTGGTGGAAAAGACAGAGGCGTTATTATTCAAGACGTCAAAGACCTTGAAAGCGGGCTTAAGAAAATGAAGCCAGATTGTGCTATCATCACAACAATGAGCCTTATGAATGATATTTATCCAGCAATGCTTGCATGCGCAAACGCAGGGGTAAACGCCATTTCCACTTGCGAAGAAGCATTCTATCCAATGAATTCCAATCCAAAACTTACAAAGAAACTTGACAAAGTTGCAAAAGAACACAACTGCACACTATCAGGCAGTGGCTATCAAGACACTTCTTGGGGAAGTTTGATTTCAGTCCTTTGCGGGACAACGCAAAAAATCACCAGAATTGTTGGCAAATCTTCCTACAATGTTGAAGATTATGGCATCGCACTTGCACAAGTTCATGGTGCGGGGCTTTCTCTTAAAGAATTTGACGAAAAAATTGCTTCTGTGGACAGAATTCCAGACGAAGAACGCCAAAAACTTATAAATGCTGGCAACTATTCCCCTTCATATATGTGGACAGTTAATGGCTGGCTTTGCGAAAAACTGGGCTTGCACGTTTTGTCACAAACTCAAAAATGCGTGCCACAAACTTATAAAAAAGACCTTAAGTCATCAACTCTTGGCATGACAATTAAGAAAGGTGACGCAACAGGCATGAGTGCAGTTGTTACAACAAAAACTAAAGAAGGAATTACGCTTGAAACCCAATGCATTGGAAAAGTGTATGGTCCAGACGAATTTGACCAAAACGAATGGACAGTTGAAGGCGAACCAACAACTACTATTGTTGTCAACAAGCCACAAACAGTTGAACTTACCTGCGCAAGCATTGTCAACCGTCTTCCAGACCTTGTAAAAGCACCAGCAGGCTATGTTCCAACTTGCGAAATGCTTGACATAAATTACAAGCAAGAACTTACAAAATAACAAAAATTATATTTTACAAGTTCCGCTTATATAGCCAAATGTAGAAAATATCTTTACAGCAAAAAACTCAACCAAATGGTTGAGTTTTTTATCATTTCAAAAATCCGTTGATAATTGCTTTTTCTGCTTCTTGGGCAGTGAGTCCCATGGTCATAAGTTTGTTTTGTTGGTCTTGGGATATTTTGCCGATTGCTGCTTCGTGGACTAGACTTGCATCTCTATTTTGTGCCAAAATTTCTGGAGTTGATGAAATTTGTGCGTCATCACACAAAATTCCGTCACATTCCACGTGTCCAAAGCATTTTGCCTTGCCAACGACTTTTGAAACAAAAAATTGCTTACTCTTGTTCCTTGCCACTGCGTGCGACACGACATCAACTTTTGAGTTATCCCCAACAAGTTGCACTTCAAAATTGGTCGAAGCATGGGCTGAGTTTTCGGTCAATATTTTTTCGTTTATGAGCAAAGTCGAATTTTCTCCCACCACTGCTTTTGTCACTCTTTTTGCCCCCGACACACCAGACAGTTGCAAAGTTTCCATTTCAAACACGCTTCCATTTTTCATGTCAACAGTGGTCACTGGGTCAAGGACACGTTTTGCTTTATTTTTGCCCATGCCGAGGTGGCGTTCCACATATTTTACATATGAGTTGTTGCCGATGTGAAAACTGTGTATGCCATTATGCCTAGATTTTTTGGAACTTGCATTGTGAATTCCGCAACCAGCGGCAATTAGGACGTCACAGTTGTCGCCGATGTAAAAGTCATTGTAAACCATATCTTCAAAGCCTTCTTGACTGAGAAGGACGGGGATATGAACACTTTTGTTTTTTGTTCCGTCTTTGACGATAATGTCAATGCCGTCTTTATCCTTTTTGGAAACAATATTTATCTCATTATCCACATTTCGTGCGACCAACTTGCCGTTGCGTCTGATATTAAATGCCCCCGCTTGTGGAATGTCGTGCAAGTCGGAGATTTTTTCAAGCAAAATTTTTTCTTGTTCTGTTAAAGTGTTCATGCTTGTCCCTCCAATTTGTCACAAACGACCGGTTGCAAATATGGTGCAACTTCTTTGTAACTTCCAGATTTTTTGACTTGCCCGTTTTCCATAAGAATAACTTTTGAAGCAATTTCAATAAGTTTCTTTTGGTGACTTATGACGACAAATGTTCGCTTTTCGCTTTGAAAAAGTTGCACAAGTGCATCAAAACTCCAAAGGTCAATGCCAGCCTCGGGTTCGTCACAAATATTAAGTTTGCAGTTTCTGGCAAGAAGCAGGGCGAGTTCAATTCGTTTAAGTTCCCCACCAGAAAGTTTGGAATTAACTTCTCTATTTACATATTCCCTGGCACAAAGTCCGACACGGCTTAAAAAGTTGCAAGCGGTGGCAACTGTGTTTGTTCCGCCTGTTGCAATGTCAATTAAGTCTTTTACAGTTAAACCTTTGAACACTGTTGGTTGCTGAAAGGCATATGCGATGCCGAGTTTTGCTCGGTCGGTTATGGATAAAGATGTGATGTCCATGCCGTCAAGTAAAATTTGACCGCTTGTTGCTGGAAGGATACCCATCATGATTTTTGCAAGAGTAGATTTGCCACTGCCGTTTTGCCCAGTGATAATGACGAGTTCGTTGTCATTAACTTTCAAGTTGACATTTTTTAAAATTTCCAATTTTTTCCCGTCTTCGACAATGGAATAATTTAAGTTTTTTATTTCTAGCATTTTTTCTCCTAAAATAATTATTTCATATTTTGCAATGAATTTCAACAATTTTTAAGCATTTTTTGTGATATTTCCAAAATTAGATAGTCCTCTTTTTGAAAATAAAAGCAAATTGTTTGACACATAGGAAGAAAATAAGTAAAATCAAAATGTAAAAAGGAGAGAATTATGGAATACGAAGGCGAAGAACTTAACTACAGATATGACACTCAACTTTTGATTGAGGGCAAAGGTCTTGACGAAGACAAAATAAGAGAACACTTCAACACTTGTTTTGTTGGAGATTGCTTGCTTGTAGTTGGCGACAGCGAACTTATCAAAATTCATTTCCACACAAACGAACCTTGGAAAGTGCTTGAATATGGTGCTTCCATTGGGGAAATTTATGACATTGTTGTGGAAGATATGTTCCGTCAAGCACAAGGTCTGCAAGGTTAATCGCAAAGTAAAAAAGGCTGGGATTTCCAGCCTTTTTTTATTTAAACCTATTGACAACAACTTTGCTCGTTTATTTGTTCTGTGGCAACATTTTATGATAGTTTTTCTTTAATTTTCTTCTTCTGTTCGGTGGTTAGACGGAAACTGTCGTTGCATTTTGAAATTGTTTTTCTTATTGTCTTTTCTGCAAGTAAGTTCTTGTTCTTTGAAAGATAGGACAGTGTTTCGTCAAAACGTTTTGCAAAACTCGTGGCAAAGAACCATGCTTGTGCCATTTGGACATAATAATGTTCTGGGTGGTTTGCATGGGCAACAAGTGACATAATTTCTTCCAAGTTTTCCTCGTCAAGATAATAATTCATAAGTAGAACTATCCCCACTCTCACTTTGTATTCGTGGTTGTCTTCCATGCAAGACTTGATGCAGTCAAGATAAAGGACTTTATTCTTTTTGACAGATTTCAAACTTGAGCAAAGGCTATCCACAACACTCCAGTTGTCAAAATTTGCTATAAGTTTGTCCAAAATCTTTATGCGTTTTTGCTCGTCCATTTTGGCAAGAGATAAAACAAAATCGAACAATATAATTTCTTCATAATATGTAAAATCAAAGCGGCTCAAGACAATGTCTTGCTTGTTGTTCTTAACAATTTGTTTGGCTAAATCTCTTAGATATGGCAACTTCCAACCCAAAATCTTATACTCAGTTGCAATCAGTTTTTTGTTAAAAAGACTGGACTTTTGGCTTGCGTTCTTTTCCAAAACCTTTACAAGTTGCTCATGATTTTCAAAATTCAAATTTTCGTCCATTTCTCTCCACCCATATTCTACCACATCTTATCCAAAAAACAAAAAGACTGAGAGAGATTTCTCAGTCAGTTTAATATTATAAGAGATCATTACTATCATTTTATCAAATGCATAAACATTATTGCTTCACAAATCAGGGGAAATCATTGGGATCCGGGTCTGCAATGAATTTAACCGTTATCTGAGCAGTCGTTCCATTATAAACGCTCTTTGCTTGTATTACATAAGTATAGGTTGTTTGATAAGGTACAATAACAACATTTCCTAATGTTCCATGTTTTTTTACAGCAATTCCTCCAACTATAGTAAAAGTGATTGAAGCAGTAGTTTCTCCAGTCGTAGAAAGTGTATAGTTAGTATTTGGGTCACAATCTCCTCTTTTAATTTCAAAAGAACTGGCACTGGTTGAACAACTTACAACACTATAGACCCATTTGCCACCACCTCCGCCGGCGGTAATTGTAACTATTGGACTTGTAGTATATCCATTTGATGTGAATGAAACTGAAGTCGAACTTGCAGAAATGGTGGTTGCGATTGCACTTCTTGTCCAAGTGGCATAGACGTAGATTGACGAGTAGTAAGTTCCGCTCATCGTCCAAGAGGAGGAAGTTGAATTTATTGTCGCAAGCAAAGTTCCGCTGGTGGAGTTGCCAGAATAGATTTTAATATTTGTTAATGAATAAGTGTAGCCTGTTGCACTGCCGCTTGAGGAGATTGAAATGCCACTCCCAAAAGTTCCGCTTGAGGGAACGGAAATGCTTGCGCCAGTGATGTTTGTTCCACTTGTAATTGTATATGTTTTTGCAGACCAACTTGCAGTTAAAGTTGTGTTGCCAACTGTTTTATATTGAGTGCTGCTTGACACAGCAGAACTTCCCAAAAACCAGCCGCCAAAGTTGTAGCCAGTGCGTGTTGGGGTTGGAAGTGAGCCATAATTGTCACCAAGTTTGACATTTTTGCTTGTTGTGTCGCAACTTCCGCCATTTGCGTCAAAAGTTGCAGTGTAAGTTGGGCGATTATAGGTTACGGTGACATTGGACGAAGTATTTTGAACAGTTGCACCGAAGATAATCACACACAAAAGTCCCATAACAAGAACATAATTTATGCATAACATCCACACCCTAGCCTTGTCCCAAAACCTTCTCATCGCTTCACCTTTTAATCATATTATCTACAAAAAGTGTAGTTTTAATAAAAAGATTTGTCAAGCGGAATTGTGCAAAATGCCAATTTATATGGAATTTTACATATTTCTGGCAAGAAAATGGGCTAAAAAATCATAAATTTTGATAAAAATAAAAAAAATTTGTAAACTTTGAAAATATTTTGAAAAAATATGTTGACAGAATTTTTATTTTGCTTTATAATCAAGAGGCTTAGTTAGTGGTTTGGTGGCGTGGCTTAGTGGTTATAGCATTCGGTTCATACCCGAAAGGTCGTAAGTTCAAATCTTACCGCCACCACCAATACAGACAATGGCCCCATGGTCAAGCGGTTAAGACACCACCCTTTCACGGTGGTATCATGGGTTCGAATCCCGTTGGGGTCACCAGTAGTGAAAAAAGACTTTCCGAAAGGAAGGTCTTTTTTCACAATGATATTTGCTCTGACGAGCAAGTGAAATTGCTTCGCAATGATATTCACTTCGTGAATGATATTCTTTTTGAATATATGGTTCCGAGCAAAGCGAGGGTTCATATATTTTGTAATAAAATAAATGAAGCGAGGGTTCATATATTCTCAAAAAGAATGATAGGATCAGTTAAGCAAATATCATATCATTACGAATGAAATGAGTAATATCATTGACCAAGGGAAATATTTTTGACCGTTGGTCAATATCATTGGCTGAAAGCCAATTTCATTTAACAAAAAATTACTGAAAAAATTTGCATATATTTGCTCTAACGAGCAAGTGAGGGGCTTTCTTGTTTTTTTGTTCATAGTAACAAATTTTTGTTTTGCTGGAGAAATTTTGTGAAAAGCGTTTTGAAATAGATTTGTATGTGTGATAAACTATTTTTAATATAATATTTACTAGGGGGTAAATTATGGCAAAAAAATCTAGTGGTCTTTTGGGGCTGCTCAAGGGTCTTATCATTTTCGCAGTGGTTGTTTTTGGGCTGTCGGTTGCGGTGTATGTTGGAATAAAGGCAACAACGGGGGTTGACATTTTGAAAGCGAGGGCGCAGATAAAGGCAATTCAAACTCCACCAAGCGAAGAACAAGTTGTGCCAGACAAATATACAGATGACGACATCGTGATAACACTTGACAACATGTTTGGCTCGGGCAAAGGTGGACAAATCTATAAAACAAACGAGGACGGGAGCAAAGAGTTTTCACTAACAGATTATCAAGGGTCGGCACTTCAAGGCACAATTAAACTCAGCGGCAAGCAAGTTGCTGGGCTGGCAAATTCCCTTTTGCACAGTTTGGATCAAAAGGCTTTTGCACTTGACAATGCTGACGTAGAAATTCTTTCAATGGAATTCAGCAATCTTCAAACAGACGGAAAGTTCGACTGCAAAGTTATCGCAAAAATCAACTTCAAAGCAACAAAGGAAGAGATTTCAAAGAACGGCAATATCTTTACAAAAATTATCAGAAACTATATTCCAGACACGCTTTATGTAACAACCAATTTCACAACAAAATGCATTGCTGGAAGCGAATTTGAATTTGTGGAAAGCAAAGACATAACACTTAACAACATGAAAGCCGAAGATACTTCAGAAATCAACAAGATTATAAACAAATTCTTGGGCGAACAAGACCTTGCAGAAATGATAAACAAAAATATCACTGCCCTTTTGTTTGGCGACAGTTCCGTTGAAGAAAACAACAAAGGACTTCTCACTTGCCTAGCAAACAGCAACGCAAATGTTGAAATCGACGGCACCGAAGTTAAAATTGTTATCAACAAAGAATAACCTCTTGTGGAAAACCTATAAAAAATATAGCAAATATATAGCAAATATATAGCAAATATATAGCAAATATATAGCAAATATATAGCAAATATATAGCAAAAAAGAAACCAAATAAATTGGTTTCTTTTTTTGTTGCTGCAATATGTTGTTTTTGGCTATTTAAGTGAAACATATTTGAGCTTCAAAATTAAGTTAACACCGCCTTTCAACAGCTCGTAGCCATATTTTATTGCATCCACAACTGGCTTTGCTGGAGGATAAACAACTGTAATTATCTCACCAGCTCCTTGAATAATTGCTTCAATAAGTGGACCAACATCAACAAAATCACCGCTCCAATCCGTCCTTAAGTATTCTTTCCATTTTGCAATTGTATCAGATTGTCCATACAGAGCACCCTGCAAGCCTGCACTATAATCTATGGAAGCAAAGGCGTTTATTGTTTCTGCCAGCTTTGTTACACCGCCGAATTTGGAAGCAATGCCACTCATTGCTGGGTTTTTATCAAGCCAAGAGATAAGATCAAAAAATCCTTCAAAGAATGTGCCAGTTAATCCTAACGCATCCTTACTTTCACTGTCCAGCCCTGCATTTGGTTTTTTCTTTGCTTTAAGTTGGAGTACCCGCCAAATGCCTTTTTGATGTGATACATATTCGCAGTTGTCCGTAATTCGTCTGCCATTATTTTCCAGATTTGCGTTTTCTCTTAATTCAAAGTAACTTATGATAATATTTGGTCGTTGAACTTTACGACTATCTGTCGCCTTTCCATTAGCCCAAGACAGGAGCCCGTCTGAATAGCCATAGGCATAATGTCTTTCTGAATAGTCTTTTAAGAAGTCAACTGGAAGGTTGTTGAGATATTGAATACTGCAAAGTTGTCCCCAGTTTGTGTGTGTATCAATGTGAATATAAGGTTGTCTTGAAGCACAATCTGGACAGGCAACATCTCCTGTGCCGTCACAACGTGGACAAGTCTTCTCATAAGTACTTATGCCAGTCCCGTCGCAGTATGGACAATCTTTTGTTTCACCCTCAGCATCTTCATAATTTCCCGTTCCGCCACATTCACTACATTTTCCCGTAATTGTAACTGTGGCTTGATGTTGCGGGCCACAATCAACCTTTCTTGTGTTGCCACAGGTGTTACACCAAGTGTTTTCATCATCATATTTTCCAATAATAATATTGTTTTTGAACACTGGCAAAGTTCCGCTAGACGCCTTGAAAATATAATGCTCTTTATACTTATCTTTTAAGTATTCTTTGTTCCTATCATTAGCATTTGAACTGTTTGTTGCACTTTCATCTAGTTCCATGCCATCAATAAATGCATCCGCATCGTTGTTTGCAAATGACGTTACGCTTGAATTCTCAAACGCCGTGCCAAGCAGATATAATGACAAACTATCCGCTGCACTATCTGGTTCTTCCTTACTTGGGTCTTCGGTTGCTGGGGTCATCTTGCCGTAAACCTCGCCACCCTCAAAGTAAACAATGCTGTTAATGCTTACGATGCCGTCTGTGCTTGCCAATCTATTTACCCCATCTCCATATTTACTATCACCTACGTGACCAAGTGTACCAGAGGCAACGTTGTTAAGTACTTGAACTTTTTGCGTGCCAAAGTTGTTGGATATTTTAGTCCCACCTTTGATTGTGAATTTTGAGAAGTTTGTGCCAACATCATCTAATTTCGACACCTTACGGCTTGAGAATGTTAGGACTGCACCACCAAAACCATTTGTTTCATTGTTTTGAATTTGTGCACCGTTAAGTATCAACGTTCCTTTTACTTGGCAAATGGCACCGCCACCCCAATAATCAATAATGCTTTTCTCGTCCTTTTCACCGGTTTTTACTTCGTATAGATTTTTGTCAACAAAGTCCTTAAGCTCCTTATTGCCTTGGTTTCCATCATTCACCTTGCCTACTGCATAGTTATAAGCAAAGTTGCCGCCATTTAGAATAACATCGCCACCAGCCACAAACAATGCACCGCCAGACGAAGCAATGTTACCTGCACCAACGGTAAATTGACCTAAATTACCCTCAATTTGAGTGTTTGCACCAAAGCCTTGGACAATGCTTGTATCTCCGCTGCTCTTTGCAGCTACATTAAATGTTCCACCTGCAACATACACAGCACCGCCAAATGTTGCATAGTTTGCCCATTGCACTCTGTTTTCGCTAAGAGCAGATTTAATATTCTGTATCTGATTCTCATCAAAGCCAGAAACACTTCTGCCATTAACTGAACCACTCGTGGCGTAAAGAATGTTATCATTTATTTTTGTGTCAAACTTAATTCCACCAATTATAAAGTTACTTAATGTAACATGGCCACCACCACTTGGTATTGCAATTGCGCCACCATAATTTGTTGCATGGTTGCCACCCATTCTAAGAGTATCTGTGTTTGCACCTTCTTTTTCAGATTGTGTAATAGTTCCACTAGATGCGTATATTCCGCCGCCCATGTTATCTGCAAAATTGTTGTTGATTGCAGAACCGTTAAGTATCATAGTTCCACCGCTGATAGAAATACCACCGCCAACACCTCTTGTGAAATCATCAGAAGCAATAATGTTGCCAATATCTAGTGCGGAATTTTCGCTAATTTTTCCGCCATTATTAATTGTAACTTTTGCTCCAGCCACGCAAATACCACCCCCACTTTGAGCATAGTTTTCAGATATCTCAAAATTATTCATTGTAAGAATAGTATCATCACTGCCATTTATATACACACCACCACCTAACTTAAATGCACAGTTGTTTTTTATGCTGCCGTTGATTAGGTTTGCCGAGCCGCCTGAGATGTACACTGCGCCGCCGTTTGTTGCGATGTTGCCAAAGATATATCCTGAGGAGGCAAGGTTCAAGCCTCCGTCACCGTCAAAGCCTACTGAAAGGATACCGCCACCAACATACACACCACCGCCGCTTGTTGCGTAGTTGCCCGTTATGTTGCTAGCAGGAATATTTTTGTTTTCTTCTTTAGTTGGTTTTGCGGCTTTAATATATAGTTCGCCATTCGCAATATACACACCGCCGCCGTTTTCTGCATGGTTACCCTCAATTTGCACATTTTCAGCAATAGTAACCGAGCCACCCGCCACATAAATTGCACCGCCGTCTGTTGCAGTGTTGCTTGTGTCAGTTTTTGGTGCATATGGCTCAGTTTTAGTTCTATCGGATAATGCTTCTTTATGTTCATTTATAAGAGATTTTAGATCATGCTTATCATCAATAGACTGGTAAGCCTCGCCGCCGAATATTCCACTGGCAAGAGTTACATCACCAGAGGTGACATACAATGCGCCGCCGTTTGTTGCGTTGTTTGCAGTGAAGGCTGTGCTTGCGGAAATATTAAGTGTTCCACCGTTCATGGCTATTGCACCGCCTTTTGTGGCTGAGTTGTGTGAGATTTCATTCTCCTTTCCATTTGTAGTTGCAGCGTTAGAGATTGTACTTGCCCCCTCTTCCTTTCCTTTAACAAATGAAACATTTGAGTTCTCAATATACATCGCTCCGCCATATTCAGCAGCTATACGAGTTGGCTCTGTGGAAATTCCGTTGTAACACATTGTAACTCGTAAAAGTGTGACATTTGGTCCACAAGACTTTTCGTCTATAACTTTTCCGCAAACATAAATTGCACCACCTTTTGCGGCTGTATTGCCTTCGCCTTCATCACCGAAAAAGCTGTCTTTTATTTCAACTGAATTGTCTTCGGTATTTTCACGCCTTCTAACATACATTGCACCGCCGTCGGCTGTTGCTGAGTTGTTGTAGAACTCGCAATTAGCGAAGATTGCACTGCCACGAACATCCACAGCACCACCATTGACACTTGCAGTATTTCCGTCAAAGGTTGTGTTTGAAATTTTTATGTTATTAACGCCTTGTTTAGATTGAATTTCAATAGCACCGCCATGGGCTGCTTTGTTTCCAGTGAATGTTGAGTTTTTGCCAAAGGAGCCATCAATTGTAAGACTAAATCTCTCATCACTTATTCCAGATTGAGTGTCGTCACCCGCTTGAATTTCTCCATTGTCGAAATACAATCCGCCACCAAGCCCGCCGACACCTACTTCTTGCGAAGCAGTGTTGTTCTCTATTGTTGCGCTATGCATTTCAAGCGTTCCCTCGCAATAAATGCCGCCACCTTTTGGAACACTATACTTTTCAAGTTTGATAATTTCAGCAATCTTGTCTTTATTTTCGTCTTTTTGCTCTGGTATTTTTGCCGTGTTGCTTGAGATTTTTCCAGCATCAATCACAAATTTTGCTGGGTAGTAGTTTGGCGTTCCTTCTTTTCCGTCTATAATTTCCTTTATGATACTATGTCCAACATACACGCCGCCGCCAAGGATAGCAGTGTTTTCTGACAATGTTGCGTTTTGCAAAGTGAATTCTGAATCTTGTCCCGCAACGAACACTCCACCGCCTCTTAGAGCCTGGTTGTTTGAAATTGACGTTGTGCTTGTTTCTGATGGATTCTTATCATTTCCAAGGGTAAATGTCTTTCCTTCTGCAACATACACGCCGCCACCGTCACCACCAGTCACTGCAACTCCTTCAACTTCATGAACTGTCACATTGTTGCTGATTAAGCCACCAGAGAGGGTTGCTGTCGTGCTATTTACATAAAGTCCTGCACCCCAATATGATTGGTTGCTGTTAATGTTTCCATCATTCATTACAAGTGTGCCGTCAAGATACACTCCGCCGCCACAGTCTGCAATATTTCCAGAAATTGAGCCGCCAACGACATTCAATATTCCTTTAACAAACACACCTCCACCTCTTGCTTCCTTACTATTTTTGAACGAAGTAGTTGTTCCTTCAGTGTTGGCTGAGGCTGTTGTGGCAACATTGCCTCTGATAACACCTTTTGTAAGGGTTGTTGTTCCAGCAGTGTAAACACCGCCGCCATAAAGTGCTGTGTTACCCGTGATAATTTCACTAGAATCTGCGTCAATGATAAGTGTTGCACCGCTTGCGACATACACACCACCGCCAAAGCCAGTCGACACATCTTTCATTTTATCAGTAGTTCGCACATCTGCTTTAGCCTTGTTGCCGTTTACGCTGCCGCCAGTGAGTTTGATTGCTCCACTTGCAACATACACACCGCCGCCGTTTCCGTCGTTTGCAATGTTGGAAATTATACTAAGTCCACTTAGGTTCATTGGCTTATCTTCTGTGCTATTAGTCACAATATACAAGCCGCCACCATTTGTTGCTACGTTGCCCGTGATGAGGTTATCCTTACCCTCAGAGGTGTTTGGAGTAATACTGCTGTTCTTGAGATACATTGCACCGCCGTTTGTGGCATTGTTGTCCTCAAATGTATTTCCGCCGTTTAGTGTAACAGATGAACCTTCTGCATACAAGCCGCCACCGTTGTTTGCTTTTGCACTTGTTAGACCATTCGAACCCAAAGTATATGACTTTTGAATTGTTGTGTCTGAAATTGTGACTGTTGTATTAACTACCGCAATCGTTCCGCCGTTGCTGCTAAGTTCTTTTGTTGTGTTGCCGCTGAATGTTACACCAGAGATTTTAACTGTGCCGCTGTTTGAGTAAATTGCACCGCCGTTATCTTTTGCAGAGTTGTTTTCAAACATAATGTCTGCTGCGTCTGACGATGTTGCAGTTTCGTCTGCTGAGCCACTTGTTGAAGTTGTTATTGTCAAAGTTCCGTCATTTTCGTTTGCAACTGCGCCACCATTTGTAGCACTGTTGTTTGCAAATTTGCCGCCAGAGATTGTAAGACTGCCTTTATTCAAGACCGCTCCGCCGTCTGTGGCTGAGTTATCTGTAAAGACACAATTTTCAATCTTGTTTTCCTTGTTTGAGGCTACAGACACAACGCTGTCACCTGAAGCCATTTTATTATTTGTAATTGTGCTGTCAGTCATTGTGAGAATTGCTTCCTCAGAAATCTGAATAACAGTTGCAGTATTGTTTTCAATGGTTGCTCCTTGGACTTTAACTTCGCCTGCTTTTGCTTCCACGGCAATATTATTGAAGTTTTTGACCAAAGTATTGCTTCCCAGAGCAAAGCTACCGTTGCTTTCTTCAGCACTTCCCAAAATTGCAATTCCAGCATTGCTGCCCGTTCCGTCAAATATTACGCCAGTTGTTGTAAGACTTCCATACACTTTAAAAATGCTTGATGTAAGTTCTTTTGACATCTTAACAACTTTTCTACTTAGTCCGTCTTTTTCTTCTGTGATTGCCTCCCATTCGTGACCGTCACCAGTTATTCTCCCCGAGCAAAGGGTTGCCGTGACGCCGTTGTTTACAGTGATTTGTTCTCCCACTGCAAAATTGTCAATGCTTGGCATTTCGTCTAGGTCTTCAAGAAGAACAAAGTTCCAGTTGCCGCTTGTGACATAGGCAAATGCTGATTCAAGTGATTCAAAGAATCTTATTGCCCCGTCATTTACATTTTCCCTCAAAACAATCTTTATGCCGACAACAATGTTCTCGCCTTTTGCAATGAAGCAATATGGAGAAACAAGGTCGTCAGTTACAAACATTCTTTCGTCAGCCCATTTTTCTGCGTCAGAACAATCATATTTTGCAACGATGTGTCCACGGTCTTTCTGGTCTTCGTCAAGAGCAATCTTTATGCTTGCACCAGATGAACAATGTTTGTCAACATAAATTATTGCGTCATCACGATTGCCTGTTTCTGCATTTGTGTGAGGAGCAAGATAAACATGGTCTGAAATTGCGATATTGTCACTTAATGTTGTTGAACCATTTGTTGTGGTTATAAGAAGTGCTACAAAATCACGAGATGCATCAACATAAATTCCGTCACCTTTTGCAGCGATATTTTCTTTTCCCACACCGCCCACTATAATGCTTGCAATTTGAACTTTTGCTTTGCCACCAGGGTTGTGGATATAAATTCCACCGCCATATTGTGCTTTGTTTTGTGCAATTTGAGTTGCATTGTCGCAATTACTAAATGTAACTTCTGCACCCTCAGTCACATAGAAGCCGCCACCGTTTTTCATTGCAATATTTGCAGAAATTATCGAATCTTTGACAGAAATTGCTGAGTAACTTGCATAAACACCACCGCCATAACCGCCAATTTCTTCATGGTGACTGTTGCCGCTTGTGTCGGTGTAGTTTTGTTCAAAACTTGTTTCGTTTGCAGAAATTGTTGTGTTTAGAATATCTACTTTCGCGTCAAGAGCATACAAGCCGCCACCAAGTCCATATGATGTGTATGCTGCAGTATTTTTTAATCTAGTATTTACAGTATATTTTGCCTTGTTGCCTGAAATTGTTACACTTCCACTATCTTCAGATAAGCCGATAGTTGCTTTAATGCCAACGATTCTATTGCCTTTATCGTCTTTCAAAATATTGTCAAATGTAACATTTCTTTCGTTTGTATTTTGATTTGTTGTAGTAAGACTTATGCCGCCGCCAAATTTTTGTGCTTCGTTGCCTTGAATATCGACACCAGTAAGTTTAAGTTCTGCGACAATGCTCAGTTTTCCGTCAACAGTTTCTGGACTGCTTGCCGCAAACACACCACCGCCAGAAAGAATTGCAACATTTTCTTTTATTTGCACTTTCTTTCCGTCTGCAGAACTGCTTGTTGTTATACTGCCTTTTCCAAATAGGGCAATTCCGCCGCCGTTTGTGGCTTTGTTGTATGAAATTTCGACATCTCCAGTAATTTCTAAAGTTCCGCCATTTCTAACAGCCACACCGCCGCCAAGATAGTTTGCTGCGTTGTCTGTTATTGTTCCGCCAGAAATTGTAGCTGTTGAATTGTCAATCAAAATGCCGCCGCCAGAAACGAATGCTGTGTTTCCTTTAATGGTTCCGCTCTCAAAATTGAGCATAGAGCCATTTTCAACATAAATTGCACCGCCACTGCCCGTAGCACTGTTTCCTATGAAGACCGAGCCACGAACGTTAAGTGTTCCGCCGTTTGTAACAACAACTGCACCGCCGTCATTCACTGCACCAGTGCCAGTGGCTTTCAATGTATTGTTTTCAAGTGTCACATTTTCGCCAAGTGTAAGTGAGCCAGAGTTTCTGATAAACGCATCAACTCCTGCAACATTGCCACTTGACTTAATGTCGCCGCTGAATGTTATTGTAGGGATAGTGCCGCCAAATGCTGTTTTAAAGCCTTCTATCACGCCAGCAAAATCTTCCATGCAGTTTGTGCCAATCTTGACATCTGCATATCTGCCGATATTAAATACATTCCCGCCGTAGCCATTTCTTGAAATGACTGTAGATTTTCTTGCTGCAATGTAAACAGTATCAATTACACTTCCGCTTTCAGAACTTTGAGTTACGCCTATTTGAACTGCTTCAGTAATAACCACTTCTTTTTCGTTAATAACAACCATAAGCTGTTCATTTTTTGAATTTTTGTGGGCATTTGCCTTGTCAATAGCGTCTTGCAATTTTTCTGTAATATATCTGATATTCCCTTCTTCGTCCACAACTTGATAGGATTGTGGTGCCAAAACTAGATAATCTTGGCTTGCACCGCTTCCTTGTTTTAGGGTGTAGTCTGAGTCAACTGGAATTGTAAATTTAGCCAGTGCTTTCTCTGCATAAGTTGCCCCGACATACACAACTTTTGTTTCATAAGGCACGCCTTCATCGACATGCAAAGTTATAATGTCTTGGATTACATCAGAGCCTAATGCCACGAAGAATGTGTCAACGTAATTTCCAAGATAATTCTTCTCGTGGTGCAGATAAATTTCTTGATAAAGGGTTGAATAGTCAAACTCAGTGTTGAAAATCAATGCTTTATTATCAGAAACTGTTGGTGTGGAAGAATTTTTGAAAATGCTTTCGCCAGCGACATAAATTGTTGGTCTATCTTTTTCTTTGTTTTCGCCAAGAGTTACTTGACTTCCAAAAACAAGATAACTTTCGCCACCAAACCAGACATCTTGTCCTACTCTTTCCTTGCCACTCTCATCATTCCCGCTGGTGTTTTTCAAAATCTTTGTGTTAATTATTGTTGTATTCACGCCTTTAACAGCCAAGCCGCCAGCCGTTACTCTTGCAGTGTTGCCAGATATTTCTGTGTTAGAAATTTCTGCACTTCCACCTTCCCTTGCCACAAGATACAGCCCAGCACCAAAGTCAGCATCGTTCCCAGAAATTGTGACATTTGAACTTGCACCACCTTCTTCAGTGTATGCCGCAAGTTTAAGTGAGCCGCCAAGTTGAGCAATGCCGCCGCCATAAGTTTGAGTTAAAGCAGAGGATGCTTCAGCGTGGTTATTTGAAATTGCTCCGCCATATATGCTAAGCGAGCCACTTACAAAGTAAATGCCGCCACCAAACATTGCCGAGTTGTCTGTTATTTGCGAATTGCTTATTGTTACATTGCCACCCGCAATATACACGCCGCCACCGTTTGACACAAGGTCACCCTCTGCCACGTTGGAAGAAATGTTGTAGGAAATGATTGTAACATTGCCCGCTCCCACATATAATCCAGCACCATATGTTGCAGAGTTTCCCGTTATGCTGCCCGATGTTTCGCTTGTGTTTCTTATTGTAATTTCACCTTTTTCAACATATATTGCGCCACCAGAGTGTGCTGAGTTGTTGTTAAAGCTTACACCCTCTATTGCAACTGCATCAGACTTGCTTCTTGCGATGTAAATTGCGCCACCAAACTCACAATCTTGCTCTTCCGTGCTGCCGTTTTCTGAGAAGTTGCCGCCAACAATGCTCATAAGTCCAGTGTCATAAATTGCACCACCTTTTGACGCCCTATTTTGACTAAATCTGCTGTTTGAAATATTTAGTGTTCCTTCTGCATAAATTGCACCGCCTTTTGATGCGATATTTGAAGTGAATGTTACAGAATTTATTGTTGCCATTGAGCCGTCAACGGTGTATATTGCACCACCAAAGCCCGACACACCTTGAGCAATGTTATTTGCCATTAGTGTTGTTGTGCTGTCTGTTCCAACAACAATCGTTCCCGCAGAATAAATTGCACCGCCAAGATTTGAAGTGTTGTTTTCAAGAATTCCGCCTAAAATGTTTGCATTGCCTTTGATGACCGCAATCGCACCACCATATAGGGCATTGCAATTTGCTATTGTGCCATTATACATGTTCAAGGTTGCATATTCGTTTTCAACAGACACCGCTCCGCCATAGCCCAAAAGGTTGCTGCCATTTTGAATTGTAACTGCTTCATAAATATTGAGTGTTCCGCTGCTAACAACTCTAAACATTGCACTTGTCGCTTCAACTGATTGTGAATTTTCGCCACTTTCGTCACTGCCAAAGATGTCAAGAGGTTGAAGCACGCTGCCACTAAATTCAGAATTATCTTTGTCAAAGTTAAGAGAAAGTTTACCCAAAATCTCAAACATAACACCTGTGTAATTTGCGTCACGATAGATTTTTGCGTCTGCGTCTTTTTGACGAGTGATTGTTATGTTTTGTTTGTTTCCGACTTGGACAAAGTTGTTTCCGTCAATTTTTTGGTCATGGAATATTTCAAAGATATAGTTTCTTCCTTCTGTCGTAGATTGCTCTGTTGCATCTTTCAAACTTGCATAATTTATAGGTTTTCCCCTGTCTGTCACGTCAACAACTGTTGCAATAGTTGCATAGATTTTTGCCCCCATTCGTGTAAAGCACACGCCCTCGCTTACAAATTTGCTTACGCCAGTTGTTGCATATTTTGTATCGGCATACAAAGCAACATAAATTCCCTTATCATCTTGCCATTCTGACTTGTCAAGTGGACTTCTCTCTAAGTGAAGTCTTATTCTATTTTTTCTCATAGAAGTTTCGCCTTCACTGCCAAGAGTTAATGCCACAACATCAATTATCTTGCCTTTTGGAAGATAAACTCCGTTGCTTTTCTCTGCCTCGCCAAGGACAGTGTTGTTTGAAATTGAAAGAGCATGTTCTGAGGCATCTTTTGAAATGTAAATGTTTGCAAACTTTTCTGCATTTTCTGCATTGCTAATATTTTCAGAAGATGACACTTCGTCAAGCACGACTCTTGCTCTGTCACCCACATAAATTGCTCCGCCAAATTCGCTTGCTGTGTTGCCAGAAAGTTCTGCTTTGTCAATGCTTAAAACGAGGTTTGTATAAATTGCCCCGCCAGAGTTAGCAACATTTTCTGTGAATTTTGCCGACAAAATCTTAACATCTGCTTCTTTTTCTACGCCCAAAGCATTTCTTTCAAGATACAGCCCGCCGCCAAAGTTGGCAGTTCCTTTTTCAATGGTTGCAACATTTATCACAAGGCTGCCGTCAGAATAGTAAATATTTCCGCCATTTTCAGTTGCTCTGTTGTCTGACAAAATCGTGCTTTCTATTATGTTTACAGTTCCGCCGTTTATGCTTAGTCCGCCGCCGTTTTCAGTTGCTGTGTTGTTTGAAATCTTGCCAGCTTTCAAAGTGACTTCGCCATTTGAAACATAAATTGCTGCACCGTCTTTAGCATTGTTTTCTGCAATATCCACACTTGTTGCGACAACCTTGCCATTCTTCACGAATATTGCCCCGCCCATATCTGCTTCGTTGTTTAGAAGTTCGCCAGAAGTCAAAGTTACTTCGCTTGCAAGTCCGTTGTTTTCTGTAATATAAATTGCACCGCCAGCAAAGGCCTTGTTTTCTTTTATGGAAGAATTTTTGATATTAACTTTTGCTCCGTCAACAAATATGCCGCCGCCCAAGACATCAGTTCCAAAGTCAATGCTTCCGCCATTGTTACCAAGGATAATTTCAGAAGAAGTGATACTTGAAGTCTTATCAGAACTAATGTAAACGTTTCCACCAGTTGTTGCATTGTTTGAAGAAATTGTAACATTATCCGCCACAAGTCCGCCACCGTTTATTGCGACACCGCCACCTATTGCGGCCGAGTTGCCCATATTTGCTTCACTTGAGCCAATTTTAACACCTTTATTAACACAAAGAGTCCCGCCAACAACTGCGATTGCTCCGCCCATATTCTTTGCCGAGTTGCCATAGAATTCCACTTCGCCAGTGATGTCAAGTTTGCCCGCATTCAAAAGCACCACACCGCCTGACATTGTTGCCATGTTGCCGCTGAATAGTCCAGCAGAAATTGTGCTTGTCACGTCTTCACAATCAATGTAAATTGCCCCGCCGTTTTGTGCGCCGTTGTTTACTATTTGAGTTTCCTTGTCGGAAATATTAACAACGCTTCCGTCTTGAGCGAACACAACGCCGCCGCTTTTTGTCATAACTTCGCCGTCAAACATTCCGTTGTCGTGAATATTTGCTCTGAATATATTCAAAGTTGCTTGACTTGAAATGTAGAATACGCCGCCACTTGTCACGGCATAGTTGTTATATATCTCGCTGCCAGTGACGGAAATTGTGCCACCTGTTGCATAGACAACTGAGCCATTTTGTGAAATGTGATCATATATTTTAAGTCCAAGATTAAAGCCAACAACACCTCCGTTTACTTTTATAAGGCTGTCTGCAGATTCACGTTTGCTGCCCACGATGTCAAGTTCTGCATTGACATATGTTGCGTCATCTCCCTCAACGAAGTTGCCGCCGAATGTAACGTTACCATTGCTTTCAACAATAAATGCAGTTTCGTCAGATTTTCTTGTGAATGTAATTCCGCCTCTGTCTTCGCTGTCAAGTTTTTCATATCCAGCATAAATTGAGATTTGCTTGTCGATTGTAATTGTCGATTTAAGATTTATGTCACTCTTAACAACAATTTTGTTTCCATTTTGAGCGTTTGCCACTGCGTCTTCAAGGCTTGAATGATAGCTTATGAGTTCGTTTGTGCTGCTTAAAACATCAATCAAATTGTCAACAACAATATTATATCTAAGATATTTTTGCCACTCTGCAGTTTTAACAATTCTTTGATAGAAATTGATATTTGTGTAAACAACACCTTTTCTATCTTCTTCAATGTCACTTGCAGTAATGCCCGTGCCGTTTACAACTGCTTCAAACGCTGCAATGGAATAAAGTCTTGCTTCAACAAGTGTTGTCAATTCCTCAAATGTTTTATTTTCGCCAAAGTTTTCTGTTGTGCCAGAAAGAACAACACTCTGAAGTCCTGAGCCGTCAAACACTCTTTCGCCAAATGTTTGAACATTGCTTAGGTCAATACTCTTTGGAATATTTACACAATTTTGGAAAGCGTATGAGCCAATGTTTGTTATGTTTGAAATGTCAAACAAGCCACTTGTTCCGAGTTCAATCAAATTTGCACAATCACTAAACGCATATGCCCCAAATGTTTTAATGTTTGCTCCAAAGAAAATTCTTTCAAGTTTTGCAAAGCCTTCAAATGCATAATCACCAAAATTGTCGAGTTTGTCATTTTGAATGTTAACTTGAACAAGTCCCGCTGGAATAACTACTTCGCCGTATCTATCTACAAACAGATATTTCAAACTTGACGCTCTCGCCGCTCCGTCTTCGGCACTGCCGCCGCCAACAAATGGAACAATAATGGAAGAAAGATTTTCTATATAAGATAGTGAGCCTTCCTTTAATGAAGAAATTGTTTGAGGAATGGAGATTGTTTCAAAAGTTGTTTTTGCAAATGCAAATGGAAGAACGGAATTTATGTTGTAGTTTGTTCCGTTGTAATTTGCACTTTGAGCAACTGCATAATTTGCCTCCCCGCCCATGTTTGAAATTAAGACTGCAAACAAACTTGCACTTGTTCCGTCAGTTGAATAAATATTCCCGTCGCTTGCTACAAACATTGCTATGTTATCACTTTCTTCAAATGTTATATCTTTCAATGTTTCATTTACAAAAGCACCAAAGCCAAACACTTGATTTTGCTTTAAGTTGTTAAGTCCCAAAAGATTATTTGTGTTTTCAAAAGCAAATGGCTCGATTTCAAAGCCGTCTGTTACAAACTTGAAGTTCAAAGATTGAATTTGTCCAGCGGTCAAAAGGCCTGAAATTCCAGTTATTGTTTCGCCAACAACGACTGATGTTCCCACTTTGTAAAGTTTGTGTTCTGGAAGAATGATATTTGCATTTTCAAGAGTTTGCCCTTCTTCACTAAGTCCAACTATCTTGGAGTCTAGATAAGTGAAGATAAATGGGTTTGAATATTCTTCCCACACTGCATAAAGTGTGACAGTTCCCGCAAATTTTGTTGTTGCTTCGTTTGGATTTTCGTAAGACTGTCTGATGTCTGGAGTGGTTGCACTTGGTGAATATGCCCAGCCTGCAAAGTATGCAAAATACTGGTCGTTTTCGTCCCTAGTATCTGCAATTTCCCAAACATTTCCGTTGATGTCTGCAAAGAGAATATTGCTCTCTGTTCCAATTTCAAATTTTGCTGTTTCATTTTGATTTTCGCCGACAATATCTGTTGCGCTTGCCCCGATAATCGTTCTTGTGGTGTTAAGATTATAGACAATACTATACTCTGTTTCTCTAACGCCATAGAGTTTCAAAATTCCAAGAGAAATGTCTTGATATTTTGCAAATTCTGCAACAAAGTCTTGAGTTAGAGCAAGTGAAGCGCCAAGTTCAAAGTTTACAACACTTGCATCTGGCAACATTGACCAGCCATGCAAAATTTCAGGAGTTTCCATATCTTGTGGCAAAACGCAAGATGTTGCACCCTCAGCATATGTGTTTGTTCCAGTTGGAGAAACGTAAATTGTGCTTGTTGGATATTCTCCATTTCCGCCTTCAACTTCAAATTGCAAGACATATGGAAGTGACTTCCACGCAACAAACAATTCAAAGACTGGTTTTGTAAACACGCTTGTTGAAATTGTGATATATCCTTGTTCGTCAAAGTTAATATTGCTTGCACCCAGTGAAACTTCTTTTGTTCTGCTTAAGAAGCCAATTTCATGCCCCACAAGTGCGAATGAAATTAAGTCTTGCTTGCTAACTGTAATCACGCCTTGATTATCTGGTTCAAATGCCAAAACTTTATCTTCGCCATTGTTTGAAAGTATGTTCAATGAATATTTCACGAACACTGGGTAAAGTTCAATTCTATCTTCAGTTGTGAAGTTATAGATAACTTGACAATTTGAATATTCCACATCTTCCGTCTTTCCATTTGGAACAGTTGTCCAACCAACAAAATACATTGTTAGTCTTGAATACGTGTCAACAATTTCACTTATGTCTGGAAGATTTTTTGTGCTGTCGCCATAAGTTGCTTTAATTTCTTTTGTTCTTGAGGTTTCGTCATTTGCAACATGCAATGCAACTATGTATTCATTGCCTTGCCACACTGCATAAACTGAAACTTTATCTTCTGTTGTCAAATTCTTAACAGTCAAACTGTTTGCAAACAAATATTCAGTGCCGTCAGCCGTCTTCCACCCAATCTGAGTGTATCCAAGGGCTGTGAATTTGCTTGATGAAAGTTCGCCCTCTTCCCCATAGGTCATAACTGTGTCTTCAACATTTCCCGTTGCTTCAGTAAGTTCACTTTCATATACAACTGTATATTGTTTTGCACTCCAGATAGCATAGAAGTTGAGTGACTGTGTCATATCCTTGTTCATCAAAAGGTTTTCGCCAAGTTTGTATGTTTTGCCATTTCCGTCACGAGAAATTGCCCAGCCAGATAGAATATAGCCGTCAAGAGCAATGTCATCAATGCCAAGAAGAGTAAAGTTTTCATCATAATTGACAGAAATTGTCTTTGTTTCTTCTTCGCCCTCATAAGGGTTGCTATGGAATGTAACTTCATAACTATTTGCAGTCCATATTGCATAAACAGTTGTGTCTTCTGCGGACATTTCAAAATTGCTTGCGTCAAGATTTATTCCGAAAGAATTTCCAGCGGTCAAATCAAAGCCAGAAAGCATGTAGCCAAATCTGCTAAGTCTGCTAGCTAGGGCTGCCAATGTTTGTTTTGCGTTTGAACCTTCGCCCGTCACAAACACTTCAACACTAACACTTCCGTTATCAATTTTGAAGTTTCGGAAGTTTTCATTTTGCAAATTTTGAACATTAAATTCTGCTTTTGTTTTGCTAAGTCCGCCCATGTCATTGAAGTCAAGTGTCAAAACGAACAATATTTGAGTGTAAACTGCCTTAATTTGCAAGTCGCCATATGGCATTGTTGTGTCAAGAGCAAGTTGTGTTACAGTTTCGCCATTCACAATACCCCAATATGCAAATTCTCGTCTGTCCCTTGCTGCCTTGGTGTTTGCAAGAAGAGAGGACAAGTTTGTTCCAAACATAACATCTGCAACATATCTTGTGCCATATTGTCTAATGCCCGCTATGTCACTTGAAAGCACTCCGCCGTCTGGGTCAATGATAAGTGAGAACATTGCACGAGTTATAACAACATCTTGTCCGCTTGTTCTTGTTCTATAGTTGTCCCTTTGACTGCTTTCAACTTCAAATTTTGTTGCGTCAGAATCAAGATTATCGTCAAATGTTGCAATAATAACTTCGTCCGTTCCCGCTGGATAATTTTCAATGGCAACAGATATAACTTTGCTTGAAGTTATGTCAGATTTAACATTAATTTTCGCTCCGCCCTTGAGTCTTACTGTGTCATAAATGTCACCGCCACCAGCAAGTTCCATTTTGCCACTAAGGTCTTCAAGTGAATTCCCTTCAATAACAATTTCCGACCCACTTGTGTCAGTAGAGCCTATTGTTCCGCCATAAACTGAAAGTTTGCCACCAAGTGAAACATAAATATTTTGTCCAAGTTCTGAGCAAATATTTTTGCCAACATTTCCACCATAAATTTCAAGCGTTCCCTTAAGCACTGCAATGCCACCGCCATAGGTCGCTGTGTTTGACCTTATGTCTGCAGAGATAATTCTTACAACATGATTGTTAAAGTTATCTTCCACTGGGCCAAAGCAAATTGCACCGCCATAAACTGCACTGTTTTCACTTAACACACAGCCCGCTTCAAAACTAATGTTGCTAACTGCTGGAGCCACTTTGTCGCCGACATAATATATCCCGCCGCCATAGGTTGCTTTGTTGCCAATAATTTGAGTGCTTACGCCAACAACAACTCTTTGCACGCCTTCTGCCACATAAATTGCACCGCCATATGTTTTAACTTCGTCAAGAGTTTTGCTTGCATAAGTTGCCATGTTGCCATTTTGGAAAGTTGCAGAATGAACAACAATTCCTTCGCCCGTTCCGTCAACTTTGTTGCCAACATAAACACTTGCGCCCATTGTTGCACTGTTTTGGTCAAATGTTCCGCCAGCAATTTCTGCTGTGCCACTTGTCCAAATTGCGCCACCGTTTGTTGCACTGCAATTTTCTATTGTCACATCAGTCACAAGCAAGCTGCCGTTGTTCCAAATTGCACCGCCATTTCCCTTTGTAGAGCTGTTTAAAATTTTTGCTCCAACAAGAATAAGTCTGCCGTTGTTTGCAATCGCTGCACCGTTGTTTGTTACATTTTGATTTGCCACCACAAGCACATCACCCGCAACAAGAGTTGCACCACTTGCCACATAAATTGCCCCGTCAGTGCTTCCGTCATTATTGCCGTCAAGAGTTATTGTAGAGTTGTTGCTATCAAATGTAACTTGACCGTTTTCAACTCTTATCATATAACTTGAAAGACTTGTTGCTCTTGTCAATGTCACAGGTTTGCTTGCTGTCACTGTTATGGAAATTGCTTTGTTAAAGACAAGTGCCGATTTAAGTTCAATTCTGCTAGAAACAATTTCAAGTGTGTCGCCGTCAAGAAGGTTTTTGATTGCTTCGCCAACTGTTTCATAGTTGATTCTATTTATTTCGCCAGCGGAAACATTATTTTTGATAATAACTGCTTCCACCTTTTGCCAGTTGCAATGAAGAGTCAACTTTGTTAGGTCTTTTATGCAGATTGAAGGGTTAGAAAAGTCATACATTGTGTCAACATTTTCGTGATAAATGTTATTGTCACCCGTGAAAATGCCATTGACTGCATAATCAGCCTTGCTGAATGTGTCAAGAAGTGAAGCATAAGTCAAATATTCTCTGCTTTGTGGAATGGACATTTTGACCATTGTTTCGCCACTCTTGCTTGTTCCGCCGTTGCCGTCAAAAATTATTTCGACCATTGTTTCTTCATATTGAGCCACAAAGCAAACTGTTCCGCCGTTTTCTTCAACAAGTTTAAGTTTCGACTTTGTTTCTTCAACAGTTTCGCCCATTCTGTTTAGTGAGAATGAATCTTTAAGCCCCATAACTTTATCAATAAGAGGAACAAAGTTTGAAGTTGTAGCGTCAACATAGAAAACTTTCCAGCCTATGCAAGTGAGATATTGTCTTGCTGGTGCGGTGAGATAAATCCTGTCTGTAAACATGATATTCCCGCCACCGACTTCAATGTATTCCGATTTCTCATTTTGATAATATGACTTGTAAGCGTAAGACCTTTGTTCCCAAACTGCTTTCAATGTAACTTGTTTGTAAGGTTTAATAGTTTGAGCATTCATTCTTCTGCTGCCAGTTGCCTCACCGTCAACATAACCGTCAAAATAGTTTTGCAACTTGTATCCCGCCCTAAAGCCCGACAAATTGTCAAGGAACTTAAGGGTGTTGTCGTCTGAATCGTCAAGTTGAATTTTAAATGGCTCTGTGTAAGTTGTGCCATTGTAGGTTATCTCGCCGCCGTTTGGGTCGATTGTAATATCTTCCGCCATTTTTATGATGTCAAGATAACTGCCGCTTCCAGCAAGAACAAATTTCTTTGTTTCTTCGTCAAGTTCAAAATATTCTTCTGCAAATCTCGCAAGGTCTGAACTGTCAAACTTCACCATATGAAGATTTTCGATTTTTGCGTCCGTTGCCACATCATAAAGGTGAATAACAATTCTTTCCCTATTTTCCATTGTGCTTGACATATTGCCAGAAACAGTCAATATTTGAATATTTGCACTTAGTTTATCCTTAGAAATTGGGCTGAAATAGATGTCTGTTATATAAGACTTTTCGTCCATAACAATTTTTCCGTGCGAAACAGAAGTGCCTCGAATTTCCGATTCAATAGTTGTCTTTGACGAAATTTCCACATTTTCGCTGTTTACAAATTTTGCATTTATAAGTGTAAGTGTTCCATTCTTTCCAACATAAACTTGATGACTATCTGTTGAAGCCACAACAAGTCCAATGTTTCCTTGCATTGTCACTTGCGAATTGCCAGAAATATACAGCACTTCGCCAAACATTGAAGTTTCAGAAAGTGAATTTGCGTCAAATGTAACATTTTTGATAACTGTATTTACATTTGAGGAGTTAACAAACATTGCCCCACCACGAAGAGCCAAGTTTGAAGATAGAACTGTGTTGTCGCCAGTAAATTGGATATAGCTTGACCCGCCAACATAAATTGCACCGCCGTCACTTTCTGCAGATGAGTTTTGAACCCTTGCACCATTTAGGACAAGCCTTGACAAACCTTCAAGATAGAACGCTCCGCCACTTACTGCAGCATTTCCGTCTGCCGTGCCTTCAAATAGCAAGTTCCCGTTTTTCACATACGCAGCCCCGCCACGTTGATATTGTGCATTTCCACCCAACGCTTTTGACCCAGATATATTAACAGTTTTTCCAAGGGTGAGCATAAAGTTTGGAGCAGCGTTTTCTACATAAATTGCTCCGCCTTCGTTTACATATTCGTTAGAGTCAAAATACAAGTTGTCGAGTGATGTATTTTGTTGCAAATCAATGATTGCAATCGCCCCAGCATAAGTTGCTTTGTTAGATTTAAATGTAACAGTCAAAGTTTCATTTCTTGTTGTTTTTTGCAAAATGTTTTTTACATAAACAGCCCCGCCAAAGCCTTCACTTGCAACGTTGTTTTCAAAATATCCGCCGTCAAACACAAGCCCTTGTGGTGCGAAAATTGCACCGCCGCTTGTTTTTGCCGTGTTCTTTGTAAATGTTGGATTGCCAACAAAAGTAAGCACACCCGAAGCGAACACAGCACCGCCATTTCCAAGAGAGTTGTTTGAATCAAACTCCATAAAGGTTGTTGCAGAGAGTTTGAGGTCTGCTTGCGAATAAATTGCACCGCCGCCAAGTGAAGAACCCGTTGCAATATTTCCGCTAAATGTGCAATCGGAAATATTTGACTTGCAGTCAGCACTTATATAAACAGCTCCGCCAACAGAAGCAGCATTTTCCTTAAACCACACATTTTTAAGTGTTATCTGTGCGTTTTCTTGGGCGAAAATTGCTCCGCCATTTCCACTTGCGGTGTTTTCTTTATATTCATCTTTTGTCTTGCCAAAAGAAATTCCGTCTTTGTCGTCTGCTTCAGCGTTTAATATGCCATAACTTCCAACATAAATTGCACCACCGTTTGTGCTGCTGTTTCCAGAGAACACAACACCAGTTCCAGAAATATTTACAACACCATAAAGAGCACCTTCGTCCCCCATTTGTCCAAACACTGTAATCATGCCGCCACGATTTTCGCTTGTGACAGTTGCGTTTTCAAAGCGAGTATAGCCTAAGATATTAAGCACCGAATTTGGATTTACAACAATCAAACTTTCACTTCTATTTTTAACTGTTCCTTGCGAAATAACAAGATTTGTTCCGCTCTTGCCGTCTATTGTAAGTTTTGCTTTTGTATAGTCACCGCTGACACTTGTTCCGCCAACAACAAACATAGCCTTGCCTTCTGCAAAGTCGTCAGAAAGTTTAAGAGTAACTTCACCTGCTTTTGCACTCAAAATTACATCCGCAAGAACTACAAGTTCGCTTTTCACTTCAACATTTTGTTTTAGGATAACAATGTTAAATTGCGAGTAAGTTGTGCCATAAACATTTGATGAAACATCTTCAAATGCTTTTGAAAGTGAAGAATAGAACCACTTTTCAGTTTCTTTTGTGCTGTTTGTAGGTTGGACAAAACATTCAGCCTCTTCCCAAATTGCATAAAGTTCATGCACGCCCGTTGAACTTTCTGTAACAACATATCTATCCCCAGGAGCATACAAAACACCTTGCCCGTCCGCTGCATAGTTTTTATTTTTTGAGAAGCCAACAAGCGAGTAATTTTCCCTTCTGCCAATGTTTTCAAATTCGCCAAAGTCATACATCGTTGGAAGCAAAATTTCTGTGCCTGGATACACATCTTTTTCTGCCGTCACACTGCCCTCTTGCGAATCATTGTTGTTTAGGATAAGCTTTACTGTAAGCCTTTTGAACATAACAGTAACAGTTATTTTTCTGCCAAGGTCGCTGAAGTCTGGGTTGCTTTCGTCCATTCTAAACAAGTCGCCAGCGCCATATCCCAAGTTGCCGTTGATTTTGTAGTTAGAGAATTCATAGCCGTCAAGTCTTATAAGTTGTCTTGAAACATATTTTCTGCCGCTTTCGGCGTCAACAAAGAAATATCTTCCGTCTTCGTCAACAGATGTTTCATAACTAACATTGTTTCCGTCTTTTTCAAATGTCACTTTTTCTGGATAAACATTTGGGTCAACTTTTTGTTCTTCGCCGTCTATGTTAAGTGAATTTCTAAGCGTGACTTTTGGGCTTGACAAGTCTGTATCATTCATAAACACAGACCATGCTCTGTCCTCATTTTCGCCAACATAGAATTTAAGTTCAAAGACACTTTCGCCAAAGGCAATTTGCTTTGTATAGAAGTAACTTCCAGCATACAGTCCCGAAGTTTCTAGTTCAAAGTTTGTAACACTTTCTCCGCTTGAAAGAGTAACTCTTTGTGGAACATTTGAGGCATCTCTTTCAACATTTGTCACATCGTCATAAGTCACAAACAATGTTTTGTTCACTTCGCTTGCAAGTGGCAAATTGAAAGACAAGCCATAGCCAACTTTCTTCTTAAGAACATTCATCATGCCAAGGTTTGATGAGAATTCTTGATTGTTAATTGTTGTATTTATGTGACCTAGAGGTTCATAAACAAATTCAACATCATATTCATTTGGCTTCCAAACTGCATATAGATAGAAGTTGTGTGCTGGGAACTTAAATTCATTTCCCGCTTCACTTCTAACATTTTTCAAGTTTTCTATATAGTTAAACTTCCCTTCGCCAGAGAGAATTTGAGAGTAAACATCAACACTCTTTTCATCGTCTTTAAATGAATATCTTACGCCCAAGCCCTCAAAGTCAGAGTATGTTTCGCTTGCAACTGGATACTCATTGTAATAAGCCCAGCCAACAAATGTGTAGCCATAACGAAGATTGGTTGGTTTAATGCTGTTTATGCTTGCCAAAGTTTCATCGCTTAGTGGGTCGCCACATTTAATTGTTTTGCTTGCAATAACTTTGCCGTCACTGTCTTTTGACAAGTCCATAAAGAGAATGTCATAACTGTGAAGTGCCAAAACAAGAGCAAACTTTTCGTCATCACATCTTAGGACAAATGAAGCACTTTGTGTCAAAGTGAATATTTCTTCATTGCCGTCTTGCAAATATTGCTTGTAAGCGTTGTAAAGTTTTGACTTGTTTTCTTCGCCGTTTTCCATAACTGAAGCAAACTGCACAACAGGTTTGTTCATAACAGCATTTTTTGTAACGAAGTCAATTTCAACATGATTTACTTCTTCACTATCTGCTTTTTTATTCAGCCAATTTTCTTTTGAAATTGTAATTTCATGGAATTTTCTTTCGGTCACAGTTTCTTTCTTGCCGTCAACAATTTTGACTGTTTCGCTTAGATATGTGCCAAGGAAAATTCTTTGTCCGTCTGCAATGAAAGCATTGCCATAAATTTCAACTGAGCCTTGGTTTAGAATTGCGATATATGTTGTAGAATTGTTTTCTTCCAATGTAACATCGCCAAGTCGCACCTTGCCATAGTTGTAAATTGCACTGGCTGTTGCAGTTGCAGTGTTATATCCCAGTCCGCCAGATTGGAAGTCAAACTCGCCTTCTTCTTCAATGTAAAGTCCACCACCAAAACTTGCGTTATTTCCAACATATCTTGCTGCAAGAGCATTTTCTTCGCTTCCCTCAAGATTTGGGTTTTCTTCAATAACCCCACTGCTCACGTCATTCAGTTTTTCAAAGGTGTTTGTATTTTTAAAAGTGATTTTTCCCTTTTTAATATACACAGCACCGCCGTTGTCCGCTCTGCAGAATGTAAACGAAGAATTTGCAACAACAAGATTGCCGTCTGCGACATAAATCCCGCCACCGTTCTTTGGATAAATCTTTTGTCCGTCTGCGTCTTCAAGATAGATTGAAGTCTTAAACGAAACGTAATTTATTTGCGATTCTGCCTCATATGTGCTTCCATAGTAAATCGCCCCACCCAGTTCGGCATAAGTTTTTTCGATTGACGAAAGTTCACCCTCTTTGCCAGAAAGTGAGAAATTAACATTTTCGCCAACATAAATTGCACCGCCACGTTTTGCCCAAGTATAACTTATTACATTGCCAGTCAAAACGACTACTGCTGTTTGAGCTATTGCCCCTTCAACATAAATTGCACCGCCGTCACCGTCAACAACATTGCCCGATGTTGCCACATTTTGACTGAACACAGAGTCACTTACAGTCAAACTGTTGCCACGGAAATAAATAGCCGAGCCATTTTGAGCATAAGTTGTGCTAAATATAGATGTCTTAATAGTTGCATCTGTGTTGCTTCCCGCAAATATGCCAGCGCCATTGCCTTTTGCTTCTTCGCAAAGTGAAGCCATTGCCGTCACATCTACATTTGCGTCAACTGCATAAATATCATTCCCACTTTCACCTTCACCGTCAGTAAAGTTGTGATACATCATGACAGTCCAAGTCTTGCCTGCTGCCTCGTCAATAAGTCCAGAAAGTTGTAATGTGCTCTTAACAAGTGTAGTTCCGTCAAGTCCGCCAACAACTGCAATCGCTCCACCAAACATTGCACTGTTTTCTCTAAAGGAAATATCATTTTTGCCTTGTTTTGGATTGCCATTATCATCTGTATCCGTGACATAGCAAGAGTAATATGAAACTTCACTTCCGCTTGCATAAATTGCCCCGCCAAAACTTCGTCCTTTATTTCCAACTCTTGAAATATTTTGCAAGAATTTTACAGAGTTAATTGTAAGTGTAGATTTTGAAAGAACAGCCACCGCTCCGCCATAAGTTGACAAGTTCTCGTCAGAGAAAGTTCCCACTACACTATTGTTTTTAAATTCGCCATTAGAAATTGAAACACTGCAGCCGCTTTCCGCACAAATTACGCCGCCAAACAAACTGCTATTTGTTCCAGAAAGCATGTTGCCGCTGAAACTAACGCCGTCAAGTGTAACACTTCCGCCAACTGCCCAAACAAGAGAGCCTTTGCTTGACAAAGTGTTGTTGAAATTTGTTACTTCAATTCTGCCTGTTATTTCAAAAGCACCACTTTCCACTTTAACAAACACATCACCGCTCTTGCCTTCGCCTTCAATGTTAAAGGACAAGTTGTCAGTTGTGTTTCTTATTGCAAACAAGCCGTTTTCGCCAACAATAACTGCAACCCCAGTTGTTTGTCGTCTTAGGACAATATTTTTTGCTGATTTGTTATAAATATCTACAACAACTTTTCTTAACCCAATGTTAACAGTGTTTTTAATGTAGTGATATTTTGTTGTGTCGCCCTCTAAACTAACTTTGTCAAGAAGCATAATGTTTGCTTGTCGTGTTTCAAAAGTGTCGTTGTCTTTGTCGGCAACATCTTCCAAAGCATCTTGCAAACTTTCATAAAATTTGTGACCTATATTTGTGTTTACATTGAAGTAGTTATCAATAAAACATTCTGCTTCCGCCCACACAACTTCAAGTTCATAAACATAGTTGCCATTTACTTCTCTCACTTCGCCAATGTATCTGCTTTCGCCAGTTTTTGCAATGTGGAGAGTTGTTGCACGAATGTTCTTTGTGTTGCTGACAATAGCTTTTGAACTTGCATAGCCATAAGGTTCAACATATCCCTTTGCAACCTTGCCAAAGCGAACAATTCTATCCAAGTTTGGATAATAGAAAGAGCTGAATGGGTTTGAGATAATAAGATATTTGCTATCGCCCTCAACAAGTGTTTCAAGATAGCCATAATCTTGCCCAGCACTCTCGCCATAGTAAGCATAATCTTCGCTGCTAGGTCCAAGTTTAATCTTGACTGTTACAGAAACACTTTCCCAAATTGTCACAAGGTGAACATTTTTCCTAACACTATCGCCGTCCATTAAGTTTGCGAAGAATTTGTCGGAAGTGAGTTCTACAGTTTCGCCAGAAGATAGTTTCATTTCGCTTGTAGCGTTGTAAACATTCCAGCCAGCAAAGGCGTCTTGCTTGCCGTCTGTTGAATGTGTCCAGCCAAAAATCTTTGTTGCATAATCACTTGTGTCATATTTTGTTGGAAGCGTCCAAGTTTCGCCATACCAAATGTCATAAGTTGCCATACTGTCAGTTCCGTTCCCGGCACCGTTTTTGTAGTCGTCAATGCTCTTGAAGAATGTGACAGTCACTTTAACTTGTCGCCACAAAGCATAGAAAGTTACATCGCCAGTTAGAGTATATTCTTTATTTTCGTCATAGACTTTGAACGATGTTGCAAGAAGATTTGTCACATATTCTTCGCCCATAAGAGTCTTAAATCTTTCAACATAAACTTCGTGATCTCTAACAACTTCTTTTACAAGTTGATTTTTTATTGTATTCTTTTCTTCCTCTGTTTGCGTAGTTAAAGATTTTATATATTCTTCAATATACAAATTTTTCCATTTTGCAACATATTCAGAGTAAGTCTTATATCCGCCAGCGTTGTCCGACCAGCCGACAAATTCATATCCAACTTTTCTTGGGCCAGCGTCATAAGGGCTGCCGCCTTCATTTATTAGCATTTTCTTTGGAAGGTTAATTTTCCCGTCACTTCCCTCTGGAGCAACTGGGTCAATGACTTCTTTTGCAGAAGACGATTGTCCATATCTTCCGCCATTGAGTTCGAACATTGCAACAGCACTCCAAAGTCCATAAAGTCTGTTGCTGTCATTATCCTTTGCCACAAAAGGAACAGTTGAATAATTTAGATATCCGTCAGTCCAGCCATAGAAAGTATTTCCGCCATTGGACGAGGCTAGAAGCAAGTTGAAGCAGTCAATTTGGTCGCCATAATTTGCAGCAAGTCTAAGAATTGTAACGCTGACACCATTTATTGTTTCGGCAGTTGTTTCCACTTTGTGAGATCTGCTTGCGTCAAGAAGGCTGTCAACTTCGCTAAACAGTTCTCTGTATGCTGCTTCAAATTGAGCATAAGAAGCACTGTCAAAATTTCCTTCAACATCATTTGTTTTTGAGTTTGGACTTACAACGATTTCAACTTGATTTCCAATCCATTCAACAAACAAATTGTCATTTGTCACAACAACAAAGTCGCATGTCGAATCTTTTACACTAAGTCTTTCTGTGTCATACACAATTTCATCAAACTCGTCACGCACAACATTTCCGTCTGCGTCTAACTGTGGGACAAAATGTATAAATGTCTTTGTTTCTGCAGAATAGTTTTCCCTTGCAAACCAAGAAAGAATTTTTTCATTCAAAACAATGTTTGCGCCATAATATGTCCAAAGACAAATATTGCCGTCAGCGTCCGCAGTCCAAGCGTTTCCTTGTCCGTCACTTTCGCCGTCCCAAAGTTTTGAGGAAGTTGTGTCAGTCAATGTTCCTTCGTTTGCATTTATAACAAGTTTGTAGCAATTCCACATTGCAGTCAGTTCAATGGTTGCTGTTTCTGGGTTTAAATATGCAAGCAATTCTTCTTCCAAGTTTGCTTCGCTTCCTATGCCAAAAGTATCTTCATTTATTACAAGCTTTTCACCTGCAAGAGAAAGCATTTTTGTTGGTTCTAGGATATTTCCGTCTTCTCTTGTTGTCAAAGCCCAGCCAGCAAACGAGTAAACATTATCACCAACAGTCTTTGAAAGTTTTGTTTCGTCAAGAAGAAGTGATTTAAGATTGCTTAGCAGAATTCCGTCAGTTTTAAGTTCAGAGAATTTTACAACATTGTCAGTCAAGATATAACAAGACCCGTCTGCGTCACGATAGAAATATACATTTGCCTTGTCGGAATAATCACCAAAATACAAGTTGAGTTTAAGCCTGTATTGCACCTCTTCCCAACCCATGTTAAGGGTAACAGTTCTATTTGTGTCGCTTAAGTCGTCAGAATTTATAAACCCACCAAAATCTTTGGAGAAAACAAGGCTTGTTTCACTTGCAAAAGTCTTGTCGTTATACACCCAATTTGCAAAGTTTTTGAAAACCTTTTCTGTGGTGTCAAAAGCAGTTGTAACAAGAGTTATGCCGCCGTCTTCCAAAAGTTTTTGCACACTAAAGACACTGTCATATTTCACAACAAAATCTTTTTGTCCGTCAAAGTTCTTGCTTGTTTGGTCTTTCAAACTCAAAACATAATCTTCTTGTTCCCAAATTGGATAAAGTTTCACTGCACTTGTTTTCTTTTCAAAAGCAAGCAAGTTTGTTGTCCCATTTTGGTCGCCAGTTGGCGAGAAGAAATAACTGTTTTTATTATTAAGTTTTGTGTAATTTCCGTCAACTTTTGAGTGATCTCTTTCAGTTGTCCAGCCAATTTGCTTCCAGCCAAAGAGATTGTAACCTTCAAGAAGTGAGAAGCCTAACACAAATTCACTTTCACCCGTTTCAGAGTTTCTTTCTGTGTGTCCAATTTCACCAAGTTTGTTAACTTCAAGTGTTTGATATTTTGCAGCGTCTGTTATATATCCCGTTGCTCTGTTATTGTAGCCATAAACGGTGTTTGATGTTTCGTCAAGCACTTCGTCCCCGCTTGCGTCTGTGATAGTTGGAGCGTTTACAACTGGCAATGATTGCACATAAGTCACTGTTACATCAGTTGGCGACCAAAGAAGTGTAAACCACAATTCAAATGCTTCACTTTCTGCGTTCCAAATAATGTCAAAATTAACACTGCTATTCTTTGACACTTCAAACACTGTGTTTTCAATATAACTTCTATTTCCTTCTTCGCAAACGCCTTCGCCTGCATAATTTCTAAGGAAGACATAAGCATATTGTTCGCCGCTGCACACTGCTTTTGGAAGGGTTGCAAGGTCAACTTTGTCGCCAATCAAAAGCTCTTCAACAAGCAAAACGTCCTTGCCCGCTCTTATGCCTTTTGACACTTTAAATCCCGAAGTATTTTCAAGCGAATCAAATTTTGCGTCTTTATCTTCGCCAATAGCAGCACCTGTTGGTTCAACAACAAGTTTAATTTCTCTACTTTGCCATTTTGCAACAAGCGTTATATCTTTTGCTGGAAGTTCGAACTCGCCATTCACAACTTCCACGTTTTCATCAAGAGAAACAAAACTTGAGAAAGCATAAAGTGGGTGTTCTGCCCCTTCGTCTTCAAATCTTACGCAGGTTGTTGTGCTTTCGCTAGGCGTCAGTGTTTTGACCATAGTTCCATTTTCGCCAAAACGCTTTGAGTAGGTGTAAGTTTTTACAATTTCGCTTCCGCTTTGACCGTCTGTGTCTGTAAAGGTTGCATTGCCGAAGTTGTATGTAACTTTAATTTCTTTCCCTTTCCAGTTCGTTGTGAAATCGTAGTTTGTCTTATATCCAATATCTTGTACTTCTGGGTTAAAGGTTGTGGTTTGTCCGTCAAAGACCAAGCCCTCAATTTCAAAACTTTCAAACACCCAGCCGCCAGTGCTGCTTGCCTTCAAGAAGAATTTTGACATGTCAACATTTTCGCCATATCTAAACCCTTCTGAAAGGACAGTCACATTTGAACTATTTTCCGCAGGGGAAAGTTCTGGGTCATTGGCATAAATTGAAATTGAATATTCTTTTCCAACCCAAACAGTGTAAATGCTAAGCGTGGAAACGTTGTTCAAAGAATAAAGTGTGTCAAATTGATAATTTACACCACTCGACCTATAAAGTGAGAAGCCCAAAATTTCATAACTTGTTTTTGCAAATATTGCGAAAGATACTCGTTTTTCAACGCTACCCGCTCTATAAATTAACACTTCATTTCCAAGTTCGTCAAATTGAATTCCATTTCCTTCACCAAGAACAACTTGGAAAGAAATTTGTTTTTCAACTTCATTCCCAGCATTTTCATAAACATTGACATTTGCAACAGCAAGCCAGTTTGCAGTTATAACAATTCTGCCACTTTCTGTGTTCCAAACTTTGTTTCCGCCAGCAAGGGTCAAAACGTCTTTTCCATTGTCAACATTATATCCATTCAAAACAAACATCTCTCTTGAAATATTTTCCGCAGTTGGAAGTGTCAAGAAACTGTCATTTGAAACATATTGAGTAATGATAATTTGTCTTGTTGTATATTCAACTTTTATAAGATTATTTGCAAAGCCGCTGTCACTATTGAAGTAGCCACTTGCAATGGTTCCACCATTCACATTTATAACAATGGTGCTTGTTTTTCTTGTCCAAGTTGCTACAATGTTTGCCACATATTTGTTAAGTTGAGCGTCATATTCCACAACACTTGCGTCAAGCATAAATGTCGTTTCAAAAGTGCTACCATTTTTATTTGCTTTCCAAGAAATTATTTCAAAATATGGGTGAGCAGAATATTGATTTTTGTCACTTACATCAACAGTGTAAAGTTCGCCAAATTTTCCGTAGAAAGTTTCAATAATATCATTAACAAATGGTCTATCCCCTCTTTCGTCTTCTGTGTTCATATCTGCCACAATTTCAACATCTGCCTTTTCAAACACAGCACAATAAACGCTATCTTGAAGTGGCATTGCAAGAAGATTGCTTGAAGTGTAGATAGTTTTGCTTGTTGCACTTGTCCAGTTTGTCATGCCGACACTTCCCTCAACCCAGCCAACAAAATTGTGACCAAAGAGATATGGTGTTGTGGTTTTGCCCGCAGCAACAAAAGTTCTGTATATGTTATTTAAGTCTAAGAAATCGCCTGTCGAAAAATCTCTTTCAATAACAACTTCTTCAGTTGTCAACCCCGACTGGGCAAAAGACTTGCCGTCTTGATCTCTAAGAGTGATTGTAATTTTTGCACTTGCCCATTCAGCAACAAGTATTGTTGGAGCGGAAACATCAAGTGAGAAAACCCTCTTTCCGTTTTCATTCCAGCCGCCGAACACAAAGCCAAATCCGTTTGCGTGTTCAAATTTATATTTTCCAAGAGTATTTGCATCAATTTCGCCACATACAACCCAATCTTCAAAACCCTTTACAGAAATTGTTTGACCGTTTGAATTGTAATCAATGTCTATCAAAGCAGCTTCACCTTGAGCGTTAGTTGCCCCAGTTATAAAGCCGTCAGCAAATTTCCTTCCCGCCACAAATGTAACTTTTGCTTTCCAAACAGCATAAAGCACAACTTCATTTTTGCCAAGTAGATTGTAGGAGTTTAAATCTTCTCTTGTAATTTTGAGTGTATTCCCTTCGCCAAAGGAATTTTGAATTATTGAAAGATTATTTGTTGCGTCAGTTGCATTGTTATTTTTCCACCAGCCAGCAAATTCAAATCCTTCACCTCTGTCACCCGCCGCTGGCAAAGTAATTTCAATCCAGTCTCCGTCACTTTCTGTTCCAACAGTCACAAAGTTTACATTTTGAGTGATTGTCGCAACTTCCGCCAATTCGTCTGCTCCGCTTAAGTCAAACACAACAGAAAAACTTTCATCATAAGTTGCCAAAATGTTGTCGCCGTCAAACACATTATATTCACTTGTCGCAGCATAGAAATATCCGTCAGAAGTCTTTGTTACATTGCCATTTCTTCCGTTTAAGAAAGACGAGAATGTGTAGCCTTGTTTTTCTATTCCCTCATACAAAATTTTCAAGTTTTCCGCTTGAGCGAATGTCACTGTGTAAACAATTTTTCCATTTTGCAAAGTTGCATTTTCAGAAAGTTCAACATCTTCATTCCAACTTCCGCCGTTTAGGTCAACGACAATTTGATATGTCATTTCTTCCCATGTAATGGTCATTTCAACAACGCCGTCATCAAGTTCACCCTCAAGCAAAATTCCCTCAAGTCCAAACTCGCTATATTCCATAAGAAGTTTGTCTGAAAGAGCAAAATTCACACCGTTATAAAGGATATTTTTTGCCAATTTGACATTTCTTGAAGCCTCATCATCAAAACGAGTATTCAAATCATACAACACGTCACTTAAGTCAATAGTTTGCCCATAAACAAACTTAACAGTTTTCACTCCGTCTTGCCCTGCATAGTTTCCACCAACAGTGTCTTTTATGTTAAGCGAATAAACTTTTTTGACCCACTGAGCCACAAATGTCACATCACTCAATATCTTAACGCTTTCGCCCACAGCATAGTTTACGCCGTCACTTTTTTGCCATTTATCAAAGTTGTAATGTTCTTTTGAAAATTCAAATGGAGCGTCTTCGCCGCTTGTCAGCACAAACTTGCCTCTTACGCCATTTGAGATAATTGTATCATAAACATAACTTCCGTCTTCTTTTGCAATTTTGTCCGCTGGCCCAGCGTTTTCTGCATAGCCCGTTCTGTCTGTTCCGTCTTCAAAATCTGTCCCGACAGAAATTCTAACACTTCTTCCATTTTCTTCTTCAAAGAATGTTGCATATTTCTTGGTCACTGCACAAAGTTTGTAAACAAACACATTGTTCACTTCATAGATAAGACTATCTTTTGGAATTGTAATTTTAAGTTCACTTCCGTTTGAGTAGTAAGCAGTTGAATTTTGCAAATCGTCTTTGACAAAATCAATATCTCGTCCGTTTATAGTTGAAAGAGCCAAATCGCCCGCTGCGTCACTCAAAAGTGTTACGCTGTCAAACTTGTTAACATCAACTTTTATTGACTTAACAAGAACTCTCATATTTTCGTCACTATATATTTCAATTCTGACATCTTTTCTTTGCCAGTTTGCAACAAGGACAATCTTCGCTTCCCCGCCAGCCGTCAAACTGTCTGAAATGGAATATCCCGTTGAACTTTCGTCAAGCACAGTTGAAGGTTGAACAAAATCGCTTGCAATGCTTCCATTTTTATTTACAATTTGCCAACCAGCAAAGTAGAAATATTTTGAGCAAGTATATTCGTTTGAAATTGGAGATATTGGAACTCCATAAGTCACATATCCGCCAGAAATTTCATCGCCCGTTGCTCCGTTTTCAGCAGTTCCGCCATTTTGATAAACAACCTTTCTCCAAACGCAGTAAAACTCTTCACCCAAAGAAACACTCGCAACTTCACCCACTTTGACAATATTCTCTCCACCAGTTGGGGTTTGAGTTATTGCCACAAATGTCATGCCGTCAAGTTCACTGCCCGCAAAAACAAAGTTGCCATTTCTATCCGTTTCAATTTTCACATTTTTTGTTTTGTTATAATCACTAAAGATTGTCGCAAACTTAATTTCCACCCATTTTGCAAACAGAGTTATATCTTTTTTAAGCACAATGTCAGTCGCATCATATCCGCATACAGCCTCGCCACTTAAATTTGAATTATCGAACCAGCCGTCAAAATTATATCCTTCCCGCACAAATTTGCTTAAATCTTTGCTAGGAAGTTCAACACTTCCACCATAAGTTGTGGAGAGTGTATATCGTCCAGTCACGCTTTCGCTGCCATTGTCAAATGTTCCGCCAGACAACACGAATGTTGCAGTTACAGTCTTAATTTCCCAACAAGCGAAAATAGTCCTAATTCCGTCAACACTTGTAAGAACATTCAAGAACTCGTCATTCAAAACAAATTCGCCAAGCACTTCATCCAAATATTCCCCGCCAGCAGCATTTTTGGACATCCCGAGGAAGTTATACCCTTCTTTTTCAAATTCAAAAGTCAAAATTGGTTCAAGCCCAACAAATTTTCTAACAACAACAGAAGTCACATCAGATTGAGTTGTTATATCCACAACAAGTTTTGTTCCATAAACCGCGGTTACGATTTCTTTTTGTCCATTTTGCAAATCAAATGCAAAACTTGTTTCAACGCCACGCCAGTTGGAGTTTATGACAAAAGTCCCGTCAGATAGAATGTCATCCAAAAGAACTTTCACTTGAACACTGCTTGACGTTTCAGCCATTGCATAAAGTCTATTTTTTGTTCTATAGCCTTCAAACAAATAGTTGCTTCTTGAGAGGTTTGGCAAGTCGAAAGTCGTTCCTTCAATCAAGTTTTTCACAACAAACATTCTTTCCGCTTCGTCAAAACTCACCTCAACCCCGCTTGCGTCGTAAACATAACTTTCGCCCACAGATTGTTGCAAATTGTAGTTGATATTCAAACTATCTTTCGTAATATTCACGCCAGAAACTTTCAAGTCAAGGTCGTTTAATTTTATATATGTATTTTCAACAACCCTTCTATAAACTGCATAAAGATTGACTTCAACGCCGCTCAAATATGGGTTAGTTTCTTCTGGGTTGTCGTGACTTGTTAATCCCCCTTCAAGGAATGTGTTAAGGTTCAAAATTTTGCCGTCATATCTTGGGCTTGTATTAAACCCGACAAGCACACTTCCTCTCTTTTGAAGACTTGACACAATGTCACCTAGCCAATCGCCAACACTCTTGCCTTGGGTTGCATTCATTGAAATACTTGCAACGCTTGCGAGGTTTGGGTTGGAATAAACATTAAGCGAAGTTACATCTTCGTCCCAAACAGCATAAAGTTCAAGCCTATTTTCGTCTTTCAAAAACTCTCTTGTAAGTTTCAAACGTTCCGAAGCATTAAACTTATAATAGGTTCCCTCTTTTCCAAAGTCAGGATTGTCAATTTCACCACTTTCAGTCATAATTTTTGGAGCAATGAAAGACCAGCCCACAAGTCTGTGATAACGTGGGTTATTCAGCACAAAACCTTTTGAACTGTCAACAGACCTCAAAGCCGCATAAGAAGGAAGGACATAATTTTCTTGCCCAAACTTATAAACTCTATCCGTCTCTTCATTTTCAAAAGTTTCACCAGCAATTCCACCACTTGTATATTGTTTTTCAATACTTTTCAAGTTGGAATTATATTTTATTTCAACATCTTTTCCGTCAAAATTTACTACAACAACTCTATTTCCGCTTGGCGTGTCGATAACATCTTCTATCGAATAAAGGTTATCACTTCCAGCCATAGAGAAATTTTTAACATTCAAAAATTTTCCAGCAAATTCAGAATAATTTTTAGCCGAATAATTTGCTTCGCCGCTCACACCACTTTCCAGCACATACTCTTTCATGTAGTCAGTTTCCGCAGCGTAAGTATTTCCTCTAACCCCGTCAGAAAGTTTTAAACTTTGATAAAGGTTAAGATAAGAAGCGAATGAAATTTTTTCTGCATAATATTTTGTAAATATCTCACCCAAGAATATGTAAGAGTTTGTGTCATTGTAACTATCTATCGTCACAAAGGTTACTTTCACATCGCCCAATTCATAATCTGGATGCAACACAATATCTTCATTAACATTTCCAGCAACATAAGGTGTTCCGTCAGATTTCAGCCACCCCTTAAACTTAACCAAAACATTTTCTTGCCCGTCATCACTCAAAATATCATCAAGCGTTGGCGCTTCATATCTGTCACCAACATTAAGTTCAACAGCATCTCTTGCACCATAAGGTCCCATATCTTCAAAAGTTATTCTACACTTTTGTCCCTCGCCATGTGGTGCAACAAAAATTCCAACAGTCGCCGAAATTGCAATAATAATTGCCGAGATAACACCAACAAGAATTCCTTTGAACTTTTTGGAAAACTTTTTCTTCCCAGCCCCACCAGCAATTTTTCCATTTCCAGAATTTCCACCGCCACTTCCACCAGCAGGATTTATATTTTGAACATTTGAATTTTGTCCATTTAAACCTTGTCCATTTGTCTGTCCATTAACATTTGCATTTTGTCCATGAGGCATGTTTTGATTTTGTGTATTCAAATTAGGAGAACCAAAATTCCCACCATTTATATTCTGTCCACGTGACACATTTTGGTTTTGTGTATTTGGATAAGTTCTATTTGCATTTTGCATATGAGCATTTGGGCGAGAAAAATTTTGAGGAGTAACATTTTGCCCATTAGCATTTGGAACATTCACTCTTTGTCCATTTGCAAAATTTCCATTTGGAGTAGGTCTATTTTGCGTCACCCCATTTGGACTTTGCCTAACAGCGTTTTGCATGGAAGAATTTTGCCCATTCATGCTTGAAGGTCGCACTCCATTTGAAGAAACATTATTCATCCCCATTCCTTGTCTAGGGATATTACCATTCACTCCCCCTTGAGGAACACTTGGGCGTGCAAAATTCTGAGAGTCACCATTTTGAGGCGCCCCATTTCTCACATTCCCATTTTGAGGAACATTATTTTGTCCATTTCCCTTTGGCGTAAAGTTATCCATTCAACTTTCCTCCTTAGTATTCTAACTCATTAAATTTCTTATATTCTTTTTTTATCTCACAAAAGTGCAAGTAGGCAAACTCAAAGCAAAATATAAGTTTTTAAAACAAAAAAACATAAATAATCGCCCATTTGCATGCAATTTTCAAAAATCTAACAATAAAGAAAAAATCAACAGAAACACAAACGTTTGAGAATAGATTTTTGCCACAAGAAAGATAAGATTTTTGAATATATTTTTTAGCACTTCACGCAAGAGAATTTCAAGATAAAATTGAAGAAATAAATTAAGTTAAAATACTTGAAATTTTGTTAGTATTTTTGTCAAATAATAATTGCCTAAATGCTGATATTTCCTAACGATTGTATTATATCATATATGCAAAAAATCACCAAACAAAATACGCATATTTTCGCCAAAATTTACTTATTTTTTCCATATTTTTTTTGCTGTTTTTTGCACTTTTTTTATCTATATTTTACACCGGTTTTCTCTCTTGATTTTACCCATAAATTTATCCACAATTTCCCCTCATTTTTGTGGATAACTTTTTTTGTTTTTTATCAACATTTTATCACAAAGAAGACATCAAAAAATTATTATAAAAGGTTTAATTTAACATCAATTTGAAAACAATTTAACTATCCTAAAAATATCATAAATAATTAAAACAAATAAAGAAGAAATAAAAAGTATAATTTTAATATAAGAACCACAATGATAAGATTTATATCGTTTCCCCGCATTTATAGTCTTTTCATTTCATTCTTTACATATTTTAAGTCATTCTCATCCATATTTAACAAAAACGCAATAATAACACTTTTCGACCGTTCATTCGGCACATTTTCATATTACTTTTCACTCTACAAGCAGACATTGTTTCATCTATACATATGCTTTTCGACCGAATAATCGGACTTATCAAACTCAGCATTATAACTAAAAATCAACAAATACCATATGGTCGCTTTTATGTCAAAAATATATTTGCTACATACCAGTTTTCAAGCCACTTTTACAGAATTACAGCATAAAAAGAGACATTATCTTTTACAATACAGATAATGTCTTTATGTTTTATTTCTTTCAGCCAAGATAATTACTATCTTCCGCTTATAATACATATTTCAGCAATTATTTCAAATTAAAGAACGCATCTTTCCCAAGGTAGCAAGCATTTTCACCAAGTTCTTCTTCAATTCTTAAAAGTTGGTTGTATTTTGCCACTCTATCAGTTCTTGAAGGAGCACCAGTTTTAATTTGTCCAGCATTTGTTGCCACGGCAACGTCAGCGATTGTTGTATCTTCTGTTTCCCCACTTCTATGACTTACAACAGCAGTCCAGCCCGCTCTGTTTGCCATTGATATAGCATCTAATGTTTCAGACAATGTTCCAATTTGATTGAGTTTTATAAGCACAGAATTTGATACACCAAGTTCAATTCCCTTTGCAATTCTCTTTGTGTTTGTAACAAATAAGTCATCACCAACAAGTTGAATTTTCTTTGCAAGTCTTTCTGTCAGTTCTTTCCAGCCGTCCCAGTCTTCTTCCGCAAGCCCGTCTTCAAGGGAAACAATAGGATATTTCTTGACCATTTCTTCCCAATATGCAATCATCTGATTTCTATCAAATAGTTTCTTCGTTTTCCAGAAATAATACTTGCCATTTTCACCTATTTTTGCCGCTTCTTCAAACATTTCTGTTGCCGCTGCGTCAACTGCAATACAAATATCTTTCCCCGCCTTATATCCTGCTTTTTCAATCGCTTTTACAATATATACAAATGCTTCTTCATCACTTTTTAGATTTGGAGCAAAGCCACCTTCGTCACCAACCCCAGTGGAATATCCTTCCTCTTTAAGCACCGCCTTTAAGTTGTGGAAAGTTTCAACACACATTCTAAGAGCAGTCTTAAAATCTTTTGCTCCCACTGGCATAATCATAAATTCCTGAATATTTACAGAATTATCTGCATGTTTTCCACCATTTAGAATGTTCATCATAGGAACAGGCAATGTGTGAGCGTCTGCCCCACCAATATAATTGTAAAGTGATAAGCCAGACAGCATTGCTCCGAGTTTTGCACAAGCAAGCGACACACCAAGTATGGCATTTGCACCAAGTTTTCCTTTATTTGGAGTTCCGTCAAGGTCTATCATCGCTTGGTCTATAGCCCTTTGGTCAAAAACATTCATACCAATAACAGTATCTGCTATAACTGTATTAACGTTTTTCACTGCTTTTTCGACCGATTTGCCCATATAATAGGACTTATCCCCGTCACGAAGTTCCACTGCTTCAAACGAGCCTGTTGACGCCCCCGATGGAACACTTGCACGGGCGGTTTTGTCTTGAGCGGACACTTCAACCTCAACAGTTGGGTTGCCACGGCTATCAAGTATTTGTCTAGCAAACACATCTTCTATTGAAATATAATTCATATACACCTCTATTTTGCAGGAGTTTAGCGATTATCTTTTTTAAAAAATTTCACAGAAAAGCATATTTAAAACACAATTTTGCGACAACTTTTATAGATAATTCACCACCTCTTGCGGACTTTTAAAACGACAATATTATATCACATTTTGCCCATGTAACAAACAAAAATGACAAGCAAATCAAATTTACTCGTCATTTTTATATTTTATTTTACCAATTCATCTTTCTGAATCTTAATAGTAATTGGACCACCATCACCTTCAAGTTGTTGTTTTACAATAAGATTTGTCACCATCTCAATGATATTTTGAATTTCTTTATTATACACTTCACAAAAAATATGATAATCTTCTTCCGTTCCAATTTCAATTCCCAAATGGTCACTTAAAATATTAACAGCAATGGGCCTTATCTGCTCATCAATGATTTGAAAATCCACATTAAATTTTTGATGCATAGGGTTAATTCCGTTGTCTTCGCACCAGTTGACTTTCCCATATTCCATAATATCATTCTTGCCAAATCCAAAATGCTCTTTTTGCATCGAATTTGGTATATCTTCCATTGCCCAGTCATACTTTATTTCATTAAGTTCTCTCAATCTTTGATTGTATTTTTTTAAACATCTCACAGCCATTGCATAAAGTGCGACATAGGAAATAAGTGTAACCCTAGAAACAGTCTTTGCATTATCCACCAAATTATTGAGGTAAGAAATTCTCTGTTCTTGAGTTGGGAGCGTAAGCAACATTGGCTCAATATCCTTTTCCCTTACTCCAAGAAATTTCAACTTCTTAAGTGTGCTTCTAAATTCATTATCCAAGTTCTCGTTTGTGTTTTCTTCTGTCTTTATGCTATCAAAAAATATCTTTGTTCTGCCCTTTGTTGCAATGTCTGCAGAAATTCCTTGACCCAGACTTATCCCCAGCGAAGCAGCCGCAGCCGCAGCATAAAAAATAAATGCCTTAAATCTTCTTTTAACATTTTTAAGCCGACCTACAGTTTCTTGTGCAAAGAAAGAGTCTTTAAGTTCATCCAACTGACCTTCCTTTTCCAAAAAGTCATATTGATTTGAACTGAGCATAAAAGTTCGCCCCGACTTTGCTTTGTAATCTCTAAACATCTTTTCTCCTATCTTGTTTGTTCTTGCTCTTCCACATGGGCATATGGGTCAAAGCGGTCGTGTTCACCCACAACATAAGTTCCTTCATAGTCACGATATTTATACACGTTTGCCCAGACAGAAGATTCTTCGTATTTGTCTTCTTTCCAATCTTTCAAAAGTTCGGCAACACCTTTTGTTCCCTTTTCTGCCTTTTTAACAGAATAAAGCCTTCCGCTAACACCAATAAGTCCCATAAGAGCCATAGCCCCAGCACAAAAAAGGCAATCAGCTTTATTTTCCACCATTTTTGAAGCATACAAGAAAGCAGGAGTTGTTAAAACAGAGCCAGCAATAAGTCCATTAAAGAAAGATTTGCAGTTTTTTGCTTGTTTAACTATTGCCTCTCTCTTTCTTGCCTCTTTTTCATAAATTTCATTTTTTTGATCAGAAGTTATTCTCATTTTCCCTCTCCTTTTTTGTTAATCTTTTAATTTCAAGGAAAGTATATCACAGTATATTATGTTTTTCAATGGTCAATTTTCACAAAAATATGCACTAAAGAGGTGTTTTTAAATAAAAAATCCACTCCAGACAAGTTACAGTCCAAAGTGGATAAAAATTTATTTTGAATTTTTCTTTTTGAAATCTTCTCTGCCACGAATTGTGTGGTCAAGAGTTTTCTTTCTCATGCGGATACTTTTTGGAGTAATTTCCAAAAGTTCATCCTCGTCAAGCATATCAAGATATTGTTCCAAACTTGGCTTTTGCACTGGTTCAAGTCGCAATGCGTCATCGCTTGCACTGGAACGTGTGTTTGTTAAGTGCTTTGTTTTGCAAACATTAACAACAATGTCGTCAAGACGAGGGTTCGTTCCAACAATCATGCCACCATAGACTTTTTCACCAGGTGTTATAAAGAGTTTTCCATGTTGTTGAGAATAGAAAAGCCCATATTGCACTGCTTCGCCCGTTTCATAAGCCACAAGCATACCATAATTTCTTCTTGAAAGGTTGCCTTTAAATTCTTCATAGTCATAAAACACACTACTCATAATGCCTTCGCCATTGGTGTCTGTTAAAAATTGGCTCTTATATCCAAAAAGTCCACGTGCTGGGATAAGATATTCAAGTCTTGTTCTGCCATTGTGACTGTGCATGCCCAAAAGTTCGCCTTTTCTTGCCCCAAGAACGCTTATAACGTTACCCGTTTTGTCGTCTGGGAGGTCAATAACAAGTCTTTCGATTGGTTCACATTTCTTGCCGTCAATTTCTTTATACAAAACTTTTGGCATACTTACTTGGAATTCATACCCGTCACGTCTTAAATTTTCCATAAGAATTGAAAGGTGCATTTCGCCACGTCCAAGCACACGGAATGTATCTGCGCTGTCCGTGTCAAACACTCGAAGGCTTAAGTCTTTCACTGCTTCCTTCATAAGTCTATCTCTAAGTTGTCTTGAGGTGCAATATTTGCCTTCTTTTCCAGCAAATGGGCTGTTGTTGACCATAAAACTCATTTCAACGCTTGGCTCGCTGATTTTAACAAAATCAAGCGTCCTAACGTTTTCTTTGTCGCTCAAAGTGTCACCAACTGTAATGTTATCCGCCCCAGCGATACACACAATATCCCCAACTTTTGCCTCTTGAACAGGAAGACGTTTAAGCCCCACAAATTCAAACATGCTTTGAACCTTAAATGGAATATTTCTCTCTTTATCGTGGAAGTTTGTGACAACAAGGCTGTCATTGATGTGAAGTGTCCCCGCTTCAATTTTCCCCACTGCAAGTTTGCCCAAAAAGTCGTTTTGTTCAGTTGAACTTACAAGCATTGCAAATGGCGAATTTTCATCGCCACTTGGGCATGGAATGTGATTGATAATTGTTTCAAAAAGTGGTGTCATATCCTTGCCAGGAACGTTTTTATCAAGTGTCGCAGTTCCAAAACGAGCAGAAGCATAAACAATAGGGCTATCCAGTTGTTCATCGTTTGCGTTAAGGTCCAAAAGGAGTTCCAAAACTTCATCTGGCACTTCGTCAAGCCTGCTGTCTTTTCTGTCAATTTTGTTTATGACAATAATAATCTTTAAATTAAGTTCCAAAGCCTTTTCAAGCACAAATCTTGTCTGTGGCATTGGACCTTCATATGCGTCAACAACAAGCAACGCACCGTCAACCATTTTAAGCACCCTTTCCACTTCGCCGCCAAAGTCAGCGTGTCCAGGGGTGTCCACAACGTTAACTTTCACATCTTTATACATAAATGAAGCATTTTTGCTCAAAATTGTAATTCCACGTTCACGTTCAAGAGCGTTGGAGTCCATAATTCTGTCTTCAACTTCTTGATTTTGCCTAAAAGCACCACCTTGCTTTAAAAGTTCATTGACCAAACTTGTTTTGCCGTGGTCAACGTGTGCAATAATTGCTATATTTCTTACTTTCGTGTTTTCCATAATCTCTCCTTATTCAAACTCCCATTGCCAAATGCAGTTTTCAGACACATGTCTTTCACCCTTGTCGTCATAATATGTGGAAGTTGTTATTTCTTGCAGTTTTACGCCCAAAGTTTCAAACACAGTCCTTGTGCCGAAGTCACTTGGGTCGCATGTCAAATAAAGTCTTGTCGCTTCGTGATATTGTGCCACTTTTTTTATGAGTTGGCAACATTCATATTCAAGCGATTTAAAATTGTAATCTCTGTCAAACGTCATATACACATTGCCCGCATGACCTTTTATGTCGTTTGGAATGACGCTGTAGCACACTCTGCCTATGATAAGTGATGACCCACGTGGGCAAACATCAAAATAATATGTTGGAGTGTTGTATGCCGAGCCTTTGTGAGCGGTGGAAGACAAAACTAAGTCAACAATCTGTCCTTCCACACGACCAAACATTTTTCTTGACTTGTCAAAATCAATTTGCACAACAGGTGCTGGGTCTTTGTGAAGTGTCCAAAAGTCAAATGGCACTTTGTCGTTGGAGTCAACAATAGTTAGTTCTTTTGGAATGTTTATTCTTCCAACGGAATAGTCATATGCTTGACTTGTTAGGTGGCATGGAAATATTGTGCATTTATTCTTATATTTCTTCATAAGTTCAATGCCGTCAATAATGTTGTAGTGCTTGTGGCTGACATCTGTTCCCGCCATATCCACAAAAGCAAGGTCGCTCATGTCAATCAATTTTTTCATGTTATCGCACATGCATGTGTCACCAGTAAACGACACCACCTTGCCAGTAGATTTTTCCTTAAATACATAGCCATAATCTTCAATAGAACCATGGTCCATTTTCATTGAAGTTATTTCAAAGTCCTCAAATTCAAACTTGTCCATTTTTGAGGCGTCAACAAAAGTCACATATTTATCAAATTTCAACTTTTCATAAGACACATCGCCCCAGCCAAGTCTGCAAACTTCTTTAATTCTTTCCTCGCCGCCGGGTGGGCAAATTATTGTAACTTTTAGGTCAGGTCTTTTGTCCGTTGCAAGTTTGTCCATAAAGCAAGGCAAGTCAAAATAGTGGTCCATGTGATAGTGAGAAATTAAAATAAGTTTTATTTTTTGAATTTTCTCATGATGAAGATAACTATCTGACGTTTTGAGCAGTTGTTTGAGCGTCCCAAAGCCGCAGTCCATAAGGATATTGTCGTTTATAAGATAACTTGCACATGCTCTTCTTGTCCAAATGCACCCCGTGCCTAAAATTGTAATTTTCATAATAACTCCTTCTTTCCCAAAAAAAGACTGCCACTAGGGCAATCTTCATTTAGTCTGCACTTTTTTCTTGCAAATCAAAGTCTTCTTGTTCAGCAGCAATTCTGCCATGAGCAAGCCTTCTCTTTCTTGAGTCAACAAATGCTCGCTCCATTCTTTTTGCCCTAGTCTTTCCCGCATAATATTCGTCTTGTGTAATTTTTCCAACACGCAACAAATAGTCTGGATAATAATAGTCTTGAATATCCTTTGTCCCGTCATTCACACCCTTTTTGCTAAGCACAACGCCAACGGTTTTGAAAATGATTTTAAGGTCCATTCCAAAGGACATTTTATCAACATAAACATCGTTATAAAACAGCACGCTTTCCCAAGTGTTATCAATTCTGCCGTTTACTTGAGCAAGCCCCGTAAGTCCAGGTTTCACATCGAAAGTTTTTGTGTCATCTGGGAAGAAAATCATATCTTCCACAAGTTTTGGTCTAGGTCCAATAAAGCTCATGTCGCCTTTTAGAATGTTGAAAAGTTGTGGAAGTTCGTCAAGGCTAGTTTTTCTTAGAAATTTTCCGAATTTTGTTATCCTTTGCGAGTCTGGCAAAAGGTTACCATTTTTGTCGGTCTTAAAATTCATGCTTCTAAATTTGTAAAACATAAATATTTTTCTATTTTTACCTGGTCTTGGTTGTTTGAAAATGATTGGTCTGCCCACGCAAATAAGCACAAGCAAAGACAAAATAAGTAGCAGTGGTGACAAAACAGCAATCAACCCCGCCGAGAAAAATATATCAAAAAATCTCTTTAAGACCTTATACATTTTCAAAAAACCCTTTTTAACTTCAATTATTGACTTTTAAACAGTCTTTTAATTCTAAAAGAAATTCACAAGCCAAATTTTGAAAATTCAAAAATTCCTTTAGACGAAGTATATCATATCATAAAACATTTTTTTTTGCAAGCACATAAACATATATTTTCATCAAAACATCGTATAAGTTGGCTTTTATAGAGTAGTTTTGCAATTTTTATCACTTTTTATATGAATAATGACTATTTTTTGTTAAAAATCATACCCATACTGACTACTTTCAATTATTCAAATTTGAACTTATCCTACTTTTAAACTACAAAGCAAATTAAGAGTTGACTGTTTTTTGCCTTTTTGCCTTGCGAACAATGGCACGGACAATGAAGAACAAAATTCCCGCCAAAATGCACGCCAAGAAAGCATAGAAAAATATGAGAGTTGCATCGCCGAAAAGCGAACTGACAAGAGTTATTATAAGCCCAGCAACAACATTTCCTAAAATAACAGTTGTTGTCGCTTGCCAAAAATTAAGCCCCAAGGCGACTGCCAAACAAGCCCCCGTCCACACGCCTGTAAATGGGAATGGAAGTGCCACAAAAACAAACACAGAGGCAATTCTCTTTTTAAGAGAGTTCACTTTTCCGCCATTTTTCCCTTCATTTTTGGCTTCATTTTTGGTCAAAATTTGGTCATTTTTTGCCATTTTTTCGCTATTTTTTGTATCATTTTTTGATAAAAATTGGTCATTTTTTATTGATTTTTCATCAACTTTTACAATAATTTCCCCGTCTTTTTCACTCAAATTTTGAATGGAATTTTGCTCATTTTTATCCAAATTTTGCTCGGCAATTTCCTGCTCAACTTTTTGTTTCTTGCTGTTTACTCGCTCCTCAATTTTTTGCCCCAAACGTCTAAAAAGTTTTGTTTTTTTAAGAAGATTTATGATAGGCTTATAAAGCAAAACTAGAATTGGAACAACAAGACTGCTGCCAATAAGTCCCGCTAAAAAAGCGTTCAAACGCCCCAGCGATTTTGCTCCCCAAATTTGCGAGGACATGGAAAAAGGAATTGCACCTTTCAGTTCAATCACTGGCACCATTGCTATTAAAATTGTTGCAAGCCACACATTATTTCCAAACAAATTGTGAAATAGTTGCTCAATAAATTGTGTCATAATTTCTCTCTTTAGTTGTAATCTCTGTCATTTGGTCTTTGTGGAAATTCCACACCAACGCCATATTGTTCAAGGTCAACTGTTGTTGAAAAACTGAGGAATGTTTCAAAGGAATTTTGAGAGGCTTTTTGGTTGTTTTCTAGGTGATAACTCAAGGCAAAATGTGTGATATAATTCTTATTTGAAATACCATATTCCACATTATATCCCATAAGCAAGTCTGTTGACTTGTTGCTTAAGGCAAACATTTTTGGGTTTGATTGCAGGTCGTTTACTTCCTCAAATTTTGCCATAAGAGTGTTACATTCTGTGGAGTTTGCTGAAAGTCTGTAATAATCTACTTCCTCGAAGTTTTTGTAAAGCACGCCAGAAAGTGAATCTTGCTGAATTGAGATAAATTTTGTGTATATATTTTGTGGTGGAATGGAAGCGTTGAATTTTGTTCTTGTTTGCGATTGTTCAACTCCGTCTGAATAAGTTACAAGGGTTCTGTATACTGTGCTTATTGCCCCGTTTGCAACATAGATATCCGTTATCTTTTCCTGCAAAACATTGTCGATATATTTTGATGTTTCAATTATGGAATTGGTGTCCTTTGTGCCAAATTGAAAGGAAAATACACTTTCCTCTCGCACTTGCATATTTGTAAATTCGCCAGCGTCAAAAAAATTATAAGTCGTTGTTGCCTTATATCTTGTTTGAAGTCTAGCAGACTCCATATTTGTTCTGGCGTCAGCAAGCGAGGTTAAAATTCCGCTGAACGTCAGTTCGGTGCTGCCCCATGGAACATCATCAAAGGTCTTTTCGCCGCAAGCAGCGAGGCTTAAGCCAAATGTGACAACGCACATTGCAACAATTAACATTCTAAAAATCTTTTTCATACTCAAATTTTAACTTTTATTGCAAAAACTGTCAAACATATTTGCCTTTCATTCAAAAAACATTTGACATTTTTTTTATTGTGTCACAAAATATTTATAAGGAGAACAAAAATATGATACTTGAAGACATTAAAAAAGCAAATATTGAAGCTTTGAAGGCTAAGAATAGCAATGCAAGAGCAGTGTATGGGGTTGTTATGACAAAGGCCATGCTTGAAACTGTTAAAAAGCGTGAAAAAAATGAAGAACTGACTGACGCAGATATGGTCGCAATTCTTCAAAAGACAATCAAGGAACTGACTGACGAGCAAGAAAGTTTTAGAAAGGTGGGCAACACTTCACAAGCAGACCTTATTGAGGAACAAAAAAATGCCATTTCAAAATTTCTTCCTCAAATGATGAGCGAAGAAGAGATTGAAAAGGTCATTTCTTCCCTTGAAGATAAGTCTATCCCTAGCGTTATGAAACACTTTAAACAAAACTACGCTGGCAAAGTGGACATGTCCAAAGTTAGCAGTGTGCTAAAAAGCAAGTTTTAACAATATAGTTTTTTCACAACCCAAAGCATAAATCTTTGTGGCAAAATTTTTTGCAAAAAAAGAAGTGTTTTGTAACTCATGCCGACCGCTTTTGTGGCTGGCATTTTTTTTCGTGAAAACATTTTGTAAACAACTTTTGCAACAGTCACAGGTGGCTTGCCGTTTTGCTCGTCATGTTCCATTTTCTCAACAGAGCGAGATACAACATCTTTGTAGTCGGACTCAAAGTCCTTTTGCTCCTTATGACGCTGAGATGTGAAGCCCGTTTTTGTGTCCCCCACAAGCACTATCCCCACTTGCACGCCAAATGGTGCAACTTCCAGTCTTAACGCCTTTGCCCAGATGTCAACACTTGCTTTTGTGGCTGAGTAAAATGATTGAAATGGAATGGGGATATTCCCCGCCACCGAACCAGTTGAAATTATTTTTCCAAAGCCCTGTTTTCTCATATATGGAAGGACGGTTTGAGTCATATTGACAACGCCAAAAAAGTTGACGTCAAACAACTTCTTTATATCTTCCATTTGCTGATTTTCCACCGAGCCAGATATTCCAAAGCCTGCATTGTTTACAAGAAGGTCAATTCTGCCCTCTTTTTCATATATGTAGGATATTGTATCTTTCGCTTGGTCTTTGCTTGTTACATCACAACTGAGAGATATAATTTTCTTATCTTCAAATGTTCTGCGAGATAGCCCATAGACGACAAAATCTTTTTCTGCAAAATATGTTGCAATGGCATTGCCTATGCCGCTTGAAGCACCAGTCACTATGACAACTCGTTTATTGTTCATCGTCTTCTCCCTTATGTTTTTTAAGCACAAGCACGCCCGTTTCTTTTTTTGAAGGTTTATTTGCTTCTGACTTATATTGTTTGTTTCTTCTTTCCTTTCGGGCTAGGTGCCTATCTATTTCGTCTTGAGATAATGGCTCTATGTGTCCACCGTTTCGTTTCCAAGAGATAAAAAACCAAATTGAAGCAATGGAAACAAGCACAACAACAAGCAAAATAATTCCCCCACGGCTGACGCCCATGAGCGAAGTTGCAACAGACAAATGTGCTTTGATACAATTTCCCATGCTTCCTCCAAATTAAGAAATGTTAGATAGTAGTTTTTCTTGCTCGGCAAGTTCCACTTTGTTATATTTTGTTCCAGTTACAAATTTTGAAAATCTCCTAAAACTTTTCTCAAAAAGAGATATTCCCTTTCCAGATAGTTTCCAGATGATAAACATGACTAGATAAATAACAATCAATGCTCCAAGAGTTATGGCTAGGACAATGGCTGCAAACTCCCATGTTGAGAGTGGTTTTGCTTCTTCCTTTTCCACAACAAAAGCAAATTGAGATAATTCACTGGTGGAAATGACTGCATAGTTGCCGCTTAGGACATATTCAATTTCTTTAACTGTTTGTGCTGGTGAATAGTGTGTGTGCAAAATTCTAAACTTCTTGCCTTGCACTGATTCTGGAATATACATTTTGACTGTAAGTTCGCTTTCTGGTTCTATTGAAACACCTTCCATAACGAGGTCAATTTCATAGGCAAGTGCAACTTCTTCGGCAGATGAGATGTGTTTTGAATAGTTTACATCGCCATATTTTAAACTTGAACTGCCGATTGTTGTAACCTCAAGCGACATCATTGGGTCAAAGCCGCCTTCCCTTTCTACAATAACTTGATCAACGTCTGTCACGTCATTTTTTTGCACAAAACTTGCGGGTTTTATGGTCATTGTTGCATATCTAACTGCTGTTTCATAATTGTCTGAAATATCATAAAAAGTTGCTTTAATTTTGTAAATTCCTGGCTTCGATTGCAAATTATTGTCACTATAAGCAACTTTTATGCTGCTTGAAGAAACATTTGCAACAAGGCTCTTGTTTTCGCCGTCTTCAACAAAGGTTTTGTCTTCAAAGTCTGAAATTTTGTCCTCAAGCGAGGCTTTTTCAATTATCCAAACAAATTCCAAAGTTCCCGAGTGACCAGCGTGCGCCCATTCGTAGTGATTTCTGTCTTTAAGTGACACAACAACTTTGTATATGCCAGCATCTCTTTGCTGATTGCCAGACACACTCATAATATTGCTATCAAACATTGCGTCAAACTTGAAAGTTTTAAGTTGCCCGTCATAAACATAACTTTCGTCCAGTGGCTCTGGCTCGGTGACAACTTTTTTCATATTTTCCTTTTCGGCATAAAGGCTGTAATATTTTGCATTTGCGTCAAGGTTTTCATAATTAGCAAGGTCGTTTTCTTTCAACTCGCTCCAAGCGTTTTTATACATAAACATTGTCTTCTCTGCCAAGAGTTGGTCGTCTGAATAATGTTTGATGTTCAAAAGTTCGTCACTTGCATAGCCATAGTTCACAACAAAATATTGTTTTTCTGCGTCATTATCCAAAGTGGCTGTTTGAGAATTTTCTGTGCAATAAGCCAAATACTCTTGCTTTGCGGAAGAATAACTTTGAAGAATGGATACAATTTGAGATTTGTTGTCACGAGAGTAACTTTCAACCGTTTTCATTTGCTCGCATTGAGAGAGATATTTTTGCTGCGATGTCTGCGTGTCTGCAAAGACACTTGTTTTTGGCATAAAAACACAGCCCATCACAAGCAGTGCCACCGCCACAAAGCAAAAAATCAAACTTTTTCTTATGCGTTTCATTGTTTTCCTCCGTTTTGAAAATTTTACACGCAAGAAGCAACCTGTCCACATTTCAAATATATTTGTGGACAACCTAATGTTATATTATTATATAAAATAACTTCTCGCATTGTCAAACAAAACGGGTAACAAAAATAATTTATAAATTTGTAAAAATTGTGTCACTAAAATTTCCATTTGTAAAAATGATATGTTAAATTGATTACATCTGCGAAAGCAGGTTCTTCATTTGCTGAAGCTCATGGGTTTTGAAGTCTATTTCGTTTTGGGCGAAGGCGTTTAGGTCTGGGCAGAGGTCAAACTGCAAGGCGAGTTTGTTCAGCTCTATGGCTCCTATGTGGTGTGGAATCATGGCGGTTAGAAAGTCTGCGTCAAGGTTGTTTGAGGTTTTGCTATTCTTCATTGCGGCAATCATTTTGGTTATAATTTTCATAGATTCGTTCATATAAAGTCCCACATCTCGTGGAGAGTTTTTTGTTTTGGAACAATTCTCATAAATATCTCTAAGTGAGGATATTCCCAAAGTTTGGTCGTCTTGGATATCTTTTGCCAAAGATTCAATTTGAGGATAGGTTGTAAATTTTAAGATATTTTTTGCCATTGCAACTCCCGCTTCTAGGTGTGGCGTCATTTGATTTATGTAAATTTGAGAAATGCTATCCGTTGCAGAAACAGAACACATTTTTTGCTCCATTGTGGCAAGAATTCCAAAAAAATTGTCCAGATAATCTTTTGTGTTGTCGCTGAGTTTTGAAACTAACATATTATTCTCCTTTTATTTCTTTATTTTTGTATGCAAAAGTGAAATAAAAGTTGAAAAACAAAAACTTGACAAATATGGGCGGGGTGTCGTATAATATTTATAATAAAATTTTGTGGAGGTTAAAATGGAAAAAATCAGTGACAGATGGGCAAAACTCATTTTGTGGGCTTCTGCTTACTTAAACGCAATTTTGTTTGCTCTTGTTGGCGGGTATTATTGGCTTAAGACAGACAGAGAGGAACTTAAATCAGAATGTAAAAAAGTCCTTTGGGTTACGCTTATTTTCTTGGCAATTTCTATGACACTTACAGTTGTTTCTTCATTCAGCACAATTTGCAATGGCGGCTATAGAGTAATTTCAGTTATAAACGCAGTTGTCGCAATGGTCAAAGTTTGCACATATTTGACATTTGCATTGTTTTCTTTCTTTGGAATAAAGTTTGATATTTCAGGCGGGAAAGAAGCAAACGCTAAGGTTAAAGATAACAAAAAAGATAACAAAGAAGAAAAAGTTGAAGTTGAAATTGTTGAACCAGAAACAAATAGCGACAAAGAATAAGAATAAAGGCAAGTTACATTCTGTGACTTGTCTTTTTTTGTGCAATAATTGCTACAAATAAGTTGACTTGAAATTTATTTTTGCTAAACTATACAATATTGGAGAGAAAAATGAAAATTTATGATGAACTTGTATCACGTGGGCTTGTTGCTCAAGTGACAGACGAAGACAAAATTAGAGATTTGGTGAACAACGGCAAGGCTACATTTTACATTGGCTTTGACCCAACGGCAGATTCGTTGCATGTTGGGCATTTTATGACGCTTGTGCTTATGAAAAGACTTCAAATGGCGGGCAATAAACCTGTAGTTTTGCTTGGTGGCGGCACGGGATATATCGGCGACCCAAGTGGCAGAACGGATATGCGTTCGATGATGAGTCCAGAAACCATTGCTCACAACTGTGAATGTTTTAAAAAGCAGATTGGAAAGTTTATAAACTTCGAAGACGGAAAAGCCATTGTTGCAAACAACGCCGACTGGCTTTTGAAACTGAATTACATTGAACTTTTGCGTGACGTGGGGGCGTGTTTTTCTGTCAACAACATGCTTCGTGCAGAGTGCTATAAGCAACGCATGGAAAAGGGTCTTTCCTTTTTAGAATTTAACTATATGATTATGCAATCATATGACTTTTATCACCTATTTAAGGAATATGGCTGCAATATGCAATTTGGCGGCGATGACCAATGGAGCAATATGCTTGCTGGCACAGAACTTATCCGCAAAAAACTTGGCAAAGACGCATATGCAATGACCATTACCCTTCTTCTTAACAGCGAAGGCAAAAAAATGGGCAAAACGGCAAGAGGTGCTGTGTGGCTTGACGAAAACAAAACTTCCCCATTCGAATTTTATCAATATTGGCGAAACACCTCTGACGAAGACGTTATAAAATTTATGCGACTTTTGACGTTCATTCCGCTTGAAAAGATTGACGAAATGGCTTTGTGGCAAGGGGCAGAACTTAACAAGGCAAAAGACATTTTAGCATATGAGATTACAAGCATGGTGCATGGGCAAGAAAAAGCAGACGAAGCAAGACGCATGGCACAATCGCTCTTTAGTGGAAATGCAGCCGATATGGAAGCACCTCAATTTGAACTTGACGCAAGCAAACTTGACGGCAACAAAATTTCCCTACTTGACCTTCTTGTTGAAGCCAAACTTACAAAGTCAAAAGGTGAAGGCAGACGTCTTATTGCTCAAAACGGAATTTCAGTTGACGACAGGGTTATAACTGATGAAAACTATGAAATTTGCAAGGCAAATCTTGAAACAGGCATTATGCTTAAAAAAGGCAAAAAGACTTTCTTGAAAGTTATTGTAAAATAAAAAAATTATCCCCAGTTTTGGGGATTTTTTATTAAATAAGTGTATTTTAAAAATCGCAAAGGTTTTTAAGTTGCATGGTTATTTTGGAGAAAAATACACAAAATACTTATGAAAATTCGACATTATTTGCAACTTTGCATCTTGACAAACGGGTTATTTGTGATAGAATAATGTTATCAAATAAAAAAGGAACTTTTATTATGGAAACCACAATTCAACAACAATCAGCACAAAAATTGCTTGACGCTGCAAAAAACTTGGTCAAAAAGGCACATGTTTCAACTCCTTCTCAAAGAGCAAACTTTATTGAAGCAAAAATCGCTTTCGGAAAAGAATTTTCAAATATTCCAGACGAAGACAAGAGAGAAGTTGTTTCTCAAGCAAAAGAGATAAGCCAAAACGAAGGATCTTCCCTTCTTGCTCAAACAGCATATGACAATATTGAATACAAATATTATGAACACATTTTAAAAACATTTATGGCAAGAATTAACGAAGCAATCCTTCAATCCGGCAGAGCAAACGCAAGAAATGATATTTATCAAGAACTCTGCTCACTTACAGAACGTGAACTTGAAGGTGTGAAAGAATTGCACGAAAAACAAAAACAATCTAAGAAAGACTTTACAAAAGAAACTTTTGAAGACGCAACACTCATTCTTGATGACGCACTGAAAGCGCTTGCCGCAGCACAACAAAGATAATCTAACACAAAAGCCTAGCAATCGCTAGGCTTTTAATATTTTATTTAAGTTCTTGTTGCATTTTATCTTTAATTAGTTTTTCACAATATGAAATTGTTTGCTCCAAGGTGAAGTTTGAATTGTCAACAATGACTGCGTCTTGTGGGACAAGAAGTTTTCCGTGTTCACGAGATTTATCCACCTCGTCACGCTGCTTTATATCTTTTAAAATTTCCTCGTAAGCGGGTCTTGCTGGGTCATTTTCCATTTGGGCAAAGCGTCTTTTGGCTCTCTCCTCACTTGAAGCAGTGAGATAAATTTTGACATCGGCGTCTTTTAAAACGACACTTCCAATATCCCGCCCTTCCATAACGCAATTATGTTCTTTTGCAAAATCTCGTTGAAGGTCACGCACTTTATCTCTTAAATTTTCATAGCCCGACACAAAAGGTGTCATGTTGCTGACTATTTCCTTTCTTAAATTTGGCGTTTGGTCGATGTTGTTTATTATAACCCTTTGCTCGTCACCATTGAATATAATTTTAACGTCTAGGTCTTCAAGAAGTTGTGAAATTTTTTCTTCTTTTGGCTGTGTTTCGCCAAAACGCCTTAGATATTCGCAAGTTATGCCACGATACATTGCCCCTGTGTTGAAATATCTGAAATTAAGATTTTTAGAAAGTCCCAACGCAAGCGAAGATTTGCCGCAGCCAGCAAGTCCGTCAATAGCAACAGAAAACATTTTTCACCTCAAACTTTGTTTTTCCTTACTAATTATACAAAAAGTTGTAAAATTGTCCAAACATTTTACACAAAACATTTGCTTTTTGCAAAAAATTGCTCAGTTATGTTGACTAATTTGCGATAAAACTTTACAATTAAGTTATGAATAAGATACCAACACCACACATTGGGGCAAAACTTGGCGAAATTGCAGAAACAGTTATTTTGCCAGGCGACCCATTAAGAGCCAAAAAAATGGCAGAAAAATATTTGAAAAATGCAAAACTTGTAAGCAGCGTTAGAAACAATTTCTGTTACACTGGGACATTTTGCGGCAAGCGTGTGTCCATTATGTCAACTGGCATGGGAACGGCAAGCATGGGAATTTACTCGCACGAGCTGTTCAACTTTTATAACGTGAAAAATGCCATTCGAGTGGGGACGATAGGCTCGCTTGACGAGAACTTTCACATCGGCGACATTTTGATTGCACAAAATGCACACACTAACACAAACTACATGGACATCTTCCCACAAGGAAAGACAATTTGCAAGATGAAAGGCGTAAACTCGTTTGCAGCAAGCAAAAATCTTGTGGAGAAAGCACTTGAAGTGGATAGTTCACTAAAAGGCAATCTCTGTGACATTTGGACAACGGACACATTCTACTCCACCCCTCCCGCTGCACTTGTAAAGGAACTTAACATTGCTGGGGTCGAAATGGAAGGGGCGGCACTTTATCTTAATGCAGAAATAGCCCACAAAAACGCCCTTTGTATTTGCACTGTGTCTGATGAAATTTATTCAAACAAAAGTGCTTCGTCTGACGAACGTGAAAACAATTTTTACAAAATGTTTGAACTCGCATTGAACATTGCTTTGAGATTGTAAAATCTAAAACTGGAGAAAATTATGTTAAAAAAATATGGCTTTTTATTCGGCTCTCTTGCAGTGCTTGTTGTGGGGCTAATTTGCCTTTTGGCAAGAGGAATGGGTTACACAACACTTGTTTTATTGCTAATTGGCATTTTATGCACGGTCGCAAGCATGTTTGCTTCACTGCCTACTCACACGGAGGAACAATCTGACGAAGAAGAACAACCAAAGGAAAGTCCAAAAGAAGTGGAAGTTGCACCAAAGCAAGCAGTTCTCTCCGCAAAGAAACATAAGATTGTGTGCAAATATTGCAAAAACAGATTTCCTTGCACGGCGGATAACTGCCCACATTGTGGAGCGCCAGTTGATGTGTCTTCCCTATCGCCAGAATGTCTTGAACCTGTGCCACATGAAAAAGAAATTTCAACTGTAACTCCTAAAACTGAAACACCTAAAACGAATAAAAAGAAGACCAGCAAAAGCAAATAAATTTTGTGAATATTGCCTTATTGGAATTTAAGTAAAATTTTAATAATATTGCTCATATGAAACAAACAATTAAAACAAAAGATTAAATAAAAAGAAAACATTTAAAATAGATATAGAAAAAGAGGTTAAAATGGAAAAAGCAAAAAAAATAACACTTTGGGTAACTGTTGCATGTTTTGTAGCGGCTCTTGTTTTGGGGACAATTTTTGACCTTCAAATAAGCAAGGCGTTGGCTGACATCACTTGGGGGCAATATTACACCACAAACTTTTATGCCATAGCGGGCGAGGTTGTGGGCGAAATGGTGCTTTATGTAATTGTTATTTCTGCTCTTGCAATTTTGATTGATTACTTCTTCAAGCGAAATGTTGACAGAAAGTGGTTTTATTATGTATTTATTGCAATTTTTGCAATTTTGAGCATTGGAATTGGCTTTTATGCCATAAACAAATTTTTGAAGTATCTTGCAAACTTTGGAGCGGCAAATGTTGGCGAGTTTAAATCTTCCACCATTGGAAAAGTTGTTATGGGGCTTGTGTCTTGTGCAGAAACTTTGATTGCTTGCCTACTTTTTTCAAAGTGCAAAGAAGAAACACTAAAACAACTTGCTGTGTGGGCTATTGTCGTTATCCTTGTTGCCATTGCAAGCAACGCCTTGGTGCAAATTTACAAACGAATTGCTTGCAGGGCCAGATACAGAGCCATGGTGTATGAAGACATTGAAGACTTTGAATTTTACTCGCCTTGGTATGTGATAAACCACAACAAATTCTCGTCCACTGCAAGTTTTGCGGGTGACTTCTTCAAGTCGTTCCCTTCTGGTCATGCGTGTGCCAGTGCGAGTATGTTTTCTCTCGTCCTTTTGCCATGCTGCTTTGAAAAAACAAACACCACAAAATGGAAAGCAATCTTTATCGTCCTTGCCACCACTTGGACAGCACTTGTGTGTGTATCTCGAATAGTCGCCGGTGCCCACTACTTCACCGATGTCCTCATCGGCTCCTTCACAACAATCTTCCTAACCTTCCTCGCAAGATGGACACTCATAAACAAAAACATTCCACAAAGGTGGGTGGAGAAAATATAAAATTTCATAGCAAAAAGGCACTCAATTACGAGTGCTTTTTTTTAATTATAATATATTACACAATCGGCATATGTTCCATTTGCTGTGCTTTTAACTCTAACGGTTATTTCTTCATTGTAAACATATTCAAGATTACTCATATAATCATAAGCCTCGGTATAAGTAGAAGAACAAGATTCGTTAACATAGACATGCACAGTTGTTATCCCAGTAGAAGATGTGCTATATGATGTTTTTATATAAGGTTTCACTTTTGAATAATACTTTGGTGTAACAGTTATCTCAAAAGATGTTCCTCCCCCAGAGATTTGAAAAGAACAAGAGTCTGACCACGTATAAGTGTTTCCATTTAGTTCACCTCTGACTTCAAGATAAGGATGTCCTTGTGTGATAAGTTTGACATCAGGAGCCGTCCACTTGGCGTAAAGTGTTGCACTGCCGTCTGTTGTCCATGTTTTAAGACCTGTGCCAGAAGCATTGTAATATTGTGTTCCCGAGCCGTTTGTGCCAGTGTAGTAACCGCCGAATGTGTAACCAGCACGAGTTGGAACTGAGATGTTTGGAACAGTAGCATTGTAGGTTGCTGTTGCAGTTGAAGAACCGCCAGTTCCGTTTTGACGGTCAAGTGTTAGTGTATATGTTTTTGCACTTCTTGTCCAAGTGGCATAAACATATATTGATGAGTAGTAACTCCCGCTCATTGTCCAAGAGGAAGAAGTTGAAGTTATTGTTGCGAGAAGTGTGCCGCTTGTGGAGTTGCCCGAATAGATTTTAATATTTGTTAGTGAATAGTTATAGCCCGTTGCACTGCCGCTTGAAGAGATTGAAATTGTACTTCCAAAAGTTCCACTTGAGGGGACAGAAATGCTTGAGCCAGTGAGGTTTGTTCCGCTTGTTATTGTGTAAGATTTTGGTGTCCAACTTGCAGTCAAAGTCTGATTTCCTATTGAAGTAAAACGAGTGGAAGATGTGACTGTTGTGTTTTCACTCTTCCACCCATTGAAGTCATATCCAGTTCGAGTTGGGGTAGGCAAATCACCGTATAAATCGCCCAATTTAAGCGTTATTTGGCTGGGAGATACCCCCCCCCCCTGCTGGGTCAAAAGTGACCGTGTATGAGGGTCTAGAATACCTTACAGACACGTTTGATGATGTCTTTTGTTGGGTTGCACCAAAGATAATAATAGACAAAAGAGCCATGACGAGTGTGTAATTTACACACAACATCACAACTCTCACTTTGTCCCAAAATCTCATCTTCGTTTCTCCCTTTTTCGCCAAGCCATGCCACTTATTTTAAACTCTAAAATAGTTTATATAAAAATTTTATTATTATATATTTATTTTGTCAAGAAAATTTTAAATAAAAATATTCTAATGACTTTTACACACCGCATGAGAATTTTGAATATTGTGGAATAGGAGAAATGTATGGCTATTCAAAACACAGCAAAGATTACGTCGCAAGTAAAAAGTCAAAGTGGTGACGGGGTGGAAGTTGTAACTTTTAGCAATATTAGCGAGGTGGAGCAAGTGGATGCAGAGGTGATAGCGGTTAAGAGTTCAAGCAAGAGTTGGGTGCTGCCCGAGGGCGAACTAACCATTTCAACGACTATAACAAATAACACGAACACAAGCATTGAAAACTTTAAGATACAAGACACTTTGGTGGGTGCCACTTTTGTGACGGGCAGTGTGAAAATTGGAAGTGTGACGCACGAAGATCTTGACCCCATTGCAGGCTTTGAAATGCAAGTTACGCTGGGCGCTGGGGCGGATATGACGGTTTCCTACACCATAAAAGCAGACAAAATGCCCGAAGATGAGGTCATAAAAGTAAGTTCTGTGGTGACTTTTAAAATGGATGAACTAACAGTCAATATAAATTCAAATCAAGAAGTTATTGAGGTCGTATTCAGCGGGCTTACACTGTTAAAAGCTGCAACTCCCACTGCCGTTATCAAAGGGTCCCAGATAACTTACACCATTGACATAACAAATGATGGCACACGGGACAATTCAAATGTAATTTTCTCAGACACGCTGCCCGAGGGGCTGACATTTGTTGACGGGAGCGTAACTGTCAGCGGAACGCCACAACCAACCTACACTTTGGATAACATTCAGATAAGCGACCTAAACCCCGGTGACAGTGTGACGGTAACATTCAAGGCAACTGTAAACTAAAAAACAATTTGTTTGTCAAAAAGTCAAAAAAATTTATACACTGCTATGGGAGGAACAAATTGTGAATTTTGAAGAAGTAATAAAAGTAATCACAGTATGTGGTTCCCTACTGATAAGCCTTGGTGGTTTTGTTGTGGCACTTGTTAGGGACATCAGAACCAAAAAGTGGAGTGTGCTTAAGACGGAACTTATAACCTTTATAACCAAAGCGGAAAAAATGAAAGACATGACGGGCGCAGAAAAAAAGTCGGCAGTGCTTGGCTGGGCGGAAGAATATTGCAAGAGCCACGACATTAAGTTTGACGCACAACGAGTGAGCCTTGAAATTGAAGAACTTATATACTTCACCAAAAACGTGAACAAACGTGACACCACCGCCTCTATCCAAAGCATTGACGTCCAAAGAACACTTGTGCCGAAGGGAAAATAAGAAAGAAAAGGCGGACTTGCAAAAAACAACCGAAAAAACAAACGACAATCAAAATTATTAAAACTAATAAAAGATGTTTTGACTAATTGGAATTAAAATACAAAAAGACTGGGATACCAGTCTTTTTTTGATATCAACCACTTTCGATAATCGCCTCAATTTTTCTTTTTTCTTTCTTCTTTCTTATTTTCAATTTGTTCCCATGGGAATTCGTTGCGGCCGAAGTGACCGTAGCAAGCGGTTGATTTGTAGATTGGTCTTAAAAGGTCAAGTTCTTTGATTATGTTCTTTGGTGAAAAGTCAAAGTGGGTTGTTGTGTAGTCATAAATTTCTTTGATTGGCTTAAGTTCTGTGTGAAAAGTGTTTATGTTTATTGCGATTGGCTTAGATAGTCCTATTCCATATGCAACTTGCACTTCGCATTTATGGCAAAAGCCGTGAGCAACAAGATTTTTTGCGACATATCTTGCATAATACGCCCCAGACCTATCCACTTTTGTTGCATTTTTGCTGGAAAAACACCCGCCACCAACTCTGCCAACGCCACCATATGTGTCAACGACAATTTTCCTTCCGACACAGCCGCTGTCGCCAAAACTTCCCCAAATTGTAAATCTGCCACTTGGGTTTAGAATGACACTTACATTATCTGATAAGTTCTCATATTGAGATAAAACTTTATCCACAACTTCTTTTTTGACTTTGCTTTTTAGTTCCTCATTTCCCACATTTTCTGCATGCGAAACGGACATAAGAATGGTCAAAATTTTAAATGGCTTGCCGTCAAGATATTGCACTGTTACTTGGCTCTTTGCGTCTGCAAAATAACCCGCTGTCCTTCGCCTAAAACTTTCATATTCTCGCATAAGTTTGTGTGCCAAAAGTATGCTGAGCGGCATGTATTCTGGGGTTTCGTCAGTTGCATAGCCATAAACCATTCCTTGGTCGTTTGCTCCCACTTCGTCAGTGACAACTGCGTTGTGAATATCCACACTTTGTTCGCTTATTTCCTTGATTATTTCAAATTGGCAACTGTAGCCGATGTCTTTTAAAATCCCTCGTGCAATACCCTCGTAGTCAATTTTTGCCTTTGTTGTTGCTTCGCCAAAAATGAACAATTTGTTGTCCTTTATGGCACATTCTACTGCCATTTGTGACATTGGGTCTTGCCTTAACGCTTCGTCCAAAAACGCATCGGCAATGGTGTCGCAAGTTTTGTCTGGGTGACCGATGTTTACGCTTTCGCTTGTCACAATTTCACCATTTTCTGCAACATAATCTGCAAAACTAATTCTTTCTGGGCGGTCTTTGCTCAAAAATGCAACACTTGCCCCTACATTTCCTAAAACATAGTCACGACTTATCCCCACAATGTTCCAGCAGTTGTCTTCCTTAATATTTATTTCCTTGCCGTCCACCCATTTGCAGCCATTGTCTTTTGCAAAACGCAAAAAATCTTTTTTGTTGTCCTCCTCTAACAAAAACCAAACCTCGTTCCTTTCTTGCAATAATTCTTTTAAATTTTTCATAACTTTCTCCAAAAATATATATTTCCACAGAAAGTTTTTTGCAAGAAAAAATCCCATCGTAATGACGGGATAAAACTGTGCACATATTTCCCCCCATCATTCAGCCTTTAGCACCTTGCATGAGCAGGTTGCTGTGTGGTCAACGGGGCTGTCCCTCGCACACTCTCTATGGATATTTTACTATAACACACGTGGGCAGAAGTTGTCAACCGTTTTTTTCAATTTTACACATTTTGTAAAGTTTTATTCTTATAGCAAATAAGGATGAAACTTTTTTTATTACATAAAACTGTTAGCATTCGCCTTATTTAATTTAAGTAAAAGGGGGTGTAAATTTGGCAAGAATGTTTACAAAGGGTTTTAAACCTAAGTCCACAACAAAGAAAGCAAAGTCAATCATTCGCAGTGAAATTAAAGGCTATTACAGTCCGTCAATGCGTGGTGGTGGAAAGTCAACACTTGCAAATATGAAAGCAGACGCAGATGCTTATTCGTATGGTCGTGGCAAAAGTGATTGGACAAAAGGTAAAGAACTCGTAAATGCTGGGTGTTTTGCTTGTTATTATAGTCAACAACAAAAAATGCTTAATAAAATTTATGGCAAAAGAAATGTTGATAAGTGGGACGGAGAAAAAATACATAACACCTACGGCAATTTGATTGGTCGTGAATATGCTTCAATGTTAAGAGAAAGTAAGAAAGCAAGACCAAAAAGAAAAACTAAATCAAAAATAAGAAAAAGATAAAGGAGAATATATTTGAAAAATAAAAGGTTTATACCTTGGGGACGAACTTTAACAACAAAAGATAGTTTTTTAGGAAAACAAAAAACTGGTTCTAATAAAACAAGACCAGTCGTAGTTGTTGATAATAACGGTTACAATTTAGGTGTAGTTCCCTTATCTTCAAAGAAAGGCGAAAATAGAACAGAATTAAAAGGTTATCAAAATAAAAAAACAAAACAAAAAACCTATTATAAGCACTATTTAGAGATTGAAGATAATGAAGGTCATCCTATTAGAGTAAATGAAAAATTTAGAGAAAATCACAAAAATATGGATGTTTCTCGTGAGCAAGTATTAGATATTCGTCAAAAAATATTAACACAAGCACGAACAAAGGAACGAAATAAAAAATTATTTGATAAATTTCATAAGAAAAAATAGCAAAAAAAATGACCGTGCTAAGTGACGGTCGTGCTTATAAACAAAAGTTATAAGCCTTACACATAATGTGTAGTTCTTAAAGAACGATTACATTATATTACATAAAAATTCAAATGTCAACCCTTTATAACAAAAAAATCGACAAAAGTGTCGATGTCGTCACCAAATTGCATTTGGTGTTGTTCGGCACACAATTACAACTGAATAAAACTGTAAGTCATGCGAACACAGTAACATGCACATGTTCGGTAGGATAAGTCGAACAAATATTTAAAACTATCTCTAATGCCAGAGATTTAAAAAAAGGAGAAAATTAAAATGGCTAATAATGTTAGAAGAATGATTATGGAATACGGAATTGTCTTGGAGAAAATTTTTAAAGGTGCAACTGACGAGTTTAAAGGCTCTGACGGCAGACTTGTTCCCGCTCAACCAGATAGATATATTCTAAAGTGTGTCAGCGGTGAATCATATTCAAAAGAAATTGGGTTTTCTCAATCTACTGTTCTTGAATACAAAGTTGACAAGACAACGTTTGACAGAGTTTCTGCATATTCTCCAGTTACTGTGAGATACGAAGTATCAAATTACGGAGCCAAAGCAGATTCCGTCATACTTAATGAAAACGAATAAAAGGAGATAAGACTTGGAAATTTTTAAAAACATAATGCTAGTGCTTTTGGGAATGTTGCTCGCTGTTTGCATTTTCTGTGTAACAGTTGCAATTGGCTGTGCTGTAAATGGCATTTCGTTTGGACAACAAATAAGTCAATGGTTTGGCGAAGTTGCCCCTGCTATTGAAAAATCAGCAGAAACTGCTGCACATATTTCCGTATTTTAATTTGGGATGAAGCATGAAAAAGATTTTAATAATTGGACTAATAATTGTTCTAATAGTCTTATTTGGCACATTCCCACTTTCCATTCTATCTTACATATTTACGTTTGTTGGCAAAGCCTTTGGCTGGCTTGCAAAAATATTAAACGTGTTTGGTTGGAATGGAATTATATAACATTAAAAGCACTACCTAGGAACTGCCACCTATCTAGTGCTTTTTTATAAACTTTTTAAAAGGAGAAAAAATTGGATATAACAAAAAAAATTTTTAATGTGGCTTTGATTGCTATTACGGCAGTTTTAACCTTAATGAGTTGCGTTTATTTCTATTTTATAACTCTTGGAAAAAACAAGTTGCCTTCAGCAATCACATCTACCTATGCAACTTTTGTTACAGACCCACAAACTAACGAAAAATTGCCCGCTATCGAAGCAAACTATTATTCCAACAAGAGTGGCAATGGCGAAGAAGTTGTAGAACTTCTTTTCAACTGTTACAGTGGTATTTCAAAGCAAGCAATATATTCTCGTGGTTTTCAACTCGTGTATGAAGAAGATACAAACTCACTTATCCAAGGTGTAACTGTACCAAAATTGTATTGCTATGATAGACATGGCGGTGGCTCTTTTTTGACTGGACATGAATATAATTTTGAAGAAAAGAAAGACGATTCAGGCAATGTTACTCAAAAAAGAGATTCCATGCTTATTGATATTGACGGTGAAACTTATGCTGTTGCTTTAGACGGGACTTATGAATTAACAACAAAGAAATTTAGTTTTTTAAAAGCCTTTGGGCACACATTTGTGGGGCTATTTAATGGCTATGATTATTCTAAATATGCTTACAATGAAGAAACCACAAAGCATAATTATACAATGACAGATTTGCTTGTTAAAATAAAAAACATTTTAAAATCAAGTAGCAATGGAACCGGGAATGGAATTATTCCATTGATTGATTTGGGAGACTTCCTTCATATCTATTCTGTTGACGATAAAGGTCAAGTTTCTGCTAATCCGATTGGTGATGGAACGTTGATTAACTCTTACTTCACTGTGCAAGCACACTATGACTATCGTGGCATGGTTTGGGCGAAGCAATCAATGTTTAAGTCTGTTGCTGGAGATAGTTCTTTTAATATCAGTGGAATTGCTGACAATGTTGAATATTGGAAAGTGACAAACGAAGTAACTCTTACACAAGCAGACTTTGAAAAAAGATATGTAACCAATGAAAACGGTTATTATTTCTCACTCACTCAGAAGAAATTGAAAGAGTTAAAATCATTTGAGAATCTTGAGATTAACATCGTTTTTGATATCTCAAAATTTGAAGACTTGAATGTGTTAGGTTTTGACTATTATGCTCTTTATGGTATTAAGGTCAATTCTCTCAAAATAACTGCCCCAGCACAAAGAGATTTTAGACTGCTTGTTGGCTCGTTAAAAGACACTGGACTTACATCAATAGACACAACCAATGTCAAAATTATAAACATTAACTCGGGGGTGACGTTATGAAGTGGTATCACTATATCATATGTTTTGTTTTAATTGTTGTTGGCATTTTTTCGTCTATTAAACTTGTGAAAATGTTTAACATTTCAAGTCAAGAGTATGGCACTGCTGTTACAATAGAAACAAAAAACAATTATGAAGAAATATCAAAGTTTGACTTTGGTTCAATAGGCTTTATAAGTTCTGATAATGTAAACTTTTCAAATGTCACGTCTTTCTCGCCACAGGAATTTGACGGCAAAAACAAAGACTATGTTTTACTTTTCAATGACCAAATGGCTGTAAATACCCTTGTTTCCAGTGGTAAAGTTATTGGAGATATAAACCTTTTGTTCTACGGACTCGAAGGTGAAAGTGTTTCAAAAGCAGAACTCCATTTTGTAGTTGAATATTATGCGGGACAAACAAAAGTTACAGTTACAACTAAAAATGTAAACGATTCCATGGCTTATCTTGAAACCTATATGAGCATAAATGGTGCCGTTTTGAAAGTTGTTGAAAGGAGTGCAATATGAACAAAATAATTATTTCTCTTGTTTCTGTCATTATTGTTGCTATTGCCGGAATTATGCTTTACGCTTACTGGCCAGCAATCACTGGCACCATTGATGGTAGCAAATATTATACAAGTGAAGACTTGCAAGAAGCATATGACAAAGGTTATTCAGACGGCAATAAGAATGAAACAGAACAAAACGCAAAACTTGAATATTATAAGCAACTTGTTGACGATTATTATTCTGAAGTAAACACATTGAATAAAGAAATTGAAAAGATTTCTAAGGATAATGCAGACAAAGATACTTCAATAAAAAATCTTGAACAGATTAAATCAAAAAATCTTGCAACTATTGAAGAACTCAATAATCTTAAAACTCAAAATGAGCAGACCATTGCCTCTCTTAATCAAGATAAGAAAACTTTGCAAGAACAAATTTCTCAAAAGACAAATGAATTGGCTTCTGCAAATAGTCAAATAAATAGCAAGTCTGAGCAAATAGCAACCTTACAATCTGAAAAAGAGCAACTAGAAGCACAACTTGTTGAAAAACAAAATTCAATAAAGACATTAAATAACCAAATTGCGTCGCTTAATACAGATATTTCAAATCTAGAAAATGATAAGGCTAAACTCGTTGATAGAATTTCTGCTTTAAACGAAGAAATTGAAAGTCTTAATTCAAATTCGGACATTGATAAAGCAACCATTGCTTCTTTAAATAGTCAAATTGCTACATTAAATGATGAAAAAGAAGCATTAGAATATGATAAGGTTAAACTTAATGAAAAGATTTCTAGCCTTAACATTCAGATTGATGAATTAAATAGTGAAATACTTTCACAAAAATCTACTATTACTTCTTTGAATGGTGATATTTCAACATTGACAGCAGAAAAAACTGCTCTTATGAATGATAAAACAAGTTTGCAAAATACAATCAATAGTCTTAATTCTCAACTTACAAACTTACAAAATTTATATACTGCCTTGCAAGCAACCAATCAAAGTCATATTCAAACAATTTCTGTTTTGAATACCCAAATTGCAACTTTAAATTCCCAAATTTCTAACTTAACTTATCAACAAAGTAGCAATCAAAATAATATCAAATCACTTAACGATAGAATTGCCGAACTTGAAAAATCTGTCGCATATTATGAGCAATATATCTCACAACTTGAAAAAGATAACGAACAAGTCGTTGCCACATTCGAGTTTGACGGAAGTGTTTACAACATTCAAATTGTAAATAAAGGCTCAAAGGTGTCGGTTGTTAACCCAACAAGCACTGCATACAAAATTTTCAATGGCTGGAAAGTAGATAATGAAACAGTTGATTTGGATACTTACACAATCACTGTAAATACAAAGTTTGTCGCAGATGTTACATATAAGTATGATGTAAAATTCATGGACGAAGAAACTGTTGTTAAGTCTGACATAATTGTCAAAGACGGCTTTGCAACACTTCCAACCACACCAACAAAGGCTGGATATGAGTTTGACGGTTGGTCAATAAATGGTGTGGATATTGTGGACAACATTACAACAACACCAGTTACGGCAAACACAATCTATAAAGCAGTTTGGACAAAACTTATACTAGTTACCTTTATGTATGACGGTGAAGTAAAATCTACTCAAACAATTCATCAAGGCGAAAGCGTTACTATTCCGGAAATTGAAAGCACCGCTTACAAAATATTTAATTATTGGACGATTAACGGCATTGCTGTTGATGTATCGGCTTATACATTTACTGAAGATACTGTCATTACGGCAAATATAACATACAAATATGATGTTAAATTTGTTAGCGAGAATGAAGAACTATCTAGTGAAATTGTGGAAAAAGGTCTTCTTGCAACTGCTCCAGCAACTAACCCAACCACAACAAGAGAACATTATGTTTTCGCCGGATGGTCTGCAGACGGGACTGAATTAGTTGATGTATTAAACTACCCAATAAATGAAAACACAACATTTACTGCTATCTTTGAACTTGAGAAATTTACTGTAACATTTACTGTTGATGGAGTTTTATATGATAGTCAAAAAATTCCTTACGGTTCAACAGCTACACTTCCAGCAGTTCCAGTAAAAGAAAATTTCCTTTTCAAGGGGTGGAAATCTTTTTTCAGTTTGATTGATGTTGACACATATCAAATAACGGCTAATATTGAGCTTTATGCAGCTTTTGAGTCGATATTTAAAATGAATATTTATAAAAATTCAAAAGCTTTCTTTAATGACACTGACCCAGTAACAAACGGAGCTTATTTTTGGGATAGCCAATCAAACAACTATTATTCTTGTGGTGAATTGCAGTTTGTTTATGATTCTTCTTGCGACTCTTGGACTGAAATCACATGGAACGGATTAAATGTTTTATATGGTCAACATGTTTGGAAAACGGCTGATTCAGTTTATTATTCTTTTGGATCTTCTCAGTATAGATTGGATGAAGCATCGCAAACATGGGTTCCTGTTATATGGAATGGATTAAATAAATTTTATGGCGAATGTATATGGTCAGACGGCAATAATTTTTATTACTCATCATCTGATTTTCTTAATTGTCATGGAAAATATCAATATGTTTTAGATCAGGAAACAAATACTTGGTCTGAAATCACATGGAATGGATGTGATAATTTTGATGGTTCATGCATTTGGAAAATGGGTAACGAAATTTATTTGTCGGAAATCTGTTATTTATCAGCTGGTGCAAGTCCTACAAGTTTACAATATAAATTAGATAAAGATAGTCGAACGTGGATACCTATGCCTTGGAATGGCTTTTCTGACCTCAGTGCAAAAGATATATTTTTTATAGACAATAATATATTTTATTCATCTTATTCTGGGTCTAAAGTATTTTATTATATTTTTGATTTCTCTGAATTTTCATGGAAAGAAATCACTTGGGATTTTGGTTCAACACTTGGAACTTATAAATTTTGGGGAGCAAATGTTTTCTATGTTAATGGTGAATATTATGTTAAATTTGAATTTTCATTTATGGGAACCTCATATGGCTATGCAAAAGTCGATCTATCATTCGTTAATTATCTAAATCGAGAAGACAACTAATGATAACAATAATTTTTGCCCCACCTAGAACTGGGAAAACTTGCTTTATGACACACTGTTTGAATATGCATGCTTTTAACAGACAACGCAACAGACAAATGCAAATGGAACTTCTAAGCAAGAGGCAAAACGGCTTTTCAAATATCAAGACTATACCCTTTCATTGTGTTTCTGCCAACTATGACTGTAAATTCAAGAAATTTGGGTATAGTCCAAGATTTAGCCGTAGAATAAACCCATATAGACTTGGCTTTGCCAATGAGTTTGTGAAAACCCATTTTAACTTACCTTTTGAATGTATTGGCATAACTGAGGCACAAAAATATTTGAATAGCAGAATGTCAATGTATTTCCCTACATGGCAAAGTCGCTGGTATGAACAGCACGGGCATAACTATTTGGATATCTTTCTAGACACCCAAAGACCAATGCTTATTGACGTAAACATTCGAGAGTTGGCACAGTTTATCGAGATTGTGAATTTGGACATACAGTATGGAGAATATGGCAAAGTTGAGAGTTTGACTTGGAAGATAAGAAAAATTGAAAACAGCAGTCTATTCGACAGATATATGGCAAGTGGCAAAAAAGATAACTCATGCTACACCGAAGAAATAGTGACAGCCAATTACAATGTATTTGAGTGTTATGACAGTCAAAATTGTAAGCCAAAGTTCTACGAAGGACACTTTGACGAAGATGTAGATTACAACGAGAGTAAGGAAACAGAAGACTCTTTACAAGGCTACATTCAATACTTAAAAGAAAATGACGACGAGTTGCCAGAAAACTATTATCAAAGGAGAAAAGCAAGTTGATAAATTTTAACAAGAATAAACTTATAAACAAAACCCTAGATAAATATTATGAAACCTTTTCTCACACCCTAGACACTGCCGACTATGTTCCAGAAAAGTTTAACAAGAAGATACACAAATATATCTATAAAAACATGAAAAAGGCTTTTCGCAAGATAGACCGTGAAGACCGTAAGTTCCAGAGGAATTTTAATCGTTCTTTGAAACTTAAAGAGAAAGAAAAAAGGGCGAAAAAGAATATGGACGAAAATGCTAAAAAGCCGAATAAACTTGTTTTGTTCTTCCGAAAGTTATTCTCTCGCAAGAAAAAAGTGGTTGACTCTGACAACAGTCTGCCAGCAACCAACAAGACGTAGTCGCTTTTTTAAAGAGTAGCAACAAATGTTGTGCTATTGTGGGTAACTCGCAGAGTTATCCATAATTGCAGGTATTGTGGGAATGTGGGTTACTCAGAGAGTTATCCATCATTTCCAAATTGCTGTTGGCAACTTGTCAGAGTTGTCAATGGCAATGTTCAATACCCTTGCAACATCGGAAAACTAAAACATAAAATGACCTTTTCGCACAACGGCAATAGGCTCTGCCTTGCCGTGTGCGAGAGTGTTACTACTACTTGACAATTAGTAACACTCAACGGAATACTTTTTTAAAATAGGAGTTTTTATGGAAAATTTACAAAACCAAAAAACTGCCTTTTACTTGTTCAAAAAAGAAAGAATTTACAGAGATAAAACTTTAACTTCTCTATACTTTAAGTCGAATAAAGAACAAGTAGAAAAGAAAAGTTGTCCAATAGACATTGACGGAGTTAGGTATAAACTAAACAAAGTTACTGGTGAACTGGGATATTACACAAAAAGTGAAGTTTTAAATTCAATGGCGTGTTCATTAAGAAGAACAAAGATTGCTTTAAACATGCTTCTTGAAATGAATGACTTTGACTGGTTCACCACACTTACCTTTGACAGACAGAAGATAGATAGAACAAACGACAAACTCGTGTATGACACATATGTAAAATATATTAACAATGTTAAACATCAGCATCCGAGTTTCAAATATATAACAGTTCCAGAACGACACGAAGACGGCTGCATACACTTTCACTTACTTATTGGTGGACTTACACCAAAACAACTAGGACTTGTAAACAGTGGTAAAGTGTGTTGTTCATGGGCATATTACAAAAATAAAATTGTAAGTCGAGAGTTCTTTGAACGGACTAAAGACAAACATGAACTTACAGACACAGACGGACTTCCGATTTACAACGTGACTTCATTCCCTTATGGACTGACGACAGTGTCAAGAATTGTAAGTCGTGCAAGGTGTAACAGTTATGTTAAAAAATACATGGACAAAGACCTTGGAAAGTCAACAGAAATATTTAAAAAACGTTTCTTCTATTCAAAGAACCTAAACGTTCCCGCAATCGTTGAACAACTTATTGGGGCAGATTTTGAAGCACCCAAAAATTTACAATATATCTTGGCAAACGACCCACACTTGCAAAATGCAGATTTCACCTACTACAACAAAGACCACAACATTTTGCAATATTGGGAAGAAAACGCCATTAAGAAAAATATAGACAGTGGACTTATTCCACTGTCAGACACCGAACTGGAAAGTTTGGAAAACTCTACTACAAAAGGAGAAATTTATTGGCAAAAAAGTTTTTAAGAAAAAATGAATTTAGAATGGATAATAACCCAAAACATTTTGGTCCAAACAAAAAACCTCACCCTGCATATATTTCTGCAAAGCGAGGTCATATGTATAAAGCCAACTCTATAACTCACTCTCGTAAAACAACTGACGGACTTGATACTCACATAATTTATGAAAACCCTGATAAGTTAAGCAAAGATAAAAGACTAACTAGAATAAGCCCACCTTATTGGCAGAAACAAGAGCAATTTAGTAAAAACAAATTGTCTAATTTTAGGTTCAAAAGAAAAACGAGATATGAAATCAAAAAGTTAAACAAAAAATACTATAAATAAAAAAAAATCAACCCGTGTAGCGTTACCGCTTAATAAGTTGCCTTTTGGGCTTGGTTGACTTCAATAGTATTATACACCAATAAAATTAGAATTGCAACACTTTATTTAAAATTTAAAAGGAAAAATTAAAATGGAACCTCAGAAACAACTTGCGATTGAAGAACTAGAAAAAGTAAAAGAAATAAACTTTAATCATTTTGTCTTTTATGGACTTACACCAAAACAAGCACTGATAAAATGGATAGATAATCAAATAAGGGAGTTAAAAAGAAAATAGTATGGAAAACTTTATAAAATGTGATTTAGAATTTGAAGACAACGAACTATCTTTGTTAATTGAAAGATTAAAAGATAATTTTAATAATTCGCAACTAAATTTTGCTAAAACATGTGAATGTATTTATAATATATGGAAGTATTGCAAAGGCAATTACTATAAAGCAAAAGACAATGAAGCCTATAATTCATACAAGTTGCTTGAGAAGTTTGGCTTTGACAAAAAGGCTGTATCAAGATACAAACAGTGTTATGAAAGATATGTACACCCACAATCTTGTAGTTTATATCCTATATATGAAGATTTTACAAGTAGCAAACTTTTTGAATTACTTGTATTATCCGAAGATACTGCAAAAAATTCAATTATCAATGGTTTCGTCTTGCCAACTATGACAGTCAAACAAATTCGTGAATACATAAAAACTATGAAAGACGGAGATAAATCCGAGAAAGTCATTGAAGACACTTCTTCCGCTGAAATTAACGAAGAAGAAATACCTATGGCTTACGACCCAAAACAAGAATATGAATATTCATATTTTGAGTCAAAAACCAAAAACCAACTTCTAAACATAGTCTGGGAGTTGCAGAAAGCATATCAGAAACTTAAAAACAAAAAGGAGAAATAATCAAAAAATGAACGATACACAAAAATTTAATAAAGAAATATATATAAAACGACTAGAACAAGAAAATATATTGTTGAAAGAAAAAGTAAAAACATTACTCCTTACTGAGAACGAAACAATAACTCGAATGTCGCAAAAGATAGAACTGCTTGTCGCAAGCAACAAACACTTGCTTCAAAAACTGTCATTTCTGCAACTGACAAGATAACAATATACAAAAAAAATACTAGGTGTTTTATTCACCTAGTTTTTTTATAAATAATCTGTTATAATTTAGATATAAATTCTCCGTTGTAGTAGATTGAACAGTCTGTTGTTATATCTGTCCTATAAAACACAATCATTATCTTTACCTTGTCAAAAGAATTTAATCTATATTCTCCAGATTGATAACCATATTTATTTGTTCCAGAATATGTTGTATATAACGCATTTGCTGTTTTAGATACATTATTTCCTTTGATTGAGAAATTTGTCCTATCAAATTTAACTTGGTTTGTAGTCCTATTGTCCATTTCAATATATACATAGGCTTCTAAGCCGTTATATTCTATTCCATTGTATGCAAGCTTTTCTTTGGCAAAAAAAGTAAAATAAACTCCTGTGAAAATAATTGCACATCCTAAAAAAGCAATTATCTTTAGAATAATTTTGAATGGATTTTTTTTCTTCTTTTTTACTTCTTCTTCCATAAGTATTTTCCTCTAGTCTGAAATATAACTTTTTTTTATTATAACATGCAAAATTCAAAAGTTAACACATATGACAAAATAACATACATTTCGACAAATTTAGACAAAGGAGAATAAAAAATATGGGAAGGAAAAAGAGTTTAACATGGACACAAAGACTTCAAATTGAAACATTAAACAATGCAAAGAAAACAAAGAAAGAAATTTCACAACTACTGGGCTTGCACCTATGCACAATTTACAGAGAACTTAAACGTGGTGAGTGTACGCTTTTAAACGGCTCAACATGGAAATATTACAAAACATATTCTGCCAACCGCTCACAAGATAGATATGACTTACTTTGCACCAAAAAAGGAAGACCGATTAAACTCGGCAATGACTATGAATTTGTGAATTACATAGAAAAACGTGTTGTAAAGGATAAAATATCCGCTTGTGCAGCATTGGGAGAAATAAAACGTAACAATATGCCTTTTAAAACGGATATCAGTAAAACAACCTTATACAGATATATAAGGTTAGGCTTTTTCCCGACTATAAAACTTCTTCCACGCAAAAAGGAATATAAAAAAGTCTTTATCAAACGTATTAGTCGTGGAGTTTCAATAGAAAAACGTCCAACTGAAATTAACAAGCGCTTAGCTTTTGGACATTGGGAAGGAGACTGTGTCTGCGGTCCAACAAAAACTTGCTTATTTACACTGTCAGAACGACTTACAAGACTAGAAATAATATTTAAGATTGAACGACAAACGCAACAATGTGTTTTAGAATGTATAAATTCCTTGGAGCGAAAATATAAAAATAATTTCTCAAAAATATTCAAAAGTATAACTTTTGATAATGGTTCTGAATTTTTAGACCATATATCAATAGAAAAATCGCAGTTTGGAGATTACAAACGTACACAAGCATATTACTGTCACCCTTACTGTAGCAGTGAACGTGGAACCAACGAGAGGCTTAACCGAGAAATTCGGCGTATGATACCAAAAGGCTCGGATATTTCAAAATACTCTGTAAATGATATAAAACATGTTGAAGATTGGATAAACCATTATCCCCGAGCAGTTTTAGGCTATGCAACATCACATGAACATTTTGAAAAAGAACTTCAAAAACTTGCTAAATAAAGCCTTAAATTATTTTCCACCCCAAAAAAAATATTCAAAAAAAGAGTGCAAAACTTACACTCTTTTTCGCCATGCAATAAATATTTCCTACCAAAAAAATTTTACTTCAAACATACCTTTGCAAAGGTATGGTTTGCTTTTTCTCCCATAATTTAGCCTATATCTAAAAATTTTTTAAACTTTTTCAAATTTTTTTGCTAATTTTATTTGACAATTTGAATTTTACACATTTTTGCACTGTTTTTTAGTAAAATTTACACATTTTTTCAATTTTTAACACAAATTTTATACATTTTTTTGCAACAAAACATAAAAAACTACACATTTTTGGTGTAGTTTTCTTGTTTTATCTTTCAAGACTTATCTCGCTAAGAACTTCGGTTTCTGAGTTTTGAGTGGTGTAATTTTGCATGTTATTTGATGTCCAGTTTGTGTTTTGCAAGTTGTCAAGGGCTTCCTCTGAAACTTGAATAACCTTGCCAAGTGGTGGGTCAAAATCTCTGTTTGCATACACAAGCCAAATGATGTTTGCTAGATATTTGTAATCTCTTGTTAAGTTGGCATAGCCGTCTGTGAATACAATTTTATTAACTTTTGGGTCTTTTGAAAAGGCGAGGACGGCGTTGTTGAAGTTTGTTCCGCCAGAGCCTATGATGTTAAAGTTGTCTATGTCTTCCATTTTCTTAATTTCCACAAATGGAAGGTGAACATCATCGTCAAAAGTTGCGACTTTAAGTTTTGATTGCTTGGCAAGAGGTTTCAACGCTCGCAAAAATTGCATGATAAGTCTGTTTGGAACAGAGCCAGAGGTGTCGAGCAAAACTTCTGTTGTTGAGTCCTCGTCAACTTCAAATTCTTCCAAGCGATAGGCATAATTGTTTTCGGCAATGGATCTGCGTTGCGACCAAACTGTTTCGTTTTTCTCTAGTTCTCGTCTGAGGAGAACTTTCCAATCTACAATGTGACTTCCCTCGCCAACATAGCCAAATGACTTTTCATTTTTTGTTGTAATTTGAGATTTAACTTTTTCAAACACACTTTGCATGCGTCCAATTTTTTGTTCTCTATTCTTTTGAAATTCTGCTTTCTCGTTTATTATTTCATTTGGGTCGGCTGTGTTTTGCCTTAGTTTGCTAGCAAAGTCGCCATGTCCTGCGTTTTTAGAACTACTGTCAGATTGGTCACTTTTTGAACTTTTATTATCTGTTTTGCCGTCACTATCTTTTGTTTTATCTTTTTTGGACTTTGTATTATCTTTTGTCTTATCTTTTGAGTTATCTTTTGAGTTATCTTTTGAACTATCTTTTTCGGGTGTTTTGTTTTTATCTTTCGTCCCGTCCTTAGAGTTTGACTTATCCTTGCCCTTTCCGCCATCACCATTTTGTTGGTCTTTGTTTTCTGTTTTTTCTTTGTTCTTGTCCCACATGGAGTGGTCGTCATTGCATTTGCCAGTGATTTTTAATTTTTGTTTTTTATTTCCATTTTGCTTGTCGTCTTTTTGCTTGTTGTCATTTTGTCCAGCACCGCCGCCGTTTTTGTCTGACGGATTGCCCGAGTCGTCGCCTTCGTTTGATGGCTCATTTTGTTCTTGTTTGTTTTTTTCTGGGTCATAGATTAGGTCATAAAGTTCCTCGGACGTGAAGTTCAACGCTCCCTCAACTCGAACAGCATCTTCTATCCCTTTCAACCCGTCACGTTCAAGATTTGCATTTATGATTGCATCTGTGGCAATGTTCCAAGTTTCTTTATCTCTCTCTTTTCCATCTTTGTCAAATTTTCTTTCGTGATGTCTAAACTTTATGTGCATGACCTCGTGAGCAAGAGTGAAAAGAAGGACGTCTTCTGGCTGACTTTTAACAAAGTTTGGAGAAAAATATATTTTTTTTCCGTCAGTGGCTGCAGTGTCAAATTGAAGATTTGTTCTAAACTCAATTCCAATGTTTGCAATAAGAGAAGCAAATCTTGGATATTTTACAATCAGTTTTTTTCTCAAAGTTTCAAGGTCTTTCTGCTCTGACATAATTTTCTCCTTTTATCTATTCATTTCTTCTTGGAAAATTTCATCAAATCTCATTTCGTCCGATGCTTGAAGTTCGGCAATGTATTCCTTTCTTGCGTCATCATTGCCCGCCCAAAGAATGTCATACAAACTGACATATTCCGAGTCGCAAAAGGCTCTGATGAATATTCTGCATTTTTCCACTTCGTCCATGTTGGCAGCAAGCAGACTGGTCATTGTGGCAAATCTTTCATTTGCGTTTTGTGGCAAGTCCTGTGCGTCAAACTCGCCTGAAATAACGTCACTAACAGTCAAAGTTGGAACGTTGTAGAAGTCATAAAACTCGTTTGCCCACGACTCACGAAGTTTGCTTTCAAGTGACATTTCAAGGATATTTTCAACATCTTTTCCTTTATATTTTCCTTCTTTCAAGTTCTTTTCAAAGGCATAAAGTGTATTTGAAACAGACACCCAGCCACGAGGGTCGTTTGTTCTGCCACGACAACCGTAGTTGTCCAGTTCCCTTTCGCCAACTTCTGGCTCTTCATAAAAATATCCAATCCTTCCAATATTGTTATTTCTTCCGCTTTCGTTAAACTTTTCAAGAATGTATCCCACAACTGCTGGATGAGTGCCTTTTGGAATGGCGTATTCTGATATCCATTCGTCAACTTTTGGTTGCATATCCAAAATGTGGTCAAAACGCTTTTCAAGTGGTTCGGCAAGGTCTTCTGCAACGGCGGAATATTTCTTCTGATTGCCCGTTGCCACAACAACCGTGTTTGCTGGAAGTTTAAGACCGTTTCCCGTTTCTACAATTCTATTTAGAACAAGAGTATATACAAGTGACTGCACTGCTGGTTTTACATTTAGAAGTTCGTCAAGCAAAATAACTGTCTTTTTGTCGCTGTTTTTGCTTCTTTCATAAACCTCGTCTGCAATTTCATACAAGTTTTGAATGTTCTCCTGCACAAGTTTTCTTTCCTCACTTGTTGCACAAGACAAAATTGCTTGTTTTGCAAAGTCTGGTGGAATGTTTTGCCCCGTTTGAAGGTTGACAGAACCAACAACTTTTTCTGGGAACATATTGTTTGTAAGTTTTATGTAAATTAAGTCTGGATAAAGAGATTTCAGTCTTTCAGTTTTTCCAATTCCACTTGGACCACGAAGCAACACCGATTGTCCCGCATCGACCCAGCTTTTGATAAGTTCAGTGTCAGTCATAAATCTTCTGTTGCTTTCTGGAGTTTCGTCTGGGTTAAGACGAGCAAGACGAGTTCTCTTTTTGATAATTGGCATATTAGATTTTTCAGACGCATTATTTGCGTTTTCTTCCAACATTTCCTCACCCCCGTTGTTTTCCAAATTGCCGTCCGCTTCTTCCACCATTTTAATAAACCCTTTCACGTTTTCTACAAAATCTCCACCTTTCATTTTGCTAGCATATTCCCACGCCTTTTTAAAGATTTCACTTTTTGAAAGTTTTTTAGAAGTTTCGGCTTTATTTTTGCTATCTGTAAAAAGACTTTCTAGGTTGGCTGCTGGGTGATTGTCTGGCACTTGATACACAAAGGCATCGTCCATAAAGCCTAAGACACTTGCCTCATTTGATTTAATCCCCAAACTAGCCATCTTCGCCACTTCTTCATAGTTTTTCCCATTCAAAAAACTTCTGACATAACTATTTTTCCAATAAGCACCAATTTCAGGATCTGAAGCAAATCTCATTCTCTGCAAGACTTTCTTTGATAAAAGTTGAACATTTTTTGCTTTGCCCGTTCCATATGAATTTATACTTGTTGGCAAGTCTTTCCAATTTGTAATATACCAAACTATTGGTTCTTCAATAAAGAAATAAGCTTTTCCTTGATCAGTTCCATGAAATCTTGCTGACCAACAACGAGAACCATCTTTTAGTTGCAAAACGTTCTGATTATTATTTCTCATATCAACAGATTGAACTTCTTTGGTTTTGCCGTCATAGTAAATAATTCCCTTTGTGCTCCATGTTTTTATGGAAGTAGAAAACTCTTGTGGATATTTGCCAAGTTGAATAGTCATATTTCCATCGTTATCTTGCTCAATCCCCAAAAGAACATTTCCATTTTTGCGGTCATATTCCATTATCCTTGCAAACTTTTCAAGGTTAAGGTTCATCATTGGAAGAATTCCGTTTGAAAGGTTATCAACCCCTTCTGTGTCAACGCCAAAGTCACGGTCCACATATCTTACATATTTTTCAGACTGGAACTCATCGCAATCTGAAAGCCAAGCATGCGTATAATATTTTCGGTCGATTGTAAGCTCTGGGTCATAAGCTGCAGACCAGTTGCCACCGGTGCAAATTCCATAGGCAGAAATCTCCAACTTTGTTTTTGGATGCAAAGCCCTAAAGTGTCTTATCTCCTCAAGTGTTGGCAAAAAGACTTTATCCTCTGTTGCAAGTTCTGGTCTAATCTTTCCATATTCGTCTTTATTGTTTCTTGTAGTCACTTCAATAAAATCTCTTAAATCTACTGTTTTCATAATTTTTCTCCGTTTTACAAGGAAAATTTTATCACAAGAATTTTGCGTTGTCTATATGCAAAATAACGAAAATATAATAAATATTTAACATATTAAGTGGCAAAATCTGTAAAATGGGAGCAATAATACACAAACTCGCTTAAATTGTTTGGGAATTTTTAATATTTGTGATAATGTGTAACTATGGAAGATAATTCTGAAAAGAAACTCAATATAGGACTGTTTGTTGACGCATTTTTCCCAATGATTGACGGGGTTGTTATGGTGGTGGATAACTATGCAAGACGACTTGCCAAAATGTGCAATGTAACAGTGTTTGCCCCAGCGGGCAGAAAAAAATTTGACGATAGCACGCTACCTTACAAGGTGGTCAGATGCAAAGCGAGATTTCCCCTTGCTTTTTTGGATTATGACTTGCCTATGCCAAATGCGGACAAAAAGTTTTCACAAGAGGTCAAAAATTCTAACCTTGACTTAGTTCACATTCATTCGCCATTCACCATTGGAAAGGTGGGCGTAAAATATGCAAAAAAACATAAAATTCCGCTCATTTCCACCCTTCACAGCCAATTTGAACAAGACTTTCTTCGGGCGACAAAGAGCAAAACAATAACTCGCATGATGCTCAATATTATTGCAAAAACATTCAACAAATGTGACGAATTGTGGGCAATGAATCCTGGCTGCGTGGAACTTTCCCGCCATTATGGCTACAGGGGGAAAACTGGACTTATCTCAAACGCTACGGACCTAGAAAATAACTTCTCGTCTGATGAAATATCCCTCTTTAAAAAAGAACTCTCCAAACAATATGGGATACAAAAGGACGAAAAAGTTTTTATCACAATAGGCAGAGTGAACAAGCTTAAAAACCTTGACTTAATTGTTGACAGTTGCAAAATCTTATCTGACAAAGACTTTAAGTTTAAATGGCTTATAGTTGGTGACGGCGGCGACAAGGAGTATTTTAAAAATCGTGTAAAAAAACTTAATCTTGAAGACAAAGTTGTTTTTGTGGGCAAGGTTATGGACGCAAAAGAAAAAGGAAAACTGTTTGCCATATCTGACATTCATTTGTTCCCCTCCAAATATGACACAGACGGCATTGTGCGAATTGAAGCGGCGGCATTTTCACTTCCAACACTTTTTGTAGGTGGCACCATAGCCTCAACTGTCATAACAGACGGGCAAAATGGATACATCTCTCTCGACAACCCAGAAAGTTTTGCAAAGAAAATTGAAGAGATTTTTGAAAACGCTGAGCAGTATTCAAAAGTTCGCAATAAGTGCAAAGAAGATATTTACATAACTTGGGACACACTCGTGCCAGAAGTTTATGAAAGATATAAAGATATGTGCAAAAATTATGTTTTTGAGCCTAAAAAGAAGAAAAAATCTTAATTTTTCACACAAATAGGAGTAAATAAATGGAAAAAGACCTTATTTCCGCAATCTTCCCATGTTATAATGTGGCAAAATTCTTGCCAGACCTTTTCGAGAGCCTTGAAAAAATGGACTATGAAAATGTGGAATATATTTTTGTAAATGACGGGTCGAAGGATAACACACTTGAACTTTTGCAAAAATTTTGCAAGGGGAAAGACAATTTTAAAATTGTTGACCAAGAAAATCAAAAACTATGCATGGCAAGGAATAATGGACTAAAAGTGGCAAACGGCAAATACATTTGGTTCTGCGACCCAGACGACATTCCTTCACCACATTTGCTTTCTGTTCTTATTGAAAATATGGTGGAACACAATGCAGACATATCCATTTGTGGCTATCAAAAGGTGAAAGAGGAATTTCACTTTGATAATATCCCAAAATTCAGTCAAAAAAAGAAAATGGAAGAATATAATCAACTTGACGCCATGTGCCAATATTTAAGCTGCAAAAAGTTTGACTTAAACGTTTGGTGCAAACTCTACAAACACGAGATATTAAAAAAATTCCCAAACTATCCAAATGTTTTTGACCCAAATATAAAATATGGCGAAGATGTGGCATTTAACACGGAGTATTTAAAATATATAGAAAAATGTGTTTTTGACAAGCGAAAATTATATTTTTATAGACAACGGGCAAATAGCCTTGTGCATAGCAAGTTTAACGAAAACAGATTAACAACCCTTATCGGAATAGACAATGCAATAAAATCATATGAAAAAGACTATCCCGAAGCCGCAAAATACGCCAAGAGCCTAAAAGGTCTTGTAAGTGTGGAAATGCTTTATTATATTTACAAAAGCGACTATGACAACAAGGAGAAAATTAAAGAACTTTTGCACAATTTGAAATCTAATATGAAATATATTGTGCATTGCAGAAGAAATCACCTATCTAGAAGACTTTTTGTTCCACTTACATATCCACTTTTCAAATTATTCTTATCAAAAAGACTAAAATCTAAGAAAAAAGTGTAAAACTAGTTTAATTTTCATAATAAATTGACTAAAACAACTTAAAAACATTAAAAATTGTCAAAATATTGGCAATTTTTTTATGCATGTAAACATAAGATATAGAATGTTAGTTTTATAAAAGATAAAAAATATAACTAAAAAGCATATAAAAATCAATTTGAAACGCTTTTGTTTGACATATAAAACAATTTTAACTATACTTTTTGTATGAAAACATTTAAAGAAATAACAAATTGGACAAAAAATTTTCTTGAAGGACCTTGGGGAGTTGTGGCAACGTGCTGGACGGCTATGATATTTTGGCTTGCTGGGCTTGAAATGGCGGCAGTGTGCGTGCTAGCCATTTCCGTCATTATTTGTTTTTTGATTTGCGACAATGTGCGGCTTTTGTATGGCCCATTCCTTCTTGTGCCGTTCTTTTCTGTTGATGTGCAGAACAAAAGTGAACTCATATCTTATGCGATAATTTTTGCGGTTGTTTTTGTAAGTTTCGTGTATTTTATGATAAAACACAGAAAGACAAAAGTTCGCAAAGGCGATATGTTTTGGGGGCTTTTGATTGCAGACATTGCATTTTTGCTTGGCGGCTTTGTGGGGCATTTCAGCATAAGGAATTTTGCAATTATTCTTGCACTTAACATTGCTCTTTATCTTCTGTATTTTGTTGCAATCAATCACACAAAAGACCTTATTCCCTATCTCATGTTGTGCTTTGTTGTGGTGGGGACTTGCCTTGCGGTGCAGCACGGCGTTATGCTTCTTAGAACTGGAAATATTTTTGAAAGCATTTTGGCTCGCAAGATTTATGAAATTGGAGCCGTGTCGATAAACGTTGTGGCATTGTATTATCCACTTGGCGTAATTGGTGGAATTTATTTGTTCAAAAAAACACAAAAATATAATTATTTATTTCTTGCGTTATCCATTTTACAGTTTATATTTATGCTTCTTACATATTGCCGTGGCGTAATTATGACAAGCGGGCTTGTAATTTTGGTTCTTTGCATAATTCTCATTGCAAAATCGCCAAACAGAAAAAAACTTTTCTTAATCTATGGCTCGGCACTAGCAGTTATAATTGCTCTTGTGTTTGCCATTCCAACAACAAGAAATCTTGTTCTAGGGTTTATTTCACGTGGGTTTAAGACAAGCGGACGTGACGAACTTTGGGCATGGTGCATTGAACAATTTAAGACCAGTCCAATCTTTGGCATTGGCTTTGTGGCAGATGAAATTCCACCAAGTTTGACACTTGACATTGTTATGGCTCACAACACAGTTTTGCAGTGGTTCACTTCCCTTGGCATTGTTGGCACAGTTCTTATGATTCCATTCTATTATGAAAAATATAAAACATTTTCTGGCAAGTATAACTTTAACAAACTCTGCACGCTTTGTCTTGTGCTGTGCATTGCACTTGAAGGAATACTCAACCCAGCATGCACAATTATGTTCTTTATTGTGGCAATTTCCGTTGTGATTGTTGGTGCAACAGAAAACGAAAACAGGCTTTTTAAATCTCAACCCACCGAAAACAATTCTGACAAAAATGTTGAAACAAATAATAACGGCAAAATAATTGTTGAAGAAAAAGGTGCTGCAAAAGTTAAGAATAGTGTTAAAAATGAAGACATTGCAACTGACAACAATGATTGATATTTAGATAAATATTAAATTATATAGCAAAAAAGCAAACCATGTGGTTTGCTTTTTGTTTTATCCATTTAATCTAGCTTTGTTGTATAGCTCTAATGTTATGCCCATGCCATTGAACAAATAAACATTAACATGAGTTGTACCATTTGAATTGAGTGCCGCAAAGCCGGTGCTTGAACTTGAAACAGAGAATGATTGCAAAGCTGTTTCTTCGTCAAGTTGCATTAGTGTTGTTGAAGGCGCAGCAACTGGATTGCTTGTATCAGTAGGATCCTTTCCCCAGATAAGAACATTGTTTGCAATGTAACCTTCAATATATCTCAGTTGTTCTTGTTGATTTCCAGATTTAACTGCCGCTTGAAATGCCAAAATATTTGCAAACTTTACAACTATATTCTGAGAAGTATTACTTGGATTTGGGCAAAGAAGATATGTTGTAGAACCAAGCATTTCAGAATTGGAACTATTTTGGAACTTATTTGAACTTGTACTGCTAGATTCTTTTGAATATGCAGTCATGTCAAGTCCATAGATTGATTTCTTTCCATTTTCAAGGAAACTTTCATATTCTGCTCTTGATTCATAGAAGTTTACACTACCTCTAACTGGTTGAGCAGTTAGTCCCTCAGTGTCTGAAGATTTGTAAACGACCTTTAGGTTCATCAAGTTAGAGTAATCCCCATCTTTTATGAGGAATGTTGAACCATTTGTTACATAATCGTTGTTATTTGCAACAATTTGTGGAATGAGAGCTGACGCCCCATAACTTACAAACCAAGGTTCTTTGCCAGTTACCAAACTTTCCATAGTAGCACCAATAACGTTAATATTTGAAGGTCTACCACCAGTTGCATCAGTTCTATCACCACCAACGTGATCAACAATCATAATAGGCCCACCAGCACTCTTATATTCGCCACCAATAATTTTTAGGTCATTTGTTCCCCAAGAATATATATGGGTGTTGTAGCTGTCATAACCTTTAACATCTTTAAGAATGTTTTCCGTCTTTGAGCCTGTAAGTTCGGCATTAGCAAAGTCTTGGAAAAGGAACCCTATAAAAGCATTGCTATAAACGCAGTTCTCAATGTTGCTATTGACATGGCTAACCTTTGCAATCATTGCCCCGCCACTGTTTAGCGATCTATCATCTCTTTTGCCATTTCCCTTAATTGTTAGGTCATAGATTTTAAGATTTCCGCCATCTTTAATTACAGTTCCACTTGCATCTTTTTCATTGCCAGCAAACATAAACATTGTTACATGAGTTGTAATAAGAGCATCTTGTGAAGCATCACCTTCAATATATTTGACACCTTTTTCATGCCCACTTTCTAGCACGCATTTTGGAAGTGCACTATAGTCAATGTTAAAGTAATTGCCATAAATTGAGAATGTTTCGTCTTTGCCTATTATTCTATCATAAACTGCTCTTCCATTTCCGCCAGTACCATTGCCATCACCATCTTTCATTGATCCAGCGATTGGAAGATTTGTTAGACTTTTAAGCGTTTCAGTAGCATCACTCTCGGTATAGAAAAAGTCGCCTGGGATATTTTCGTCTTTAATTTCAATGTCTTTTTGAAGAATAATAGCATTAACTTCAAGCCCAGCATATTTTGTGCCGTTTTTCTTGTCTGCCCAGCCACGAACTTCCACATTTGTTGTCTTGTCTTTCGCATTGTTTATAACGCTAAGGTCATCTGCTGTGTAAACATTGTATCCGTCCACCACTTGAACTTCAATGGTTATTGTTCCATTTACGCCAGATTTTGAAATTTCAAATTTAAATGTTTTTCCAATAGCATTAGTAGTGAAATTTACACGGTGGTTAAAGTTATCAATTTCACTGATGTAAGTCTGAAGATTATTTGCGTCAAATTCTGTATAACTATTATCCTCTTTAATAAAGGACTTGATTGTTGTAGTAAATTGACCAATTTCTGAATTATCGCTGTTGCCAATCATTTGAAAATCAAAATAATTCTGTTGGCCTGCATAAAGTGGTCTATCTGCATTTACATATGCTGATGAATTAGATATTCTATAAGTCACCAGTTTGCTACTCATACTTTCAATTTGATTGCTATCCACAAAGAATTTGCAAGTAATTTCAAGACCAGTGTAGTTGTTTGCTTCGGCGATAACTGCTTTCATCATATATTCACCACTTGTTTGTGGGACTGTTTCTGAATATGTTGAGTCGTCTGCGGTGTATTCTTTGTAATAATATTTTACATTTTCAAAGCCAAATTTTGCTCCGCCTGTGCGTGACTCTACAAGTTGTCCGTTTACAAGTGAAATTTCAAGAGTTGGAATTGTTGTCCAGTTGTTTGTTGCTTGCAAAATGTCAAATTGAGTTGAAGTTCCAGTTGTTGGAAGTTCATAATTGTTATTATCAATTCCAGTGATTGTTGCAAGATATCTTGTATCTGCTGTGTAAAGATTTCCTTCTTTATTTGCGTTCGCTTCAGTTTGTTCGCCAGTGACTGTTAAATTGCAAACATCGTTTCCGCAGAGGTTTGTAATTCTAACATTTGGTTTTTGTGCTTCGCCAGTGTACGTTAGGCTTGTTGTTCCCCATTCAAGTTCTGCCACACGCTTTCCAATTACAAATGTAAATGTCACAGGGTCTTTACCTTTGCCCTTTTCAGCGTCTGCCCAAGCATATCCAGAAATCAATGTAACGGTGACAGTGTATTCCCCAGCGTTTGTTTGAATGTGGTTTGCAATAGCCATTGCAGTGGTGTCAAAACCTGTTGGAGTGTATGTTTGTGCTTGTCCGTTGTATGTAAACACAGTTGTAAGTGCTTGTGGCATTGCAACTTTTATGTAGTTTACATTTTCTGCGATTGCCCAGTTGTGAGTAAGTTCCACACCTTGTGGCAAAGTTGGTGCATTGTAGTTTTCTGCGTCATAGACAAGAGTTGCTGTTGCGGTGTAACTTCCGATTTCAGTTGCAGTATTCCCCGTGTAAGTTGCTGTGCAACCCGTTGGAAGTCCTTCAAGACGAACTTCTTTTTGAACGCCTGCTTCATATTCAATATTTGTTTCATTCCATCTAACATTTGACATATCAAAAGTTGCTTTTTCAACAACGATTGTGCCGTTTGTATAAGAGAATGTATAGTTTTCCGCTTCTGCCCCGCTGAAAACAACGTTATAAGTTCCGACTTTAAGATTGCCGTCTTTTTTGTCGCTTTCTTCAAATTGTGCTACAGATTGTGGTGCTGTTGTAAGGTTTGAAACAGTGTCGCCGCCAACAAGACCAACAATTTCAAAATCAAAAGTTGCTGGGACTGCGTCACCAAAAACAAGGTTAGTTTTCTTACCTCTAACTTCCACCAATTTCTTTTCTACTGTTGCATTTGATGTGTAAGTTTTTGTGTCGATAAGAGTTCCATATTTTTCTCTTTCAACTTTAACCATAAATGTTGTTGTGCCAGCATTTTTAACTTGTGGGCAAGTTGTAAGCCAAGTTGTTCCATTGTCCAAACTATATGACACTCTGTCGTCACTCAAAAGTCCAGTGACTGAGCAAATGTCATGACTTTCGCCGTCATAAGTTCTAGTGTATCCAGAAACAGTGGCAGTTACAGTTGCAGAGTCCACAACAATAACTTCAATTTCCTTTCTAAAACTGCCTTCCTTGTATCCAACAAAAATAGTCTTTTTGCCCGGAGTTGACACGTCAAGATGCGAGAACACCATGTCATCCCCCGTCACAGTTTCTTGAGTGCCGTCTTCAAAAGTAATTTTTGCCCTAACACTGCTCCAATATGGCTGAGTGTCGGTGTCGTTCACTTCAACAACTGGCACGCCAGACAAAATTTCAATGTCGGCAGGATTTCTTCCGCAGCCAGTGAGAAGTGCGCAGCAAAAAGCAACCATGCACATCAAAAATATTGATATCAATCCTTTTTTCTTATTCATAAAAATTTCTCCTTTAAAGGCGTTTTCTTTGTTCAAAGAATAGCAATTAAATTCAAAAACCCCTGAAATCTCCTATATCTTAACATAATTAGACAAAAAGACAAAACCTTTTCAAGCATTATTTACTTTTTATGCAAAAAATTTATCTTTTTATGCAAAATAGTTACACTTTTATACACTTTTTGGATAAAAACGCAAATTTTATGTATAAAAAAGTCTTGAACAATATTAGTATGAGCAGTTTTTCATTAAAAATTTGTCTATGAAAGATAATCATAAAAAAGCCCCCTTACAATGGGGGACTTGCACAATATTTTTTTCTTATTTTTTATAAACAACTTTCGATAATCGCCAGTTTCTTATTTTTTCTTTCTTATTTTTTATTTTCCCTATACTGCTTTTATCTTCAGTTGCAATGTGATGTTTGAATTATCTGTTGACCTGACAAGCACATCAAATATGCTTGCTCTATTATAAAATAAGATAAGCCCTGTTTGCTGCCCGTTTTCATCTTTAAAGAATTCAACATTCTCGCTGTCGCTTGAAGTGAAAGATAATTGCTTCTTTGTTGCGTTATCTGGAAGAACCCTTAAGTCAAGTTGCAACATTGTGCCTGTCATAAGATTTTTGTTGGCTGGGCTGTCAAAATTTATTGTTATTAGCATTGTTTCTTTGCCGTCAATCAATCTGTAAGTTGAAACGGTTATTCCCTTTTCTGGGTCGGACTTGTTAAGGCAGACAATTTGTTCGACGTCAATATTTTTGTTATAGACAAAAACTTTCATTCCGAAAAAGTTAATCGCAACGATTGACGCAACATATATAATTCCAATAATAATCAAAACCGACTTTTTCATGTTATTTCTCCTTGAAGAAAGTTTTTATTTTGCTTAAATACATATATAAGTTCCAGCAAAAATAGATAACGGCAATTCCCAAAACTTTTGCAAAAACATATTTTGAACTTTCAGAAATGAAGAAGTAGAAAACAAAAGTCATAATTGCCGACATGAGAAACGCAATAAGTGTGGACTTTGTTTCGTTTGGATTGTTTACATGGGTGCCGGTTGTTACATATTGTTCTGTTTGTGGGTTCATAATATCAAGTGATGCACTCCAGAACATGTGTCCAAGATAAACTCCAAGCAATGTTAAAAATATGCTTATGCCTTGAAGGGCTGTAAACTTTGAAAAGATTGAGAAAATGATTGTTGACGCCAAGATTGACACGCTCATAAAAACAGCATAAATAACAAGTTTTGACAAAAGAACTTTGGTGTATGTTGCGGGAACAGTCTTGTTTATAAAGCCAGACAAGCCTTCTTCGCTATAAAGTTTTGCCACCATTGCATTGGTGGAAAGCACCACAAGCAAAATTAGCAAAATGTTGAAAGACATTGACATATATGTTCCAGCAAGTCTTGTATCCATTGCGGCGAAAATTTTGTTCAAAAGGAAAATTGCAAGTGGCAAAAACACTGTTGTTAGAACCAGTGGGTTAAATTTTTCGCTTGTTCTTGACGTCATAATGAATTCTTTTTTAAGGCTGCCAACAAATGCTGAATGTTTTACATTTCTTTTTTCTGTTAGATGCGGCTTTTTTGTAAATTCAAAAGGCTTGCTTGCCATTTTAAAATAAAGCGGTCTTATAATGAAATATGTTGCAACAAGTGTAACAACTGTCAACACGCAAACTATAAGCAATGTTTCCACTTGCACGCTGCCAAAGAAAACATTTGCTAGCCCATATCTAAACCCAACAAATGCCATTGTAAATCTATATAATATGTAGAAGTTTGCCACAAACTTAGCGAATATATCTTGTAAATCCCAGAATATTGTCCCCCAGTTTCCAAGAATGTCTATGTTAGCTGGAATGGCGTTGATTATCAAAATTACAAGTGTCAAAATTCCGCCAATTACACAACCCACTACAAGATATTCAAGCACTTTAACTCTCTTTAAGAACAAGGATAAAAACAAGAATGGAATGGATAAAAGTGAAGCAATGCTTGTGGTGAAAAGTGTTATGATAAGATTTGCGACAAATACCCAAGGATAAAAGAAAATTGGCATGCTATTTATCATTCCATATGCAACAAGAAGTGGCACAATGTAGAACATGTTTCTTATAAATTCATAGCACAGATAAACAATCATTTTGCTAAAAAACACAGTTTGCCTTGATGTTGGCATGGTGAGTAGCACTTGGTTGTCCTTTGCAAGATACAAACTTTTGTTAAGTCCAAAAATTTCCACCAAAATTGAAAGCACAATCATAATGGAAAAAATAATTGAAAAGAAATTGGTTGGAATTCCCTTGTTAAGTGAAGTCAACCTGAGCGTTGACAAAAAGTAAAACGCAAGATAAATAATTGCGGTTATGCTGGCAAATTTTAGCAAACTAAAAACAACTCTAAATATTGTTTGCTTTGCACTTTTTGCAAACGATAAGTCAAGTTTGTCTTTCAGTTGCATCATAACAAGAGTCTTCAGCCCTTTCATTTTCTTCCTTCCCTTCCAATTTTTATTATTTTTTTGTCACTTTTTTGCTGTTTTTTGGTGATTTTTTAACGATTTTTTCTGTCTTTTTTTCTTTTTCTGCTTTTTCTGCTTTTTGAATATTGTCCAGTTGTTTGGCTGTCAATTTAAATGGGAAAACTTCATCTTCCACAATCAACCCAAACACCGCTGGGTCTTGCTCCTTGCCTTTTAGTTGTTTTTTGGCAAGTTTTAGTTTTCGTTTTTCTTCTCGCTTTTCTTTTCGTTCTTCTCTTTCACGTTGTCTTTTTTCTTTTTGCAAAAGCTTTTCTTGTGCAACTTCTTCTTTTGACACTCTTGTTGCCTCAACATTGTTTTCTTTTATTGTTTTAAGATAATATTCTTCAAGCGTCATCTTGCTTTCAATATCTTTGACGCTTTGGCTATCCAAAATGTGACCTTTTTTGATAATTGCAATTTTGTCGCAAACACGCTCCACAACGTCAATAATGTGACTGCTGAAAAAGACAATATTTCCTTCTTTTGCGTGCTGTTTCATACACTCCTTAACTTGATAAATGCTTGTCGGGTCAAGTCCTATTAGGGGTTCGTCAAGAATCCAAACACGTGGGTTGTGGACAAGTGCTGAAATGATAGAAATCTTTTGTTTCATGCCATGAGAGTAAGTTTGCATTTGATTGTCAAAAGCGTCTGTAAGTTGCAATAGATCAACATATTTTGAAATTGCTTTATCTCTGTCTTCTTTGCTCACTCCATAAAGGTCGGCAACATAGTTTATGTATTCTCTGCCAGTAAGTTTTTCATAAAGTGCATAGTGGTCTGGAACAAAGCCAATTTGTTTTTTTGCCATAACAGATTGTTTGTCAACGTCATATCCACAAACGGAAATTGACCCACTTGAAATTGGCTGTATGCCAACAATGCTTTTGATAATCGTGCTTTTGCCAGCCCCGTTTGGCCCCAAGAAGCCGAATATATCCCCGCCGTTTATGGTGAGATTGGCGTCTTTGACGGCATAAACTTTGCTATTTCCATATCTCTTTGTAAAGTTTTCAATAACCAATTTGTTTTTGTTTTTTTCGTTCATAGGTTCGTCTGCTCCCCTTCCGTTTAATGCAACTTTTAATAATTGTTCGTCCATTTTCATTTTTGCTTTTCTGTCGGCAATTTCATAAAGCAAGTCTGCCGATTGATACGCCCACTCATACAAGAACCACATTCCAGCACCCAGTGCAACATAAACCAAGAAGAACAAAATTTGATAAACTGGATACAATGTGAAATTTATTCCACCAATATTAAATACCGTCACAACATCTCTAAGTCTTTCTGCCCAAGCACCAAGTTTGTCTGCAATGAAGTTGCTGTTTATAAAGAAGTAGTCAACTTTGCCTGTAAGAATTCCCGCTTCGATAAGTCCAGTGAACCATGAGTTTATAAACAGTGCCAAAAGGAAATATCCCGCAAAGCCCGCTATGCTATACATAAACTGCTTTAATTTTGGCCGTGGATAAACTCGAAGGGCAACTATCAAAATTGGCATGAAGAATGCGATATAGTGATTTATGTAAAATTCGACAATTCGAGAACTGAATAAATTGAGTTCACTTGAATAATTTGGCATTGCCATGGCAAAGAATGCACCCAAGACATTTATGAAAAGTGAAAAGTAAAACAAACTGTCCCACTTGAAAAACAAGCACAAGACCATAATATACATTGCAGTGTTGCAAAGGTGGAATGGCCACGCAGTGACATCAAGGAAGGAAGCAAACTTGTGATAAATTGAAAATGAAATAAGTGTTCCTATTGAAATGTAAAGAAGGCAAAGACGTTTAAATTCTTTATCCTTTTTGCGAAGAAGGAAATAAAGAATGACGGGTAAAATAAGCGAGAAGTAAATTATCATTCGGTGATAGAAATTCAAGCCCTTAATTTTGACAGCGATATTTGCATAGCCAAAAATTCCCTTAATAATATAACATGGCATAACGGCAAGAAGCATAAGTGGAACAACATATAGAAGTTTAAGGGCGTCTTTCTTTTGGGTTTTAAACTTGCCAAAGTCCCAAAATATAACAAAACTGTATCCAAATGTAATTGCAAACTCAACTGCCATAATTATGGCTCTGAAGTGTAGCGAATTATAGCCAGCCATACCCACAATTCCCTGCATAGCAAATGGCATAAAGCCAAGGGCAATTATTGAAAATGGAAGAACAAAAAATCTTATGATGTCTTTTGTGTAGTTCTTATCAAAAAATGGGAACAGCATAAGGATAAGTTCCATGCCAATCATAAACCAGTTGACTATAAGCGACATAAAGGTTAGTCCATGGCTTCCTATTTCTGCAAAGTCAAGCCTTAAAGCACTTTCAATTAGGTCTTCTCCAGACATATATCTGAAAACAAAAAGAATTGCCAACGCACTTGACAATATTTTAAAAAACAAATTCTGATTTTTCTCCGACTTTCTCCCCCAGAAAAAATATCCTAGCCCAAACAGGACTGCTGTAACAAGAGAGATGGAATAATATATAACAGTAATCATATTTTCCCTTTTCCCACCAATATCTTAACATATAAGTCCAAAAAGACAAACTGTTTTGCTGCTTTTGTTAGTATTTTGTCAAATTTACTCGTTTTTAATACGAAAATCACGCTTTTTGACCAAAAATTACTCCGCCACCATGTCATTTTACAAGTTTTTAAGTCAACTTTCACAAAAAATTCTAAAAAAATTTTTTATTTGATAAACTTCCCTCATATTGCAAAACATAAAGAATATCTCCGTCACAGACACAACACAAAGTGGATATTTTATATAAATTTTCTCTTGCAAAATTTTTGTCAACATGTATAATGTGATTGAATTTAATTTTTAGGGGGAAAAGATGAGAATAGAAATTGTTGCATCAACTTCAAGACAACTTCCAAACTTTAAGGAAGAATTTGACGAACTGGGTGGCGAACTTGCTGGAATTTGCTACATGCCACACACTTTTGAAGACATCAAAAACCAGACACTTGAAAGAAAACTGTCAAGGGCAAATATGGTGAAGTCCAGCGGACATCATAGCATTTTTGACCACGAATATTTAACACTTTATCTTGAAGATGTGCCAAAAATGTTTGCCATTTTGCTAAATAATGAAAAGGCATACAACACCAGCGAAAAGTCGGGACGTTATACAAAAATGGTTTCCACTGGCATGCAAGCCGACCTTTACACCAAGTGGACAAAGGTGCTTGAAAAGGTGATAAAACAAAGATATGGCGAGGAGCAATATTTTGACGACAAAAGAATAAGAAAACTTGCTCTTGAAAACGCACGACTATTCCTTTCTATCTACACCCCAACAAGTCTTGCATACACTGTGTCATTTAGGCAACTAAATTATCTTTACGCTTGGCTTGAAAAGTTGCAAGACACAGATTCCCAACTTCTCATGCCACTTTGCGACACAGCTGGCGAATTTTGCAAAAATCTTGAGGACCTAAACCTTGTTGACCCAGACCTTGTGGAACTGGGGAAAACAAGAGATTTTTCCCTGCTTGCCAAAAGAGATATGCAGGAATATTTTGGAGATACATACACTACAAAATATAAAGGCTCGCTTGTTGAATATGCCCAAGCAGAAAGACATAGAACCTTGAACTATCAACTATCCGGACTTCCAACCCCAGAATATTACATTCCACCTCTTGTTGAGGAAGACGATAAGTTGCGTGACGAATGGATAAAGGATATGCTTAAGGTTGAAGAATTTACCCCATCGGGCAGCATGGTTCAAATTTATGAACGAGGCACACCAGAAGCATTTGTTCTTAAAATGAGGGAAAGGCTTTGCACTTGTGCGCAACTTGAAATTTGTGACCAAACAAAAAAGACTTTGGATAAATATCTTGCAAACACCCAGAATCCAGAAATTATCAAAATGCTTGAGCCATACACCAAAGGCGCCCGCTGTCTTGCTGGCTACAACTGCAAAAATAAGTGTGCCTTCCATGACGGCATTACACTTGAAAGAAAGATTTAAAATAAAAGACTTATCCACTTTTTATGGATAAGTTTTTTAATACTTTTTAGACAATATATATCCAACCTTCCCGCTAAAAACTTCCCCTAAAAAGAAGCCAAAATAGAAGCCAAATATATGGTGGATTGTTTTGTCTTATAGGTCGGGGTGTAACGGGAGCATAATATGTGTTAGTCAAAACGACTTTTGACGGATAAAGTGGGGCGAGATTGGTCGCAACAAGATTTGACTGCTGGCTCACCACCTTTGAAGAGCCGTCTGGAAGATGTTTTAAATAATCAATTATGGCTTTGTTTAATAATTCCATTTTTACTCCTTAGTAACAATATCATTATATTTCCCGCCACCATAAATTGCTAACTTTCACCAAAAGTAACTTGTAATCATAAAATATAACAAAACAGAGGTGAAATATGGCGGAACTTACAAATCAAGTGGACATTGCTGGACAATATGGCAACCCAGCCAGTGCAATCAGTTTTTCAAGCAATCTTGTATCTACAACCATTGTTGAAGGGCTAACTGTCTTAAAAGAAGCGGACAAAACAAATTGGGTTGACGGCCCACTAACCTACACCATAACCGTGCAAAATAACTCGGGCGAAACATTATCCAGCGGCAAACTAACCGACCAAATTAACACCACTCTTGTAGATTTCTCCACCATCTATGGCGTGCAACTTGACGGGCAACCATATCAAACATACACCTACAATGACGGCACACTTGAAATCACTCTGCCAGACCTAGCAAACGGCGAACAAAAAGTTATTAAATTCCAAGTTACAAGAAAAAGTTAAGACTTAAAATCTTAAACACTTTCTTAACCTTAACTTCCATTTGAAAAAAAAGATATATTGTAAAAAAACCCACAGAAGTGGTTTTTTTCTTTCTTATTTTCAATAGACCACTTTCGATAATCGCCTCAATTTTTATTTCTTCTTTCTTCTTTTTTATTTCAAATTTTGTACTTCTTCGTCTGCCATACAATAATCAATTTCTCTGACGGTGGTTGCAAGTTGTTCAGCGTAGAAGTTTGCAAGGTTTTCGTCTTCGCACTCCACCATAACTCTTACTTTTGGTTCCGTTCCGCTTGGGCGGACTAGAAGTCTTCCCTTTTCGCCCAATGCTTCTGCCAAGTATTCAATTTGCATTTTTAAATTTTCATTCTGCATAACTTGTTCTTTATCTCGCACTGGGCAATCTATGTTTCGTTGTGGATAAAGTTTTACTTGTGATAATTCACTAAGTTTCTTATGTTCTTTTTTCATCATTTCGCAAAGTTTTATGGCGGTCAAAATTCCGTCACCAGTTGACGCCAAATCTCTAAATATTATATGCCCCACTTTCTCGCCACCAAAGTTAAGTCCGTTTTGCTCAATCATTTCTATAACATACTTGTCACCAATGTCCGACCGCAAAAGGTCTATGCCCAGTGACTTCAACTCTTCTTCAAGACCTTTGTTTGTTTGCTTTGTCCCGACCAATGTGTCGCACATCAATTTTCCCTCAGATTTTAGATATTTTGCAAGCATATATATCATCATATCGCCGTCTATTACATTACCCTTTTCGTCACAAGCGATTATTCGGTCGGCATCGCCGTCAAGTGCTATCCCCATGTCCGCTCCCGACCTAACGGTCGCCTCGCAAACGCTCTTGGGATGCAATGCTCCGCAGCCAACGTTAATATTTTTACCCTCTGACGTGCAATGAATTTCCACCACTTCTACACCAAGTCTTCTAAGGACATTTGGGGCAATTTTATACGCTGCCCCGTTGCTTGCGTCAACAACAACTTTAAGCCCTCGAAGTTTGGTGTCGGAACACTTTACAAGATAGTCCTCATACTTTTTTACAACGTCTTCGCTTTGCAAAAAACGCCCCACGCTAAATCCGTCAAGTTTTGTGTAATTTTGAAATTCACTTTCAAGTTTATCCTCTTGCTCGTCAGAGAGTTTTATGCCATTGTAGTCAAAAATCTTTATACCATTATATTCTGGTGGGTTGTGTGAGGCACTTACAACAACGCCAAAATCTGCCCGCAGTTTTTTGGTTAAATAAGAAATTCCAGGTGTGGTGCAAATGCCAACATCAACAATTTTTGCCCCCGCTTCCATCGCTCCCAGTGAAAAAGCAGACGTGATGAGGTCACGTGTAGTCCTTGTGTCCCCGCCCAAAACTATCCTCGCTCCAGTCCTGCTTGCCCCCAATGCGTTGCCGCAGCGTCTTGCAATGTCAACAGTTAAAAACTCGTCAAACGGACCTCTTATCCCGTCTGTCCCAAAATATTTTCCCATATTTTCACCTTTCATGATTTTAATTATTTTGCAATCTCATTTAAAACAATTCTATCTCTACTAGAATTTAGTTAAAATGGGATTCTGATTGATTATATCATATATTTAATCAAAAAATTTATTTCGATAGAGTATTTTATGAAAAAAACACATAAAGGTTTAAGAAAAAAAATATTAAACAAAAAATTATTCAAATAGTTTACACTTGAAAATTTTTATAGTATAATAATTGTATGGAAAAATTATATAAAAAACAAAAAACTGTATTCTTCTTTGCTCTGTTTTTGAGCATTGGCTTTGTGGCAAGTATCCCAGCAATTATTTTTGGCGCTTCAAAGGGCATGACGTTTCTTTTGGTCATTGGCATAATATTTGCAGTTCTTGGGTTCTATGGTTCACCAATGCTGTGGGTGCAATTTGGTGCGTTAAACCAAGCAAAGCGAATTGTATATGCGGTTGACGAGGAGAAAATTTATTCTGTCGAGGACATTGCAAGTCAACTTCAACTTCCCGTTGGCGAAGTGAAATCTCAACTGATAACGGCAATCAACAAAAACTATATTGAAGGTCTTTTGTTTGACGGCGAGAAGTTGACAGCGAACAAAAATAAATCTGCAATAAAAATGCTTACCCGTTGCGAAAACTGTGGCGCTCCGCTTAAGAAAACTCATGACGGGAAATATTGCCCATATTGCCATTCATTGTTTGAAAAGTAAGTATAACAAAAAACCTTGTTACTAGAAAGCAACAAGGTTTTTTATTGTTTATTGAATAATTGTAAGCATAAATACACTTATGCCTTAATAAATTAAAGCATTTTTATCCCCGATACAGAGTTTATGCTCTTGCAAAGACTGAACTGTTTTGTGCAAGATAGGTTGAAAGGTCGTTTAGGGTTTGGAAAGATGAAAGTTCATAGTCTGGGATATTGCACTCAAAGGTGTCCTCTAGAGTGCAAATAAGTGACATCAAGCCAAATGAGTCAATGCCAATATCGCCAACGAGGCTGGTGTTTTCGCTCAAGTTGTCCGCTGGTACGCCAACATAATCACTGATAATTTGTTTAAGTTCGTTCATTTTTTATCTCCTTTGTTAAATTACAAGTCCGCCAGTTTTCTTGTGTCTTGCAAGTGCTGGTTTACGCATAATTTTCTTTGAAGCGTTGCGTTCAAAGTCTTCGTCCAAAACATCAATGTAAGATATTCTCTTGTATGGGGCGAGTGTTTGGTTAAGTTTTCTGAAATCTGCAATAATTTCCTCATCAGACCTCTTTTCGTCACCCAAAAAGATTTCTGCACAGATAAGTCGTTTTTTCTCACCTTTAATTTCACAATCTTCTTCAAAAACCATTGTGTCTTTTACATATCTTATGTTTGTGACAATGGCTTGCTCAAGTTCTTCTGGATAAACATTTTTTCCGCTGTCAAGAACAATAAGATTTTTCTTCCTGCCTGCCAAAAAGAGTTCGCCTTTTTCATTTTGTCTTGCAAGGTCGCCTGTGTGGAAAAATCCTTCTTCGTCAAACACTTGCTTTGTTGCTTCTTCGTCTTTATAATAGCCTTTTGAAACACTTGGCCCCTTTATGCAAAGTTCGCCAATGCCTTCTTCGTCTGGTTCGAAAATTTTAACGTCAAGTCTTGGGCAGACTTTTCCGATTGAAGCACAGTCACCCAATGTGTCTGCGTTCATAGAAACAAGTGGGCCACATTCTGTAATTCCAAAGCCGTTTATGATATACACGCCAAGATCTCTCATGCCCGACACAACTTCTGGGTCAAGTGGAGCACCGCCACAAACAATTTGTTGCAAGTTACCACCAAATGGTGCAAACAAATCTTTAAATAACTTGTGTGTAACGTCAATGCCAAGTTTGTTAAGCATTTTGCAAAGTTTAATTCCCTTTTTAAGTTTTTCTTCTTTGCCTTGCTTTTTGGCTTCTTGCCAAATAGTTTTGTAAAAAGCATTTGCAATCATTGGGACAACTGTTATGATATATGGCTTAAAGACTTTCATGTTAAGCATCATATCTTTCATGCTGCCATTTATATATGTAAGCCTGCCTGCTGCAACACGTGGCATAATGTGTGTATAAATTTCTGTTGCGTGGTGCATTGGAAGAATGGACATTGAAGTGTTATTCTTTTTTGACCCACGAATGACATCAAGACAGTTGGACATATTTGTTGCAAGGTTTCTGCCGGTGAGCATAACTGCTTTGTTTGCCCCAGTTGTGCCAGAAGTAAAGATAATTTCCGCAACTGCGTCAAGATCTGGCTGAATTGCTCTATATTTTCCTGCGTTTTCCTTTTCCTTGCCCAATTTTTGAATTTCATCAAATGTTTTGAGGTCATCAACTTTTTTGTCGATTGTAATTATTGTTTTAATTCTCTTGCATTTTTCTGCAACTGCTTTAATTTTTGGAACAAGATAGGCTGAGCAAATGACTGCATCTGCATCGCATTTTTTTAGCAATGTTTCAAGCAATTCTTCTTTTGCGTCTTTGTCTATTGGGCTTATAACTCCCGCTCCGCCAACGATTGTAACGTCTGTAACAAAATACTTGTATGAATTTTCGGCAAGGAGTGCGATATGTTTGCCTTGAAGTCCCATGGCAATAAGTCCGTCACCAAAGCTTTCAACATCTTCAAGAAGCCCCTGTGCTGTGTGATAGACAATTTTTCTGTGGCTATCTAGTTCTGCCAAAACTTGTGTATCTGGAGCAAGTCTTGCAATTCTTTCAAAAACTTCTTTTGTGCTTTTGTAGTCGCCTTCTTTCAAAAAGGTTTTCTTAAGCATTTCCGTTTCTTTGTAATATTTCATTTATTTTCTCCTTCTACATTTATCTCTTTCAGATATGGGTCAGATGTCCCAAGCATAATGTCAACAATCTTTTCAAACGCTGCGTGAAATCTGTTAATATCTTCCCCGCATACAAGTTTTTTCTGAGCGTCATATATAAATTGCATTTCATGAGTATTAACGTCAAACAACACAGCATAATAACATGGAAGTGCACATTTGTTGTTGCTATAAATTTGAAACGACACGCCCTCTGGCTTCATAATTGGAACAAAGGAAAATGTGAGTGCATAATATGTGCGAAGATTTGAACTCTTCCAAATTTTGTGTGTTAGCATTTGAAAAGCGAAATCTGAAAAGCCAAGGTGTCTGTAAAACAACATTTGATTTTTGCAGAAAGTGTCAAGGCTTTCAGACAATTTTACTTCTGGGTCCATTGTGACATAGCAGCCAAGGCTTTGAGTTTTTGTCCCCGAAACACTTCTTTCAAGTGCAGTGCCACGACAGTTTGAAAGTTCAAGTTGAAGTTGATTTTTAATATTGTTGTTAAGTTTTGATTGAGTGAGTGACACGGCATAAAACAAGAAGTTTGCTGGAGTGATTTTGTGCTGGACACAATAGTCAACAATTTTAGAGGACTTTTCTTTGCTCATTGGCTTCATATAACTTTCTGTTTGATTGTTAATAAGAAACATTTTCATGGAACGCTTGTTAAAGTTCTTCTTTGCAATTTTGCTGTGCAGCCCATGAACGCCAGCGTAATAAGGTTCTTCCCTAGCCCTCATATACTCGTTGAAGAAATCAAAATTTCTTTGTTTAATTTTTTCATTGTGTTTAACTTGCAAATCTTTCTTTACAACTTCTTCAAATTTTGGAATTGGCTTTGGAAGAGGTTTATTATTTTTCAAAGCGTCATAAACTTCAAATAGGTCTTTGTAAAAGATGTTAAGCCCATAGAGGTCTGCAATCAAGTGACAAATTTTTACAAAAATCATAAGTTTGTTGTCATAAGTTTTGCAAAGATAAAATTCCACCACTTTGCCATGTTTATATCTAATTGCCTTTTTCTTTCTGTCTGCGATAAATTTATCTTGTTCTTCCTTTGTTGAAAATTCGATGTATGGAATAGCTGGGCAAGTTGCTTCTTCATCAAAATATTGCATAAGTTTTCGTCTTTTTACAAACTTAATATGCATGCTATCATTTCGCATAAAGGCAAGAGAAATTGCTTGTCGCATAAGGTCAATGTCTAACATTTCATCACTTGTTGCAGATGATAAAATATTTATAACCCTTTTGTCCAGCGAAAACAAAAGTTGCATTTTCACCACTTCTTGTGAAGGGTTGAGTTCATAATACACCCGATTTTTTTTCATTTACCTTTTTCTCCTTTTATGTCGAAGATTGTCGAGTTTTATCTACGGCAAAAGGATAGCATAAATTATTTATATATAAAAGCGATTTTTAAAAATTAAATTCCCGAGTTCATTCCACCAAAATAGAGTGTTTTCTCGCTCTCTCGCTCAGCGAGAATTTGGGCGAAAAATGTTAAATTTTTGTTGAAATTGGAAGAAATTTAGTGTATAATGCAAATATGGAAGACATAAAAGAAGTGATTTCGCAAAATATTGCGACAATCCGCAAGAAAAGAAAACTTACACAAGTGGAATTGTCGGAAAAATTAAATTATTCTGACAAAGCAATCTCCCGCTGGGAAAAGGGTGAGTCTTTGCCAGATATTGAAACACTACATAAACTAAGTGAAATACTGGAAGTCCCCGTTGCATCTTTCTTTGAAGAAAATGCTTTTATAGAGCAAGAAGTTCCAAAAAAAAACTCTAACCTTCCAAACAAAATTATGGTTGCAGTTTTGTCTTGCCTTGTTGTGTGGATTGTGGCGACAATTTTGTATGTTTACATCTACACCTACTCAAACATAAAATATTGGCAAGCGTTTATTTGGGCAATTCCAGTGATGACAATTTTGCTTCGCTATTACAACAAAATTTGGGGCTGGGCAAAGTTATCGATATATCTTCACAGCGTCACCTTGTGGTCACTTGTTGCAGCAATATATTGTCAGTTTTTGAGTTATAACATTTGGATAATGTTCCTTTTGGGGGCGTTGCTTCAAGTTATCATTGTTCTAAATCACTTCATAAAACCAATTAAATCTGACTCCAAATGGTTTGGCATTTTCAATATTAAAAAGTAAACAAATTCTAATTATACACTTTCAAAATTTTGTCGAACAAAATTACAAAAACAAACTTAAAAAGGTTTAACACTTTTTGCTTTTTGTGTTAAACTTTTTTTATTAAAAAATAAAAGGAGATATTATGAAAGAATTTTTTAAGAAACTAAAATGGGACAGCATAATTGTATCGCTATTCACAATCGCCATTGGTGTGTTGTGCATTGTTATGCCAAGTGAAGCGGGAGATGTGCTTCTTATTATCTTTGGAGCAATGCTCATCGCTATTGGTGCAACATTGTTTGTAAGGTTTTTCACCACGGACAGATTGTTTGCCAGCCACATTATGATTATGGCAGTTGTTAGCATTGTGCTTGGAGTTATGTGCCTTGTGCAAAGAAGTGCATTGCAAAGCATTTTAACCATTCTTTTGGGACTTTACATTGTGGTCGATTCCCTATCTTCCATTGGTGACAGCATTTATCTTTGCAAAGCAAAAGTTTCAGGCTGGTTTATCCTATTTCTCTTGTCCCTTCTTTCTTGCGGGCTTGGTGTTGTCGTTATGTTCTCAACATTTGACACAGTCATGATTTTCGCTGGCGTTTCACTTCTTATTGAAGGCGTCAAAAGATTTACTCTCACTCTCACATTCAGCAACAAAATTCGCTCCGCTCGCAAACAATTTGAAAAGAGTATGCAAGATGTGATTGAAATTGAAGAAGAATAAGACCTTTTAAAAAGTAAAAAAGAGATGTCGTTTTGACACCTCTTTTTTATTTATCGTTTTTTATTACTGTTTATTGTTCTCAACAAACTATTTACTAAACACATACATTTACTTGACATAAAACAATAAATCTACTATTTTCTTGCCTTATAATTTAATGCTCTAAGGCTGTTTAAAATTGCAATGACTGTTACACCGACATCGGCAATAACTGCACTGAGCATACCCGTCACCCCAAAGGCTCCTAGGGCTAGAAATAAAATCTTTACACCAGCGGAGAAGATAATATTTTGCCAAACGATTTTGTGAGTGAATTTGCTTATTTTTATTGCAAGAGATATTTTGTTTGGATTGTCGTCTGTAAGGACAATGTCACTTGCTTCAACACTTGCTGGATTGCCATTTAGCCCCATGCAGAAGCCCACATCAGAAAGGGTGAGCGAAGGGGCATCATTTAGTCCATCACCAACAAAGCCAATAACTTGTTTATTATCTTTCTTTGCATTTTCAAGCCAAAGCGATTTTTCTTGTGGCAAAAGTTCGCTTTCATAATGATTTATTCCCAAACTTGTTGCAAGAGTTTTTACAGTTTGCTTTTTGTCGCCAGAGAGCAAAACTGTTTCAACCCCCATTTTGTTTAGTTCTTCAATTTCTGCTTTGCTTTGTGGCTTTATGCTATCTTGCAAATGGAACACCGCAAGCAAATTTTCACCTTCATAAAATTCTACACTTGTGTCGGAAAGGTTTTTGCCACGTCTGCCCACGAAATACTTTTTCTCGTTGTGTTCAAAATACACACCCTCGCCTGCCACTTCTTTTATGTTTTCACCTTTAGGAAGTTTTGTTTTAACTTTATTACAAATTGCAACGGCAAGTGGGTGCAATGAATATTGTTCGCCAATGCTTGCAAGAAATAATGCTTGCTGCTCGTCAATGTCACCAAACAAGTCAACTCTTTTTACTTCAAATTTTCCCGTTGTAAGAGTTCCCGTTTTGTCAAAAGCAATTTTGCTTAGTTTTGCACAAAGGTCAAGATATGTTGAACCTTTTATCAAAATTCCATTGCTGCTAGCGTTGCCAAGTCCCGAAAAATATGAAAGTGGAACAGAAATTGCAAAGGCACATGGGCAAGAAATGACAAGGAAAATAAGTCCACGATAAAGTGCCGTATTGAAATCTTTTGACACCAAAAACACAATGCCAAATGTTAAAATTGAAAGTGCAATTACACCCAATGTGTAATACTTCGTCATTTTTGAAATGGCTGTTTCTGTTTTTGATTTCTTGCTTTGATTATTTTCAATCAAGTTTAAAATTTTGCAAACTGTGCTGTCCTTATAAGGTGCGGTGACTTTGATTTTCAAAACGCCGTCAAGAACAATGCTGCCAGACAAAATTTCATCTTTTGTTTTTACATGAACTGGCAAACTTTCGCCCGTCAAACTTTGAGTGTTAAGACTGCTACTGCCGTCAAGCACAACTCCGTCAAGTGGGACACATTCCCCAGGGCGAACGACAATAATTTGCCCCACTTCAACTTCCGCTGGGGTTACTCGTTTTTCGCCGTCAGATGTCAAAATATTTGCATATTCTGGCTTAAAATTGGTCATTTTTTCAATGGATTTGCGTGATTTTGCAACCGCCATATTCTCCAAAATCTTGCCAATGGAATAAAGACCAATAACCATAATTGCTTCCATATCTTTGCCAATGGTAACAGCCCCTACGACTGAAATTGTAAGAAGCAAATTTTCATTCACCACCCCACGCACAAGAAGCCTGACTGCTTTTATATATGTCTTATATCCAAGGAGCAAAACTGACGACACAAGCAAAGTCCAGTGCAGCCACACAGGAATGTTTGAAAGCATGCAAAGTCCACCAAGCACTAGCCCTGCAATAAGAAAACATAAATCAAGAATAAACGCCCCGTTTGTAACATTTTTTGACATTTTATTCTCTATTTTGCAACAATCGTCAAGCGACTTATCCACATTTTCTGCACAATTTGTGTTCTCTTCATGTAGCAGTGTCAACACAACTTCTGGCTCCAACTTTTTTGTAACCTTTTCAATCTGCTTAAGACCAAGGTCAAAATTATCACTTTCAATGGTCAATTCAGATTTCAAAAAGTCAATTTTCGCAAACTGCACATTTTTGCACTTTACATATTGATTTTCAAGTGCCCTAGCACAGTTTGGGCAATCCAAGTTTTCGATTTTCAAAAGATAGTTCATTTTCTAGTCCTTCTTTCCTTCAAATTCTTCTTGAGTGTGTTCCAAGCAAACGTCAAACAGCTCTTTCACGTGTTCGTCTGCCAAACTATACCAAACTTCTTTGCCCTGCTTTCTGCTTTTAATCAAATTGAGTTCTCGCAAGTTTTTGAGTTGATGAGAAATTGCAGATTTTGTCATGTTCAAAATGTAAGATATGTCGCATACGCAAAGTTCATTTCCAACCAAAAGATTTATTATCTTTAGCCTTGTGCTGTCACTCATTGCCTTGTAAAAGTCCGCCATAAAAATAAGTCTGTCGTCATCTAGCAAATGATTTTTCGCCACTTCAACCTTTTCAACATGAATACACGAGCAATCACATTCCATTCTATTTTGTGTCATTTTTTCTCCTTTAAAACATTGTTCACTGGCAAAATTGCTTTTAATTATCCTTTTCCACAATTTTGCCCATTTACACAACATTATACGCAACGATTGAATATTTGTTCAACTATTACACCGCTATTATAATTGAATATTCATTCAACTGTCAAGTAAAAAACAAAGATAGTTGAAACTTTTTTTCAACTATCTTGCTGGCTCTGGGTCTTCATTATGCATTTGAGCATCATATGCCATAATTTGCTTTACCAAAACCTTATCTAATTTTCTTATTGGGAATGATACAATGTGAGTTAAGTCATCTGCATTTCTGCCATCGTAGAATTCAACAGTCGCTTCTTCCTTTGGATTTATGAAAAATCTTCCATGAGCAATAGAATTTCTGATATGATTTGCTGCACTTTCATCCATTTTACACCCGCCTCGTTTTAAAATGTCGCAAAACTCTTCTTTGCTAACAGTTGTGGCAATGTTGCCAAAAGTAGCAATAAGCAGGTTATGAACAATATCTGTATAAGAATTAACAATCGCCCCCTCTTGCATTGCCACCCCATTATACTTAAGAAATTTATAAAAATATGCTTCAAATTGAATAAATGTCATGTTAACATTTTCTTTCAAACATCTAAGATACATAGTCGCTCTTAAATAGGCAATAAAATTGTTATATTCATTTGCCTTAAAAGGAATTCTGGATAAGAAGAAAACTGGATTTGCCGACCCTACTGAATACGCACAGTCAATGACCTCATTATTTGAATAAAAATAGTTTAAGAAGGCTTCTTTTTGGTGTATATCAAGTTCAACTGGCTTTCCATTCCTCTCAAGCTTCAAATATTCATTTAAATTTCTTTCGTTCAAAGACCTTTTATCAATCGCCTTTTGAAGATCAGGTCTTTCTTTAAAGTTATACATTGAGCCACCAAGATTATAGTTAAATACGGACACAATTGTTCTCATTTCTTGATCAGAAAGCAATAACTGAATTTCAGGTTGCCCTTTTGGTTTAAGTTTCAAACTAAATTCCCCAGGGCTTACAAATTGAAAATTAGGGTGATCTGTATCAGTGTGAACCAACGCCTCACGAATCATTTTATAAAATTGAGAATAACCTATTGTTTTGTTTTGCAAATTAACTTTCTTTTTAATTTCCTTCAATTCTTCCTTTCTGTCAGGCAGTGATTCATCCAATTTCAAACTCTTAAACATTTCCGATTGGCATACAAGAGCCATTTTTGTAAAACATGAAATGGCAACTGGAAAAATCTCAGAAATAAACTCATCAACATTCCCTGAAGATGTTGTATTGTCAAGAACCTCTTGTGCCGCTTGCACAAAAGTTTTGTCACTTATCATAAATTTTGAAAAACATTGCTCCACATATTTTGAATACAATGTTAAAACATAACTTCCATCATCCATATTTTCATTGTATCACACCTTTAAGAAGATGTCAAATTTATCCAGCCCGCCTGTCCATAAGTTGAAATGCATACACCAACGGACATACTTAAACCTCCCACCAAACGGCTTTCGATAATCACCCCCCATTTTTCTTTTTTCTTTCTTATTTCAATCACGGGGTCCCCGAAAGTAGCAGCATAGCGAAACTTTTGGGGAAAAGGAAAGCCTGTCCATAAGTTGCGTGGTTGCGAATAGCAACCCGAATAATGGACAAGGCTTGACGTTAAGGCTTGACGTTAGTATTGACAAATCCAATAATCAAGGTAACTTGGATAACAATAGGCATTTATATTGCTGGCGATTGTGGCATGGGCACTTGGTCTGTAGTTTTGTAAGTTGCAGCGGAAGTTGTAGCCCGAAGATACAATCTTGTTCCACTCGGTGCTATCTAGGCTTCCTATGCCGTAGATTGTCACCTTAACATATGAAGACCCTTTTGTGCAAGAATTATAACACCTGACGCCAAGTGAACCATATTTCGCTGGCAAAGCAGAACCTTGCTCTGTTGCTGTAGATGATTTTTCTGTATTTCCAGCAAACATTCCACATTTGACAGAATGTCGCATAAGAGTTCTTGTCCCACCGCCGCCGCCTTGAATACTCGGTTCACTGACAGCGGTCCATGACCAGCCCCAACAACCTACTGTGCAATGAAAATATGCATATCCCGGAACGTAAATATATGTATAAGGACATGTTGTTTCAACATCTGCCATGGCAATAATTTGTGTTTCTGCCAAAAGTTGTGTGCCAAAATTCCCTTGAGTGACTTTGACATATTGAAGATTACAACCGCTCCAGACGCCACTGCCGGCGGTGCTGAAGGAATTGGACTTAAAGTTTGTCCCTTGAGCCAAGAAGTCAACCGTGGTGAGTGATAAGTTGTTGTGAAAGGCAGTTGGACCCAAAGTAATTGTTCCCGTGTGGGTGAATTTAACTGAGGTTAAATTGTTGTTTCCAAAAGCGTCATAGCCAATGTTGCTTGCTGGGCAAGTAAGAGAGCCAGTTAGTCCGCCAGAGTAGAAGCAATCTGTATTTATTGTCTTGACATTTTTGAAGTCTATTGTTTTGAGCGCGTCTGTATTTTTGAAAGTTCCAATATCAAGTGTGGTGCAAGAAGTTGGCAATGTCACGCTTGTGAGTGCGGAACAATCACCATACATATATTGCCCTGTTGTAACGATGCCTGAGGGTAGGACTGCTGTTGTATAGGCTTTGCAGCTTTGGAACATACTGGAAAAACTCGTGCATTTTGAAATGTTAAAACTGCTGATATTGGCAGTTACAAGTTTGGTGCAGCCTTTGAACATGTATTCCATGGTAGTGACTTTGCTTGTGTTAAAGTTGTTGACTGCAAGAGAAGTAACTGCCGCACAGCCAAAAAACATATGAGCCATATTTGTTACATTGCTTGTGTCAAACTTGCTTACATCAAGGGTGGCTAAGACTGAACAATCGGCAAACATATTATTCATCGTTGTAGCCTTTGAGGTGTTAAGGTTGCCCGTTATGACAGAAGTTAAGCTTTTTAAATTATAAAAAAGTTTCTCACAATTTGCAGGTGCATAAATTGTGTAAGGCGAGTAGATTATAATATCCTTTTTGTCGTCATTAAAATATGCTTCCACATCAAAAAAATCATCTGAAGTGTAAGCGGTGGTTAGCGTTTCACTGTCTGTTCCAACGGAGATTTTATTGTTCAATGCCGAAGCAGCAGAAAGGCTGTTTGTGAAGGTCACTGTTTCAAAACCATATTCATCAGTCATGGTTCCCCCATCTTCTACTGGTTCACCCGCCCCCACAACATTGCCGTTTGAGGTTGCAGGTTTGTTTTTTAAATTTGACGCCAAAGACTGAGTTGCTGTTCCCGTTGCAGCATTTAAAATTCTGTCCTTCCAATCGCTGGACAGATAACTTATTGGAAGTCGCCAATGAGCGGTCAGTTTTTCGTTGCCGATTATAATATATTGAGTGTCGGCGGTGACATATTCGTTCATCGCATTTCGCCAACCGCAAAATATGTATCCGTCACGAGTTGGAGTAGGCAAATCGCCGTAATTATCGCCTAATTTGACTTGTTTTGAGCTGGGAGATACCCCCCCCCCCTGCCGGGTCAAAAGTAACCGTGTAATAGGGTCTAGAATACGTCACAACAACGTTTGTACCCGCTTGTTGATGTGTTGCACCCCATATGATAAACGAAAGAACTGTGATAATAAAAACATAGAGAAAGCAGAGTGTAAATTTGTTGAAATGACGGTTAAATTTGTTTAGCCACATAACAAACTTTTCTTTCCTAGTCACACCCACTTCCTCCTCTTAAATAATTTCTACAAAAATTGTAAATAAAACACCAACCTTTGTCAAGTCTTTTATAGGATAAAGTAGTATATTGTTTAATTCGTCATAAAATAAAAAAGCCTTTTTGAAAAAGACTTCTTCTACATTGTTTGGTGCGACCATAGGGACTCGAACCCCAAACCTTCACGTCCGTAGCGTGACGCTCTATCCAATTGCGCTATGATCGCTTGAAACATATACAATTATATACCAAAATTGCATTTTGTCAACTGTTTTTCGCAACTGAATAGTTTTATGTCGAAATTATTTTTCGTCTGCCGTTAGGAACAAAATCCCAAAACAACCTGGGCCGCAGTGGCTGGAGATTGTTCCACCCGCTCTTGTTTCATAAATATTTTTAAAACCTTTTTCGCGGAGTTTGTCTTTTAAAAACTTTGCATCTTCTTCGGGCATGCCAGCGTGGGTGATAAAGACATTTTCCAAAACTGGGTTTGGGAACCTTGCCATTAGGTCGTCAAAATATGCAAGCCCAACTTTTTTCATGATACCAAAGAATTTTTTACCAGTTTTCATTTCGCCGTTTGTCATCAAAATTTCTGGTTTAATTTTAAGCAAATTTGCTCCGAAATATGCAAGAGAACTACATCTGCCACCCTTGTAAAGATAATTGAGTGTAAGCAAAACAAAACTTGCTTGCACGTTTCCTACCTTGCTTGAAACATAATCATATATTTGCTTCAAGTCCATGCCCTTTTCCACACAATTATGTGCTTCTATTGCAAGAAGTGCAATGCCCGTAGAAAGACTGAGTGAGTCCACAACCATGACTTTATCATTGCCAATTTTCTGCGCAACACGTTTTGCATTTTCACATGCACTGCTTATTTTGGAACTTAAACTTATATGAATAACAGCGTCATATTCTTTAAGCAGCTTTTCAAAATGCTCCTCAAATTGAACTTCATTTACTGCCGAAGTTTTTGGCAAAATTTTTGTCTGAGCGACATAGTCAAAAATCTTTTTGTATGCCGTTTGGTCGTCCAAAATTGTTTCCTCACCCAAAAGAATGGAAAAAGGAACAGTCTTTACATCAAACTTTTTCAAAAGTTTCTCTGGCAAATCTACTGTTGTTTCGCATGATACTGCAATTTTCATAATTCAAATTCTCCTTTATTTATGCGGTTTTTAACAATTTTATTATTCTGCAGGGAAATTGCAATCTCACAGCGGGGAGATGTGAAAAAACACTTTGCTGTGAGAAGCAACTTTACCTTATGAACTTATTATACATATTTATATTCAAAACCAATTCTACCAAGCACCTATCACTCTCTCCAAAATAGAATTTGATTTTAGAGTTTTCTTCCCCACTCTACTGGCAAGAGAATTCGACAAAATATTCGCTTAAAATGCTTGATATATCCTATCAAAATATGTTAAAATTTTATTGATATGGATGAAATTGAATTAAATAAAATAATTGCACACAATTTGTGTATATTAAGAAAAAAATCTGGACTAACCCAGTTGCAACTTGCAGAGAAAATAAACTACTCTGACAAAGCGGTTTCAAAATGGGAAAAAGGCGACTGTTTGCCAAGCATTTATGTGCTTATGACGGTGGCAGACTTTTATGGCGTGACTTTGCAAGAAATTGTTAGCGAAGATAAAGGAGTTGAGCCAAAGAAAGGCAAGAAAGACATCAAGACAATGGTCAGTTTGCTATCTTGGGCAACAGTTTGGCTTGTGGCAACAATAGTGTTTGTTATGTTAAGATACATCTCTCCAGTGGAACGTGCGTGGCTGTCATTTATTATCGCTATCCCAGCGTCATTCCTAGTTTGCACAATATTTTCCCTTGTTTGGAAATGGCGACTTCCAACAGCAATATTTTCTTCATTCTTTGTTTGGACATTAATAATGGCAATAAGCCTTATGCTATCATCTTCTCAAATTTGGCTTGTTTATCTTATTGGAATTCCATTGCAGTTTATAATAATTTTCAGCACAGTTCTATCTTACATAAAACATAGAGTTAAAGAATAAAGTTTTTTTAAAAATATAGCACCTAAAACTATACAAAAAGAAGGCATGAAGCCTTCTTTTTTAATTGCTATATTCAGCACTGTAAGCGAAAACTATGAATTATATATTTCCTCATTCACTTTTTCAAAATATTCATCAATTTCTTCAAAGTTCACATTTTTGATATAATATTTTTCAACTTGTAAATGATAACCTCTTGCCTTTTCAATCCACTTTCCACCTTTTTTAAGAAGATTGGAAATCATTTGCCCGTCTGGAACAAATTTCAATGCCTTATCGTCAAGAGTTACATAGGTGTCGATGGTTGGGAAATATACACCCTCAAGTTCTCCAACGCAAATCGGCGACAGAATTTCGACAATTTCATGTCCACTTCGTGACGCAAGATTTGCCAGTTCCCTCAGAACTTTCATTCCGTCAAACAATGAATATGGAAGTTTTACAGTTTTTTCAAAGTGATTTTCCACCATTTTTAGACCATTTGACGTAAAATATGAAAGATACAACTGCCTTGCGTTTCCAAAGCATTTCTCAGGCGTTAGGGACAAAAGCGAGAAAGTTTTTTGCGCTTCAAGAATGGCATTTACTTCACTTTTTGCTTGTATTTTGCTCGTTTTTATAAGTTTTCCTGCCGTTTCAAGATAAGAGTATGCCAAAGCAAAACAATCTTTCTTTTTTTCAAGAAGTGGAACGATGTCGTTCAAGTGTTTTTTGATATCACTTTTTATTGCCGAACCGAGATTGATAATGACTTCTTTTGCCCCTGGAATGGAACATTCTGTTGTGTGAGGAGCAGTGCCGTCAACGATAGAAATATCCTTTTCAACAACCCTAACCCCGTCAAGACTGTTTGGATCTGACGAACAATAAAAACATTCAACCGTAAAGCCTTTATCCTTATATATTTTTGCAATCTTCTTCATAAATGTGCTTTTGCCCGTTCCTGGTCCACCTTTTAGGATATATGTGAACGAGTTTTCATTTGGAAAAATTGATTTGAAGTGGTTTTCAAACCCTTCGCATGTGTTGGCTGATGCCAAAAAGTTTAATGTTTTCATATTCATAGGTTATGCAAGCCTTGTGTGATGTGTGACTTGCTCGAGAGATTAAAATGTTAATTCAATTTTCTTTAACTCATAAAATTCGATGAATTTTTAGGATAAATTTTCTTAGATAAAAAGTGAACAACATTTGCACTTCCTTCATATCGTGTTGTGAGGGTTAAAATGAGATTTGTTTTGGAACTAAAAGATAAAAGAATTGCCTATGTTGGCGAGGAACTAAAGAAAAGCGGGAATGAAGTTGTGGACTTCAATATTCTTAAAACGCCACTTGGAAAGGGTGAAATTTGCGTTGTATCCCCTGCTCACAAGTGGACTGAACAAGAAATTCAATTTGCAAAAGGCGCAGACTTGTGTTTAGGCGGAAAAATTGATGATGAGGCAAAAGCGGAGTTTAAAAACTATGTAAACATGCTTCTAGACGAAAGTTTTGCCGTAAAAAATGCAATTCTCACTGCCGAGGCAACTCTGGGGGAAATATCAAAAGCCACCGAAAAGTCACTTTATGATATGAGAATTCTTATTCTTGGAAGTGGACGAATTGCAAAAGCCTTATGGAAGATGTTTTATGGACTTGGGGTGAAGTTTGACACTGCAATGCGAAACGAAAAAGAGCGAATTCTATCGCAAATGGTATCGCAAAATTCTTGGCGTATTGAAAACGCTCCGCTTACAGAATTTGACCTTATCATCAACACAATTCCCGCAAGACTTTTTGAAAGCAGTGTCGTTCAAAGTTTAAGAAGCGACCAATATATAATTGAACTGGCGTCTGTTCCTTGCATTGATACAATGACTACTCACAAAACAAATTTCGTTCCATGCGGCGGACTTCCCGGCAAAATTTTGAGTAAAAGTGCGGGAAAAGTAGTTTTGCAAAAACTTTTGGAAGAAATTAAGAAGATGTAAATGGAGGATAAAATGAATATTGGAGTTGCAATAACTGGGTCATTTTGCACGTGCGAGCAGATTTTGGCACAGTTAGAAAAAATGGTCGAGGCGGGACATAATGTTATTCCTATCGTATCAAAGGCGGTGATGGAAACCGACACTAGATTTGGAAAAGCGGAAGATTTTATAACAAAAATTGAAGCAATCTGCGGGAAAAAAGTTGTTAAAAATATTGTTGAAGCCGAGCCACTGGGACCACAAAACAAAATTGATGTGCTAGCAATTGCCCCTTGCACTGGAAATACGCTTGCAAAACTAGCAAACGGGCTTAGCGATGACGCTGTGACCATGGCGTCAAAAGCACACATGCGAAACTACAAGCCACTGGTCATTGCCATTTCGACCAATGACGGCTTGGGACTTAATATGCAAAACATTGCAAAACTTATGAACGAAAAAGGCGTTTATTTTGTGCCTTTTAGGCAAGATTCACCAACAAAAAAGCCAAAGTCACTTATTTCTGACCTTGACTTGTTGTTAGATACAATTATGCTTGCAAGCAAAAACGAGCAAATTCAGCCTATCATAATTTAGCCGAGCATGCGTTCATCTTGAAGGCAATTTTCCCTGCGGGCGACCTTTTGTGCATGATGATTGAGCAAAACCAGAACCCTATCAAATTTTTTAGGGTCTTCTTTTGCTTTGTCTATTGCAAGCGAAAGATTTTGACTTGCGTCCATATGTTTTAAAATGCTGGAAATCGTTTCATCCGCTATTTTTGACATTTGCTCATCGCCGTCTTGTTTTGATTGTTTTTTGAAGTCCAGAAGTTGATTAAGTTCGTCAAGATAGTCTGAAACTATATCTTCATTGGACATCATTTCGTTTGGAAGTGCCATATTTTGCCTCCTTTTTATTTTACATTTTTAGTTTAATTGTTTTGAGGGGGTGCTGTCAAGCGAAAGACAAAAATATTCTTAAAAAATTGAGATATTTATGCTTGACAAATCATAGAATATATGTATAATAGTTGTTGTTAAATATCGCGGGGTGGAGCAGTTGGCAGCTCGCCGGGCTCATAACCCGGAGGTCGTAGGTTCGAGTCCTTCCCCCGCAACCAAAATGTAAGCACCCAAAAGGGTGTTTTTTTATGCAAAAAATCAGCCAAAAATACCCATTTTTTATTGCTTTTTGCACAAAAATTCATATATTCACCCCGTCCCTCTTGCATTGTTTGCAAAAATATGATAAAATAAAGATATTAAAAGAGGGAGATATTATGGAAAATACAAATAAAACTGATAGAAGCACAGCATGGGAGTTGCCTTATCATGGGGATATAGATTTACTTCCAATTGTTATAAAAAATCTTTCGAAAGACAATCAGAACATTTATATCACACTTCCAACAGGTAGAAAATTGTATGTCCTAGACTACAAAGACAGTATTCTTTCTGAAATTCAAGATGAAATATGTCGTGAACTATATGGGAAGTCTGCTTATGAAATAGAAGCAATGAAGGCAAAACTTAAGGAAGAACAAGAACGAATTAACGATAGGTCTTCGTCAATAAACAACCTACTTTCTGAAATTTATGAGCAAGCAAAGCCATATATTTATGAGGAAAAACTTCCAGCATGGAGCAAAAAGATTGCCGCAAGCCAAGAGGCGGGGACACTTAAAACTCTTGTTGACGCCTTGGCTGTTATGCGAACACTTGATAACGGCGACATGGGGCTTGCCAAATCAACATTGAAACAACTTGCCACAACAGACGAGAACTCAATCAAGATACAAAAGATTGTTGCACTTTATGCAAAGCAAGGTCCAGAGTTTTTTGAATTTATGAATGAACAAAATTTGTCTGAAAGTGATAAAGTTGAACTTGACCTATTGAAACGTCACAATGAAACATATGCTGAAAGAGAAAATATGGCAGCACAAGAAAACAAATTTAATCAATGAATTTGAAAATATAAGCACAGTGGATAAGTGGACAAACAAGAAAGCAAACACACAAATAAAATAGTTAATTGATATATAAATATACATTTAGAATAAATATTCTGAGATAGTTAAAGCAAATACATAGAAAAAGAACCCTAAATTAGGGTTCTTTTATTTTACTTTTTTCTTGCACGAGGAAGTCGCTTGCTGTCTGTTGTGAAAACACGTTTAACCTTCTTAGATTTCGCTCTTGGCTTTCTACCTGACTTGTCTGCATCTTCTTGTGTTGTTGCTTTTTGTTCGGTCTTAGGTTTGATTGTAACAGCCTTCTTTGCTGGTTTCTTCTCTGCAGCCTTTGATTTTCCTTTTGAAGTTTTTGCCTTTTCAGATTTTGCAACCTTGACTGGCTTTTCTTCCTTGATAGGAGTAACTTCCGCTGCTGGTTCTTCTTTTACTGGTTCTGCTGGAGTTTCAACCTCGGCAACTTGTTTTGATGTTTCTTCGATTTCTGGTTCTGTAACTTCCTCTGATGGGGCGACTTCTTCTTCTGCCACTTCTGCTGCTGGTTCTTCAACCTTTGGTTGGTCTGTCTTCTCAGCCTTGGTTACAATTTCTTCTACAACTTCCTCTTTTACTTCTTTTTTAAGTTCTTCGGCTTGTTCTTTTTTCTCTTTTTCAATGAGAGATTTTGGCACAAGCACGCCACCAGAAGTTTCTTCCTCAAGTTCTTCTTTTGAGGCAAACAGCTTGCTGTTTAGAAGCACTTTTGCAACTTGTTCGTTTTTCTCTTGTTCTTGTTTTGAGTCAAGTTTTCTTCTTGGTTTTCTTGGTTCAAGTTTTTGAACTGGCTCAACCTTAACTTCTTGTTTTGGAGGTTCTGCTGGAGCAATCACTGGCTCTGGTTGAGGCATGGTCACAACCTTATTTTTCTTAAGCCATTTTTGCTTTCTTCTGTCGTCATCTGGCAAAAATTCAGATTCTGGGATAGTTTCAAATTTGCCACGATTTTTCTTATTGGCAAGCAGTTTTTCTTGTTCTGCTTTGTCGGCAAGATAAATTGCTTCGTAGGTCTTTCTAAGTTCACGGACACGTTGACGAATTGCTGTTTCTTCTGCTTCGACCTTTGCCTTTTCCTCAGCATAATATTTTGCAATCTTTTGTGGGTCAACGCCCTCACGGAACATTTGTTGACATTGTCTGTTCACTTCAAGAAGTCTTTGAGTTGGCTTCATAAGTGCTTGCTTACGAAGAACATATTTCTTAACTTCTCTTGGAACGGTGTTGTCACGCCACATAAGTGAGATGTAATTGAGCCGGTCTTTTTCGTCTGCTTGGACAAGAATTTTGTACTTTGTCTTTTTGCTCATTCTGTAGCCGATGCCATTTTTGACACAAATTTCATCGGTGATTTTTCGTTTTTCTTCCACGCAGTCAAGTTCAAGTTTTGCCATTTGAACATCACGCACAGATTCACGGACAATGAGGAACACAAGAAGCCCAACTGGGATAAAGAGCAAGAACACACCACCCGATGCGGAGAACGCCCCGATAACTTTTGACATAAAGATTGAGAATGGTGCATCGTCATACACGCCAACAATCAAATCTTCCCTAACCCACCAGCCGTCTGGTGAAGCGGTGGTGTCGTTTTTGTTAACTTTAAGACCATTTGATGAGCCGTAAGTTTTGAACCATCTTACGCCGTCTTCGTCAACTCTAACTTCATAAACATGGTGGAAAACAATGTTGCAACCGCTTTGAGCAGCCTTTATCATTTCAGAATTTTTTGTGCCGAAAAGATAATTAAATTCAAATGTATATTTTCTTTCGCCAATGTCTGCTGGGTCAACCAAAGTTGCATCCCTTGGATAAAGCCTTGAAACATCGTCAGACTGATAAAACGCTATTTTGTCACCTGGGATAAATTTGCCGTTTTCATAACGTTGTGGCTTGAGAGTTTTTGCGTCAACAGCACGGACGATAATTGTATCACCAATTTTATGCCCACTGGCAACCATGCTTGGGCTTACAATTCTGAAGTTACTGTAACCCGCAAACGAAGGGCAAACTTTGTGCATGCTTGAGTTTACACTAGAAATGCAAACAAGACCGGCGAAAACCACCAGTATGCAAGTGAGAACATTTAAAACTACATTTGTGAAAATCTGAAAAGGAGTTCTTGATCTAATTGCCTTTTGATTGATAGGTCTGCGTTTTGAATATTTGCTCTTAAGTTTTTTTGCAGTCCTGTCCAAAGCCTTTTGGACGCTTGGATCCTCCTTTACGATTACATTAACTATTTCCGCCATTATCTTCCCCTAGTTCACGCACGGACAAACATAGTTTGCCCAAAATTTGCGCGCTCATACTTTCATCTGCCACCGAAACAACAACTTTAAGTTCGATATCAGATTTACTAAGATTAGTATAATAGTTTCCTTCAGTTAAGTCAAAAGATTTAAGCACATTCGTTGAACTTTCTTCTACGAAAAGTTGAACATTTATATTTCGTAGTTCGCTTGTGTCAAGCGACATTCCCAAAATAAGGTCATTTGACAAAAGTTTGCCTACGTGGTAGTCAATTTCAAGTTTTTGTCCTGCTTGAAGGGCGATATTCCCCAGTTCAAAATCGCCAGTTCTATTTTCGTTCATTGCGAAAAACTTGCTGGAAATTTGTCTTGGGTTGTTGCCAGTTATTTTTGCAGAAACAACGGTCATAGCGATTTGAGGAGAGGCGTGTGCTGGGGTCAAAGAAAAGTTGACTGCAAGCATGGTCACAGACAAAACGCACAT
>JBNMHO010000001.1:0-193006 GCA_050872785.1 Clostridia bacterium | reverse complement strand
TGATTAAGAGTCAGGTGCTTAGGGCAATGCGATAATTTATCAACAACAATGCAATTTTAGTATAAATTTTCGTTATTGTCAATAGATATTGCCGAATTTCTTAAAATTTATTTTGTTTAAGTGTTTCAAACTGGAAATATTGAAATAATAGAGAATAACTTTGTGTATTATAACGAATTTTAAATTAAGTATTGAAATTTCTGATTTTTATGATAAAATATACTCAACAAAAGGGAATATTTAAATGTTCCAAAAAAGGAGATTTTAAAATGAGTGTTGATAAAAACAAGGTTATTGAGTATTATCTTAAAAGCCAAAACAAAGTCGAAAACGGAGTTTACACGGAAAACATTTTGAGTGGAGATTTGTCAAAACTTTCAATGTCAATGATTAAGTCCGCTGCAAAAAACGGCGAAGAACAAAACGCAAAAAAAGTGAACATCTGCCTTTCCCGCATGCTTGAATATGCAAAACTTAGAAAGAAAAATTATCCAGACGCAGAAGGCGTTGTTGCTATTAGACTTGAGGGAAAAACATTTACAAACATTAACAACGAGTTCATTCAAGAATATGTGAAAAGATTTGAAAACACAGTCAGTTCACTTCCAAGAAAACATGGTCTAAGCAAAGACGTTGTCATTTTGGCAAATGAAGAAGGCTTGATGACTGTTGAAGTGAATGAAGAAAATGAGCAAATCGCTGAAAATAGCATGGACACAACAACAAAACATATCTTGGAACAAAACTACAATAACATTCCTCGTGACGAAAACTATATTGCTTTCTGCAAAGGGGCTTCGTTCGAGATGGGAATGGAAAGATAATCTTTTAAGGAGAAAAGACTATGAAAGTTGCAACAAAGGAACTTATGGAAACTTTGCTTTTGAACACGGCAAATAAAGACCGATTTTCAGTTATTTCCAAAAACAGAAGTTTTGCTCTCACTGACGACATTATTCGTCAGTCCATTGAAGAAAGTCCAGACGGCAAATGCCAAAGTATTGATGTTTATCAGATAATAGACACCATTTGGCGTGACACAAAAGAGGGTAGAATTTATGGGCTTTTTACTGAGGGCAGAAGATATGAGGTTAAGCCAGACCTTGACGGGAATATTCCAAACTTTGTTTCAAGAGCAACCCCAGCACTTCACGCCAAGCCAAAGAGAGTTTTTGTTTTTAACATTGACAACGGCAAAGAATTTGATATGCTTGACTTCACAACTCACACCAGACTTTATGACGCCGACCCAGACTCTACTCAAAGGATGTTAGATTATGTTTTGGCAATGTGTATAGAAAAGGCTTGCAAAAATGATAAAATGGAATATAACCCAGAAATTAAAGCCCTATGCGACAAGTTTTGCGTTGAGCAAGAAGAAAGCGGATTTAAGGTTCCACAAAGAATTGAATCTCAAAGTGCCGCAGACTACATTTTGAGATTCCGAAATGACTCCATTGAGTATAGAGAGATTCCTGTTGACGAGAATAGCGATAAAAAAAATCCAGCATATTTCAATGCTCACCCAAAATTTTATATTGGAGTGTCGGCAACAGACGATGCAACGCCAGACAAAGGCGACATCAAGAACGCTCTTGACGTTGGCAATAACTATTTTGAAATGTATAAGAGAATTGGGCATAGAGAGTATGAAACTGATTTAGAGGATATTTATTGCGAACTTTATGAAGGGGCATGTTACAACATTGTTGACGGGCTTTTGGGGCAAAAGGCAGTTAAAATTCAAAAGAAAGTTCCATCAGTTATATTTTCTTACACAAATTCAGGCGATTTTTTTTATATGAACAGAGTTAAAGAAGAGCCAATAGAAAACAATGAAAAAGAAATTGAAAGAACGCTCGATGGCATGGCAAATGATATTGTGGGCCCTCTATTGATGAAAGAAGACAGTGTCCATTATGGCGAACTTATGCATGAACTGTATAACACCAACGAACATCGTGTTCCAGGCTGTCAATGGTCGGAAGATATTTTGGCAGCACGCAGACGCCAAATGGTGCTTGAAAGCGAATTAGAAAGAGAACAATAAAAAAAATATCCCAAGGAATTTCCTCGGGATTTTTTATATCATATTTTGAGTTATCCACATTTCCACAATGAAATTGTGGATAACTTTTTGTTTATAAATTAGGAATAAATTTGTCAAAAGGCTCGTCTGCAGATGTTCCAAACTTCATAACAAGCCACACAACAAGTGCTGTAAAACCAAGGAAGGCAAGGACAATAAGAAGTATCTTCCAAAAACTCTTTGGGGCATTGCCTGTAACTGCGCCGTTTTCGCCGTTGACATAATAATAGTAATCTTTTGCCTTGTATTTGTATGTGCCTTTCCAAACGGGAAGATAGACATAACTATATTTTTGGTCACTGAAAGTTGTTGAACATTGAAAATTCCAAACTCGGTCGTAGTACATTTCTTTTTGCGAGCGAATTCTGCTTGCAATTTCATTTTCCACACAACTTATCATATTCTTGTGTGCTTCTTGCAATTTGTTTACAACTTCGCTTGCCATCCAACCATAAAGATATTCTGGGGAATAGAGGCAAATGTCTGTAAAGTTATATCCGCCAAGCGATTGAAGTTTGTATGACGACACTTCGCTGCAAGCACTTTCAAAGTAGTTTCTATAACTATTGTGGTCTGTGCCGCTGAAATGTTTTCTTGTGGTGTGGGTGTTTCCTTTGCTGTCCCTGTGGTCTGTTTCTCCTATGCCAGAATATCTGCTGTCTGCTTCAAAGTCGAAAGCATAGGCGGGAATATACATGCCATTCAAAGTTTCCGCACGAGCAATTTTTTTGAGGTTGTTTGGTGCAAGTTTTCTTCTTTTCACCCAGCCATAAAACTTGTCAAGTGCAACAGATTTCTTTATCTTAAAGGGAATAATGCCGTCTGGTCTGTAGGCAACTTTCATTGTGCGTTCCAGCGTCATTGCTCCGCAACTTGGGCAGCGAGAAAGTGGCATATCCGTTGGAGAAATATGCCCACGACCGCAAGTTGAACACAAAAATTGAGTGAATTTTGTTGGCTCTTTTTCTATTGTAGAAGAACTATCAAATTCTTTTTTCTCAAGTTTCTGTGTTGTCTTTTCAAATTCCACTTTGCCCGAGCAGTGTGTGCAAACAAGTGCCTGCTCGCCAATGTCAAATACCAGTTCTGCTCCACAACTTTTGCATTTGTTGGATAGTGCCATTATTTTATTTCGCTCCCACATTCACCGCAGAACTTTGCAGTTTTGCTAACTTCTGCGCCGCATTTTGGGCAGGTTCTCTTTGCTTGTGCAAGAGGTTTGCCGCATTCGCAGCAGAATTTTGCTCTAGGTCCGTTTTCTGCTCCACATTCTGGGCAGAAGCGACCTTTCTTTTCTTCCTTTGCAGGTGTTTTTTCAGTGGAAGCAGAGGAGATTGAGTCTTTCATAATTTGTCCCAATGCAAGCCCCGCTCCAAGTTGGCTTCCAAGCCCAGCCATGCCTGGGTTTTTGGCAGCATCGCCAATGGCTTCGGCAGATTTATATTTCAGATACATATCCATTTTGTCGCCCATAACGCCCATTGATGTGTTGGCGTCAAGTGCTTTTTCCACTTGTTCTGGGAAGGAAATGTTTTCAATAACAAGGTTGGTGAGGTCAAGACCTAGTTTTTCAAATTGATTGTCAATTTGACCTTTTGCTAGTTCGTTAAATTCAAGAAGATTGCAAGCCAAGTCAAGGGCGCTAATTTTGCTTTGAGCAATGGTGTCAGAAATGCCCGACACAAGAATACTCTTAAGATAACTCACAACACTTTCTGTGGTGTAAAGTGAGTTTGTTCCAAAGAGTTCTTTTAAGAAAACAACTGGCTCTTTTACTTTGAAAGCAAATGTGCCATAACTCTTTATTCTGATAGAGCCAAAGTCCTTATCTCTCATTGTAATTGGGTTTGTTGTGCCCCATTTTTGATTTGTAAATTGCTTTGTGTTCACAAAGAATACATCGGCAGTGAAAGGTGACTTAAACCCTCTTGGCCAAGCAAGAAGTGCCGACAAAATTGGAAGGTTATCCACAATAAGTGTGTGAATTCCAGGGCCAAAGACATCAGCAATTTTGCCTTTGACCATGAAGATAGCAACTTGACTTTCTCTAACTGTAAGTTTAGAGCCAATCATAATCTCTCGTCCGTTCATAGGGAAGCGATAGACCATGGTGTCTTGTGTGTTGTCAAGCCAGTCAATATTTTTTAAAAGTTGTGATTTAAGAATTCTAAAAAGTCCCATTTTTTTCTCCTATTATCTCAAAATTACCGTTCCGCTGACGGCTGTAATGTTTTCGCCTTCGGCAATAATTATGTTTTGCCCATGACGATATTCTTTCACAAGGCTTCCGATTCGTATATTAAATACGTCATCGTCACCACTTGAAAGCACAGTGTATTTGCCGGGCTTAAGTTTGTTTTTTATGCCCGCCGTTTGCGTTTCATTTTGCTTTAGGATAATGTCCTTTTGCGAAAGTGAAACATTCATGTCGCCATTTTCGTCAACCACAGTTTGGTCAACAGTGTATCTAACGCCATGTTTTTGATTGACGTTATCCACTTCTCTGTTTTGCATGGCACGAAGCATTTTTGAATATTTGCTATTTATTGCAATAAGAAGAATTAGCATCAAAAGGCAAATGCCGCCAAGCAATATTGTTGTAATAAGATAAATGTCCATTTTTTCTCCTTTCTTATCTTTTGTATCCATATAAAACACATCTTTATATATAATACACCCTTATTTTATTCTAAAATTCAATATAAAGCAAGCATTTGACAAAATATCTTAAAAAAACTTTTAAAACGAACCCCCGTAAATTGTTTTGCGAGCGAGAAATTGTGTTATATAATAGACCTAGAATTCAATTTGGAGGATATTCTTATGATGAAAATAGGAACGTCTGGCTTTAGGGGAATTATTGCAGACGACTTTACATTTGACGCTGTGGCAAAAATAGCCAAGGCAACTTGTGACATTATAAAAAGGCATAGATTTAAAAAAGAAGTTTTTGTGGGCTATGACAACAGATTTTTGTCCGACAGTTTTGCAACTCTTTTTGCAAAAGTCCTTGCGGCAAACAACATAAAGGTTGTTATGACAGGGGGAAGCGTTCCTTGTCCACTTGTCAGTTTTGCGGGCAGATTTTTGGGCAATGATATAAGTGTTCTCATCTCTGCCAGCCACAACCCATATTATTACAACGGCATAAAAATTTTCTCAAAAGACGGCAGGGATTTGGAACATTATCTTGAAGAAGAATACAACTCTCTTGCCGACCACGAAAAGAAAATTAAGACCATGGAACTTTCTCAAGCAAAGGAAAACGGGCTTTTTGAAATAAGACCATCACTTTATGGCGAGTATATTGACAACATGATGAAAAACGTTAAGTTTTTGCAAGGAATGAAAGAATTAAAAACAACTTTCAACTGTATGCATGGCTCAAGTGTAAAAGTTGTGGAAATGCTTGTTGACAAAAAGAAATTAAACTGTGATCTTGTGAAAACTAATAGAGATGTGGAGTTTGAAGGCTCCGCCCCTATTCCAAATGAAGATCACTTGGAAGACTTTGCAAAGAAAGTTGTTAATGAAGGCTATGCTTTTGGCTTTGCAACAGACGGTGACGGGGATAGAATTGGCGTGATTGACGAAAAGGGAAATTATTACAACGGCAACCTCATTGCTCCAATGCTTTATTATTATGCTGTCAAAATGAAAGGTGTATCGGGTGGCTTTGTTGCAAATTATGCATTTTCTTCTCTTGGAAAACTTGTTTGCGACACTTTGCACACAGATTATTTTGAAACAAAAGTTGGCTTTAAGAACATTGGCGAAGCACTTATCAACAATAATGCCTATATGGGTGCGGAAGAAAACGGAATTGAACTTGGCTCAAATGTTTACACAAAAGACGGCATAATGACTTATCTTTTGCTCCTTGAAATGGTGGCAAATCTTAAGAAACCACTTAGTGAAATTATAAAAGACTTTAAAAAGCATGTGGGATATAACATGACTTGCTTTGCAGAGGCAGTTATGGTAGGTAATAAGAAAAGAGTGGAAACAGCTCTTGCAAAGTTTATTCCAAATCTTGGAGTTAAAGTTGTGTCAGTTGGCAATCTTGATGGACACAAATATTTTTTTGAAGACGGCAGCTGGCTGTTGCTCAGATTTTCTGGCACAGAGCCATATATGCGAATTATGGGCGAGTTTAAGAACAAAAAAGATATGCAAACGGTAACCGCCCGAGCAAAAGAATTTGTAACTTCGCTCTAGTGGGGCAAAACGTTTCACAAATCGCACAGAATGTGCTAGAATACACTTGTTAAAAGCAAAGAAATTTGCAATGGAGGAAATTATGTCAGTTATTAAAAAACAACACATCTATCTGCCAAAGAAACATTTGGACTACTCCAAATGGGCAGTTATCGCTTGCGACCAATTTACGAGCGAGCCAAAATATTGGGAGGAGGTTGCAAAATATGTTGAAGGAGCACCTACAACTCTTGACCTAACATTCCCAGAAATTTATCTTAGCAAAGACAATCATGAAAGAATTGATAAAATAAACAAAAATATGAAGTCATATTATGAAAAAGGTCTTGTGGAAGACGCAGGCCCTTGCATGATTTTGGTGGACAGGTCAACTTCGCTTCACCCACACAGACTTGGGCTTGTTATGAACGTGGACCTTGAAACATATGACTTTCGCCCAGACGTGCCAGCACTTATAAAAGCAACTGAAGGCACAATTATAGAGCGTATCCCACCAAGAGTGGAAATAAGAAAAGACGCCATTTTGGAATTCCCACACATTATGCTTTTGTTTGACGACAGAAGGCAAAAAATTGTGGAAAACCTTTATGCAAACAGACAAAACTTGGAAAAAGTTTATGACTTTGACCTAAACATGGGTGGCGGGCATATCGCTGGCTGGAAAGTTAAAAATGTTGACGAAGTTATTTCTCAATTTGATAAACTTCTTGACAAAGATTATCTTAAAGAAACATTTAACACTGAAACCCCACTTCTTTTTGCAGTTGGTGACGGCAATCACAGTTTGGCAACAGCAAAAGAACATTGGAACAGAATTAAAGTAAACTTGACCGAAGCAGAAAGGGAAGCTCACCCAGCACGTTTTGTCCTTGTGGAAGCAGTTAATATTCACGACGAGGGCATTGAGTTTAGCCCAATTTACAGAGTTGTGAAAGGTGCTGACGCAAGTTTTGTCAAAGGACTTAAGAAACTATATAAGGGTTCAAAAGAAGACGCCAAGCAAGAACAAATTTTCATCGGCAGCAAGGAAGAAACTTATGACCTTCCAAACAATTCACCTCTTGCCATAAAACTTGTGCAAGACTACATTGACAAGTGCCTTTCAGACCAACTTGAAATGTCTGTTGATTATGTGCATGGACTTGATAGCCTTAAAGAAATTTGTGCAAAAGACGGCAGCATTGGGCTTACACTCCCAACCCTCGACAAATCTCAACTTTTTGAATTTGTCATTAAGCATGGCGTTCTTCCACGCAAATCTTTCTCCATTGGCGAAGCAAGAGAAAAGAGATATTATCTTGAATCTCACAAAATAAAACTTATCTAATTTTTACACAAACTCTTTACACAAACAAGGAATATATTATGGATATTGCAAAAGCATTAAGTTTGGAATTTAACATTAAACAAGAATACGCAAACAACATCATCTCACTTCTTGACGAAGGCTGCACAGTGCCATTCATTGCCCGTTACAGAAAGGAAATGCACGGCAGTTGTGACGACCAAGTCATAAGAGATTTTGCAGACAGACTTGACTATCTTCGCAACTTTGAAAAGCGAAAAGAAGAAATTGTCAAACTTATCACAGAACAAGAAAAAATGACCCCAGAAATTATGGCGGCACTTGACAAAGCACTTACAATGACGGAACTTGAAGACATCTACAGACCCTTCCGTCCAAAAAGACAAACTCGTGCAACAATCGCAGAAGCAAAGGGACTTAAACCATTGGCAGAAATTTTGTTTGCACAAAAAGACACACGTGATCTTTTGGAAATTGCTAAAGAATACATAAACGAAGAAAAAGGCGTCAAAACTGCTGAAGAAGCAGTTGCTGGTGCTTCGGATATTATTGCAGAAATGATTTCCGACAATGCAGACATCAGAAAGATTTTAAGAGAATTTTTGGCTGAATCTGCTCAAATTGTCACCACTCTTAAACCAGGTGAAAAATATCTTATCTATCAAACCTATGAAAACTACAAAGAACCAGTGAACAAAATTCCAAGTCACAGAATTTTGGCCATAAATCGTGGCGAAAAAGACGACTGCTTGAAAGTTGACGTTGAAACAAACAATGAAAAGTGCATTGAACTCATAAGTGACGAAGTGCTTGTAAAAAACGGCACCTTTGGGGACTTTATGAAAAATGCCATTGAGGACAGTTTTGACAGACTTATTTTGCCATCACTTGTAAGGGAACTTAGAAACAATCTTACAGACGTGGCAAACGAACAAGCAATCAAAATGTTTGAAGTAAATCTTAAACCACTTCTTATGCAACCACCATTGAAAGATAAAGTTATCTTAGGTCTTGACCCAGCATACAGAACGGGCTGCAAAGTGGCAGTTATTGACGCAAACGGCAACGTCATTGACAAAACCGTTATCTATCCAACCCCACCACACAATCAAATTGAAAAATCAGAAGAAGTATTGACAAATCTTATTATGAAACATAAGGTTGACGCAATTTCTATAGGCAATGGCACAGCAAGCAAGGAAAGCGAAATTTTTGTCAGCAATCTTATCAAAAAACTTCCACGCAAAGTGGAATATATGGTTGTAAATGAGGCAGGAGCGTCAGTTTACAGTGCTTCAAAACTTGGGGCAGAGGAATTTCCAGAATATGAAGTCACAACAAGAAGCGCAGTGAGCATTGCAAGACGTCTTCAAGACCCACTTGCAGAACTTATCAAAATTGACGTAAAATCTATCGGCGTTGGGCAATATCAACACGATATGCCACAAAAACGACTTTCCACAGTGCTGGACGGTGTTGTTGAAGACTGCGTAAACTCTGTTGGCGTTGACCTAAACACAGCAAGTTACAAACTCTTGGAACACATTTCAGGACTTAATGCAGGCATTGCAAAAAATATTGTGGAATACAGAAAATCTAATGGTAAATTTGTTGAGCGTAAAGACCTTTTGAATGTTCCAAAACTTGGTGCAAAAGCATACGAGCAATGTGCAGGTTTCTTGCGTATTCCAAATGAAAAGAATATTTTGGATAACACAGGAGTTCACCCAGAAACATATGACGCCACAAAGAAACTTCTCAAACTCTTTGGCATGAGCGAAAAAGACATTGGAACAGACGCTATTCAAAATCTCCCTCGACTTGTTGGAGCAAAGGGTGAAGACAACGTTGCAAAGGAATGTGGCGTTGGTGTTCCAACCCTTGACGACATAATAAAGGAACTCCTAAAACCAGGTAGAGATATTCGTGACGACCTTCCAAAACCAGAACTTAGAAGTGACGTCATGAGCATTGAAGATTTGAAAGTTGGAATGATTATGAAGGGAACAGTGCGAAATGTTATTGACTTTGGTGCATTTGTTGACATCGGTGTTCACCAAGACGGACTTGTTCACATTTCCGAAGTGTGCGACAGATACATAAAGCACCCTAGCGAAGAATTGACAGTTGGTCAGGTGGTCAAAGTTAAAGTTATCTCTATTGACCTTCAAAAACAAAGAATTGGTCTTTCAATCAGAAAAGCAAACGAAGACCAAGACGAAATTAGAGTTTCAAACGAGTAAAACATTGATTTTAAATGAGATAAAGTTTTAATGAAGGGGTGTTCATTCTATTTGAACTCATTAAAAATTCTCACTAAAAATATTGTTTGAAAATAGGCAAAAAAATACTTATATTGCAAAAAAAATCTCACAATTTTGTGAGATTTTTTCTATATTTATATTTTCTACTTTCCGCATTATGAGAGGAGTTTGTAAATTATCTTGCATAGTCATAACTTGCATAAATTGAATATCCGTTGTCGTCAGTCAAGTCGTTGCTATCAAGATATTCGTTGTAGCTATCTCTAATTCTAACTTTATATGCTTCGTCATATCTGTCAAAGTCATCAATGTCATAAAGGCAAGAATTGACTTTGTATTCATAACCTAAGATAGAAAGCAACCCTCTTACAGATTTTACATAAATCGCATACACATCACGCACAAGACGAATTGTCTTTTTGCAATCAAGATAAAGGTCTTGGTCGCAGTATTTCATAAATTCAAGTTCCCCACCATTGCGAAGATAACTGTTTATTTCCTTTTGCAACTGTTTAATTTTTTTATTAACAAATTCAACCTTTATATTATCATTTCTCATTTTATTTCCCCTCTCTTTTATTGTCCATATTATATCACGCAAAAAAGGGGATTTCAATGTGCAAAGTAAACAAAAATATAACTTTTACTCAAGCTCAAATGCACCAGAATATAGTTCATAATATCTGCCATGTTGCGCTATCAAATCTTCGTGTGTGCCTTTTTCAATTATTCTGCCGTTTTCAAGAACCATAATAACGTTTGAATTTTGAACGGTGGACAATCTGTGAGCAATAACGAAAACCGTTCTGCCGTGCATAAGACTATCCATGCCTTGTTGCACAAGTGCTTCGGTGTGGGTGTCAATGCTTGATGTTGCTTCGTCCAAAATCATAACTGGAGCGTTTGCAACAGTTGCTCGTGCAATGGATAGAAGTTGCTTTTGCCCTTGAGAGAGGTTGGCTCCGTCACCAGTTAGCATTGTGTCATATCCTTGTGGAAGACGTTGAATAAAGTCGTCTGCGTTGGCAAGTTTTGCCGCTTCAAAAATTTGCTCGTCCGTGGCGTCAAGGTTGCCATAGCGGATATTTTCTTTAATCGTTCCAGTGAAAAGATTTGTGTCTTGCAAAACCATTCCAATAGAGTGTCTTAGGTCGTCTTTTTTAATTCTGTTTATGTCAATTCCGTCATATTTAATTTTGCCGTCTGCGATGTCATAAAATCTGTTAATCAAATTTGTAATTGTCGTTTTGCCAGCCCCCGTTGCACCAACGAAAGCAATTTTATGCCCAGGTTTTGCATAAAGGGAAATGTCGTGCAAAATTGTTTTATCTGGCTCATATCCAAAGTTTACATCATAAAATCTCACATCGCCTCGAAGTTCTATAAGTTGGTCATTTTCCGCTCTTTCTGGGTCTTTCCATGCCCAAATTTGCGTTTTTTCGTCCGTTTCAACAAGTTTTCCGTCAACTTTCTTTGCGTGAACCAATGTCACGTTGCCATTATCCACTTCTGGCATTTCGTCCATAAGTGTGAAAATTCGCTCTGCCCCAGCAAGTGCCAAAATAATGGAATTCATTTGTTGCGAAACTTGACTTATTGGCATGCTAAATGACCTTGAAAGTTGAAGGAACGATGCGATTGTGCCAACTTCGACTATTGAAAAACCAACAAGAGTGAGGTTGTTCGCCCCATAAACTGCAAGAAGCCCACCGATGATTGCAATGACAACATATTGTAAGTGGCTTAGGTTGCTCATAATTGGCATAAAAACATTTGCATATTTGTTCGCTTTTGTGGAATTAAAGCACAATTCTTCATTTACTTTGTCAAAATTTTCGATTGTTTCTGGCTCGTGATTGAAAACTTTAATAACTTTCTGCCCATTTAACATTTCTTCCACGAAGCCCGTTGTTTTGCCATAAGTTTGTTGTTGTGCTATGAAATACTTTCCACTTTTTGCCCCAAGATTTTTCACAATTATCATCATTCCAAAAAGGAATGTCAGCACAACAAGTGTGAGATAAATGCTTAAATACAACATTGCGAAGAACACCATTATGACCGTTGCCACAGACGAGATTATCTGAGGAACGCTTTGACAAAGCATGCTTTCAAGTGAGTCGGTGTCGTTTGTAAAGTGGCTCATTATGTCGCCGTGTGTGTGGGTGTCAAAATATTTAATGGGCAATTTTTGCATTTTTCTAAACATATCGTCACGAATTTTCTTCAAAATGCTTTGGGAAATTATGACCATAAAGTAGTTGTAAACATAACTCGCCAGCACTCCAAATCCTAAAATGCACGCCATGAGGATAATTTGCATTAAAAGAGGATTGAAGTCGCCGCCGCCAGCAATAAGAAGAGGGGTAATGTAATTGTCAATCAAACTTTTTATAAATAGGGAAGCCACAACGCCCGTTGCCGAACTTATAAGAATACAAAGAACAACAACAAAAAGCATAATCTTTTGACCCTTGCCCATATAGGAGAAAATTCGTTTTATGGTCTGTTTTGCGTTTTTTGCTCTTGGCATTTTCTTTTTGTCGTCCATGTTATTTTCCTCCTTTTTTGGTTTGTGAGTCATAAATATCTTTATACAATTCACTTGTTTTCAAAAGTTCCTTGTGCGAGCCAACGGCAACAATTTTTCCGCCGTCAAGAATAACAATTCTGTCTGCGTCCTGCACGCTGGAAACCCTTTGAGCAATAATAATTTTTGTAACTTTTGGCATTGTTTCTCGCAACGCCTTTTTAATTTTTGCATCAGTTTTTGTGTCAACTGCACTGGTCGAGTCGTCAAGAATAAGAATTTTTGGTCTTTTAAGAAGTGCCCGAGCGATGCAAAGTCTTTGCTTTTGTCCGCCGCTGACGTTGCTTCCGCCTTGCTCAATGCGAGTGTCATATTTGTCTGGCATTTTCTCAACAAATTCACTTGCACATGCAATGTCGCATGCTTGTTTTATCTCTTCGTCCGTTGCGTCTTTGTTGCCCCAAAGTAAATTTTCTTTCACCGTTCCCGAGAACAAAACATTCTTTTGCAAAACCATTGAAACGCTGTCGCGGAGAACTGTTAGGTCATATTCTTTCACATTCTTGCCGCCGACCAAAACGTCCCCACTTGTTGCGTCAAAAAGGCGGGGAATGAGCGACACAAGCGTTGTTTTGGAACTGCCCGTTGCACCCAAAATGCCGATTGTTTCGCCCGATTTTATGTGCAAATCTACATCTTTCAAGCACAATTTTGAAATGTCGTCTTTGTAACTAAATGACACATTTTCAAAGTCAATGTCGCCGTTTTTCACTTTCATAACTGGGTTTTCTGGGTTTTTAATTGCAGGAACTTCGTCCAAAATTTCCACAATTCTTTCTGCAGAAGGGCGGGAAATTGTGAAGCCCATAAGGACAAATGAAAGCATCATAAGCGATGACAAAATTTGCATTGTGTAGGAAAACATCGTTGTAAGTTGCCCACATTCAAGTGCAGTTCCGCCAGAGTTTACTATAATCTTCGCCCCAAGGAAAGATATAATAAGTAAGCAAGCGTAAATGGTCGCTGACATGATAGGTGAGTTCAGTGCCAACAGTTTTCTTGCGTGCGAGTAGTCCTTGTAAATTTGCTCGCTTGTCACGTCAAATTTCTCAATTTCATGCTCCTCACGAACATAGGATTTCACAACTCTCGCCCCTCTGACGTTTTCCTCAACAACTCTGTTTAGGTCTTCATATTCTTGAATAACTTTCTTAAATGATGGGTGAACTTTTCTTAAAACAAGATAAAGCAGCCCACACAAAACAGGTCCCGCCACAGCAAAAACAATGGCAAGTTGTGCATTTATGGAAATGGTCATAATCATTGTAAAAATGAGCATAAGTGGAGCACGAATTGCAAGACGAATAAGCATTTGAAAAGCGTTTTGAACATATGAAACATCTGTTGTAAGTCTTGTCACAAGTCCAGCAGAGGAGTATTTGTCTATGTTAGAAAATGAAAAAGTTTGAATTTTTCTAAACATATCTTTCCTCAAATTTTTTGAAAAGCCCGAACTTGCCGTAGCACAAAAACTGCCCGACAGAAAGCCAAACACAAGTGACATAATTGCCATAAGGCTGAGGATAAGCCCAAATTTTAACGTCACAGGCATATTGCCGCCCGACACGCCTTCGTCAATCAAACTTGCCATAACATATGGAATAAGCACCTCAAGAACCACCTCAAGCATGACAAAAACCGAAGTGAGAATGGCCGATTTTTTATATTCTCTTATGGACTTTGCAAGTTTTTTAATCATATCAAATTCTCCTTTAAACCAATTTTTCTCTCACAAAAATATGTAAATTTTTGTTTTTTTGTGCTACATAATATCTAACTTTTTTTAACTTTTGTCAAGCAATTTTTTTGACTATTTATAAAATCAATATAGAAAACTTAATAAACATAAATATTGCACAACAGCAAAAAATATATGCAGAAGGACTTTGTTTTGTGAATATATACAAAAACCCAACTGGTCGTTATATTTGTATAACATGAAGATAAACGGTCTAATCACATGGCTATAAGCGAAGTATATCGTCCGACTTATTGTTCGTAAAATCGTGTAAATAATTTGACAATACTGCACAATAAGTGACATTTGCCAAATAGCACACCCCGAACAAGTGGTCGAAAATACAAAACAAATAAGCATTAAAATGACAAAAAGCAAAACAGAATTTTGTGATAATATTGTTTATTTGATATGTAGTTGCTGATATTTTTATTTATTCTCAAAACACAATCTGAATGACGGGTTGGGAAAGTTTAAGAATTTAGAAAATCCATGTGACTGGCAAGACGGCGAGAGGAGTGTTGCGAGAGAGTTATCCACAAAATGATAAAAATTGTGGATAACTTTTGTGTATAAAATAACCCAAAAACGATTAGATAATTTGCCCAGTTATGCACAAAAAATAGGATAAAAATTTAATAAAAAATGTCAAGCAAATTTGCCCAAAAATATATTAAAAAAATTGTAAAAATGTGTCACTTTTGTTTGTGTTTTATATGCATTATATGGTAAAATTGTATCGTAGAAGTGGCTTGGCAAACGGGAAGTGGCAATTAAACTTTGCATAGCAATCTCATCTAAGATTTAAGCAATTTATTATGCTGCAAAGTGTTACTTTAGAAATGACGAAAAGGCGAGAAAAAAGATTATCAAATTGCAACGTGTTGTATTTGAAAATTTTTCTATTTGCAAACAGTCTGCTTTTACAAAAATCTTGCTAAGTAAAATAATTTCGCAAAGTAGTGAAATAATACTAGGGAGTAAACTATGGATAAGAATTTGTTTGGTGCGGGAAACGGCAATAACGGAAACGGTCAAAGGAATGGAAATGGAGTGAATAACACCCCAAATTCTTTTGTGCCTAACGGACAAAATCGACCTGCGGGACAGAACGTAAATAATGGGAATTTGCAGCAAAATAGACCTTATCAAAACGGGGCTAATTTTTCGCAACGACCAGTAGGACAGGCGGGGCAAACTCCTCAAATGCCAAATGGGCAAAGACCTATGGGACAAAACATCAACCCACAAATGCAAAGTCGTCCTTATGGGCAAAATGTGAACCCTAACTTGCAAAGACAAGCTCCAAATGGCAATTCGCAGCTTTCTGGGCAAACACCACAAAGACCTTTTGCTCCAAACGTTCAAAACTCAAATGCAAGACCTGTGTCGGAACAAATGCCACAAGGCTACTCACAACAAGGGCAGAATTTGCAAAATCAAAATTTGAACAGAACTCCAAATGCTCCACAGCAATTCCAAAATATTCAATGGCAGAATGTTCAAGGGCAAGGCTACATTCAACAAGGACAAAATGCTTATAACCCAAACATTCAAGCAAGACCACAAGTTGGTCAGTCAGTGGGACAACAAATGCAAAGGCAAAACGCCCAGAATGTTCAAACTCCAAACAATGTTCAGAACGCTCAAGCTGTTCAAAACATTCAAAACGCAAATGTGACGGAAGAAAAAGAAGGAAAAGACAAAGCAGGTGTTTTGCTAAATGGCAAAAAACCAAACAAGAAAAAGAAGCTTACGGTTATCATAAGCGCTGTTGTGGCTTGCGTTCTTATGTTAAGTCTTGGGCTGGGGCTTTTGCTTGGCGGAAAGAAAAAAACTTTTGATGTGGAATTTGTAACGGGGCCTTTTGAAGCAGTGGCAACAAAAACTTATACTGAGGGTGATGTTGTTGTGGCGGAAGATTTGGCTGACGTGACCTCAACAAAATTTGACGGTTCAACACTTGTTTTGGCAAAGTTTGACGGCTGGTATCTTGACGAAGCAAGAACTCAACCTTATTCACCATTTGTCCTTAAAGAAAATACAAAACTTTATGCGGGATATATTTTGGGCGATGTCACAACAAGATTTTATGCTCAAAATGACTACGATAGTGACGGTTCAAACCTATTCCTTTTTGAAACGACTACAAAATATTGGTCAGAAAAAATTGACCTTGGACAAGTAGCGGAAAAACTTGCAGAATTGGACTGCGAATATTATGACGACTTGTCTGTTGTGTCAAAAATCAATGCAACAACGGGACAAATTGAAAGTGGAAATTCAAGCATTTCAAAAGCGGACTACATACAATTTGTCAAAAATTATTATGAACTTGTATCCTTTGGCGGGGAAAATAATAGACTTTCACTTGATAGTCAAATTGACACCCCAGCGGGCGATAGTGCAATAGTTGCAAATTATGCGGCAAAAAATGTTGAAATAAGATTGCACACAAACAAAGATAGCAAAAATAAATATTTCACCTCTCACCCAGTGGACGGCGAAAGTGTGGAATATCAAGACGAAATTGTTGTTATGTCAAGGAAGTTTGGTACAGAATATGTGCTTCCAACCTATCCAGCACTTGCGGGACAACCAGCAGTTTCAGACAAAGAGCCTCTTAAAAATCATAACCTTGTGGGCTGGACTTCCGTTGACCCAATGGTTGTTGACGGCGAACCTACAAACCCACTTTTTGGAAAGAGTTATATCTCCATTGAAGCGGCAGGCGGCGGCAAAGTTTCACTTTCCAAAGAGTTTTTGAAAAACAAACAAAGCATTGACCTTTATGCAGTGTGGGAAGAATGTGCAACCGACCTCAAAATTTTTGCAAATGGAATTTCTGGAACAGAACTTGTTGCAACGGGATCTGTGTCAAATGGATATTCTCAAAAAGTTAGCGAATGGGTTGATGCTTCACTGTTTGACAGAGAAAAAGACGGATATGTTTTGGTCGGACTCAAAACTCAAGACGGAACAGTGCTTGAACGAGGACTTGACACCTTGCTTGTTGGTGGAAGCGATAGTTTGGGTTATGACGCAGAGCAAAATGCAATAGTTATTTATGCCTATTACAAAAAACTTGCAAAACAAACAACAATCAGCATTGTTGACGTGGGGCTAAGTTCCGACATGGCTCAAGTAAATTCAGAAAATTTGAAGTCAGCGTTTAACTTTAATTTTGACGCACTTGCAAGCGAGGGCTTTAGTTATGACGAAAGCAAAATTGATGTGCATTTTGACTCAAACTCAAGACAAATTGTCATAACAAACCTTGTTGAAGGAACAAAACTTACACTCCCAACAGAAGATGAACTTTCAAGGAACAACTATAACCTTGTTGGCTTCAGATTTGCTGGTGAGGTAAAGGCGGCTGGGGCGGAGATTGAAATTTCTTCTGGAAATATCTCAGTTGGCACAAACACCGTTTCGCTTGTTGCTGTTTGGCAAGGGAAAATGACCGATGTTGAAATTGGACTTGCATATAATGCAGACTTAAATGAATGGGAAAATACAACTATTCAAGTTCAATATGGCACAACTCTTTCCATGCTTCAAAGCACTTCAAAAAATGGAGCAAACACAACAATCAGTTTCAATTTCTATTCCAACGGACAAAGTGTGCTTGCAAACAGAATTGAAAAAACTCGTGAGGGTTATGACTTTGTGGGTTGGACAAAAGCAAGCAGCGAACTCTACTCGGAAAATGAACTACAAAATTTGACTATCAATTCCAATTTTGAGGGGCTAAATGCAAAGTGGGAAATCTACACCTACAACATAACATTTATCCTTTCTGGCGGAAATATTGACGGCAACGAAAATGCAGTTTCAATCGTAGCAAATTATGGCGAAGAAGTCGTGCTTTCCCGTGGGCAAGAAAGAACGGGCTATTTGTTTGACGGCTGGACAAGTGACGGCGTTTTGTATAACTATGATCAAGAAAATTTGATTGCAAGAGCGGATATGACTTTGGTCGCAAAATGGGTCAAACTTAAAACAGCAACCCTTTATGCAGACGCAACAAAAACTCTTGAAAAATCTACAAAAATTTATTCGGACAGAGATGGGAATATAGCAATAAATGGAAGCGAACTTTCATTAGTTTTGTCAAGTCTTGAAGGAAGTAAATTTGATTCTTTCAATACAAAACCAGACGGCACGGGAAGAAAAGTTGTCGCTCAAGATGCAAAGCAAAATTTCGTAGAACTTTTTGGAGCACAAGACAGTGTTGACTTATTTGCAGTGTGGTTTGTCTTAAGCTTCAGCGGAAGCAAAACAGGCGAAAATTACAACATCACTGGCACAGTTCCAACAAGCAGAGAAGTTACATATGGGGCAACTGTCACATTGCCAACAAAAGACGAAATAAACTTGTATTCCGACAAAGCAGTTTATCAGTTTGACGGTTGGCGAGTAAGCGGAAATGGGATAGAGAGCAAACTTGCAACATTTGTCGCAGATGACAGCGTGGGCTATGGTTTTGCAAAAGAAAACATTGGCAAAAGAATTTCGGCAGTGGCAGATTGGAGACTTAGAGATGTCAGACTTGAAGTCCTAAATTCAGACGGCTCAAAAGTTTTCCAAAATACAGTTTCATATAATGCTGCAAACAGACTTGTTGAAGTTTCATCACTTCCAACTCAAACTTTGCATGAATTAGATTATTTAAGAAGTAAAGACAACTACGCTTATTTTGAAGCAAATGGAAAGTTCGTTATTGAAGTTCCTCAACTTGTCGAAAATTATATGAACATTTTTGACAGAGTTGTGGTGGATAGTTCAAAAGCAGAATATGAATTTGTTTACACTCTAACTCCAGTTTTCAAATATACAGTTTCACTTTATGAAAATGTCGGCTCAAACAGCAAAACGGCATATGAATATGTTGGCGCAGACCACATTTTGGCAGACGAAAACGGCAAAATTGCAATAAATCAAGTGGGGAATAATGTTCTAGTTCTTAAAACGGCTGACGAATATGGCTTTGCTTGTTCGCACAAAATCTTTAGCCGTTGGTCAACAAATTCAAGCGGAACGGACAGCGTTAGCGGAGCAATAGTTATTGATAGCGACACAACATATTATGCAATTTGGGTCGGGGCAGAAATAACTGTCAAATATCTTGACGCTATGGGTCCAAATACTCACGAAGATATGACTGTAAGTTATGGAAGCGAATTTACTTTTGGCTCAAGTGCCTATTCGCAAACAGAAATTTCCGTCACTGAAAATGGTGAAAAAACATATTGGGTTTTAAAATCTTTCGTCTATTCCTATGGCGATAAATCTTATGCTGTTGCTTTTGACAAGAATATTGTCTTGTTAAGCAGTCTTAGCGGCGGAATATTTGATGATGAAGACTTGGGTGACGGCGAAGTGACTATAAATGCGTTGTGGTCAGTCAAAACATACAATCTTCAAATTGAACTTGACGGCGGCAGTTGGGAAAATTCAAAAGCGGCAAAACCTCTTTCAAGTTATGGCTTTGTGAACGGTGTTCAAAATACACTTGTCAGAACTGTGACTTACGCTGACGTAAAGAGCGGAATTGAAATTATGCCTTCGGCGGGTTACACAAAAGCGGGCTATAGATTTAATGATTACAAAACTGTGTCGGGACAAGTGACATATGACAGCTCAAACGACAAATATACATATGTTTACACTGGCTCGGCAGACGACTTCAACGCAAGTCAAGACATTTTGAGTATTGTTTGGCAAGAAGTTTTTGCCGTCAGATTTGACCTAAATGGTGGGGAACTTGCAGAGGGTGAAAACGACTTTGTTTCACTTTCCTATGATGTTGTCAAAACATCAATTTACAAGCAAGACTATGCAACTGGGTTTGAAATTCCTTCAAGAAAATTTGCAAGAACGGGCGCAACTTTTGTTGGTTGGTGGTTTGAAAATGATGTAACAAAACTTGCTACAGAGAGCCAAAACTTTGCTTCTTGGTGGGCAGCAAATGGCACGAATGAGAGGACTTCTGACGCAGAGTTCCTTGTTGCGGGGAACAGATTTAACCTCACTCGTGAAGTTGTGGATAATTATTTGACCACAACGAACACAGTTACTTTGTATGCAATTTGGAAATCAACAATAACCTTTAATCCAAATCTTCCAACGGGTGTAAATCTTACGAGTTTGTCCACTCCTTCGGGGCAAATTGACCTTCCAGAAGAATACAAATCAATTTCGGGCAGTTGGCGTCCAACACTTGACTTCTACTGCGGCGAACTTATTGACCCAACGCAATATCGCTTTAATTTGCAAGAAAGCAACTATGCTTTCCTCACTTGGCTTAATGTTGCGGGCAGAGAGTATGCAGCGGTTGAAATTTCTGAAAATTTGATATTCAATGCAAGTTGGTATTCAACAAACTTTGTCATTGAACTTAGAAATCATTTGGGCGAAAAGTTTGGAAGCGATGTAAACGGCATGCAAGTTACTGCGGGGCAAACGCTTTCTTATGACGACCTTATAAGACAATTTGACAACTCGACAAACCGTTATCAAGATATAAAGAAAAATGGCGTGCCTTATCTTTTTGGCTACGTTTTCCGTGGCTGGGTTGCGGGCGTTGTGGGTGACACGAACTATGACGGCAGTTATGACATAATAGAAGCGGGCAAGAGTTATACTGTTCCAAAAATTGCAACAAATTTGTGTGCAGTTTTCTCACCAGCAAAAGTTAAAATCTTGCTCCACAAAAACAACGAATCGGCAGGCGGTGCGTCAAGTCCAGTAACTTTCTCATCAGAGTCAGACTACGCTTCAACTGTTAGCATAAACAGAACCCCAGCATACACCCTTGCGGGATATTATATAAACGGCTGGATGACAACTACTTCGGGTGGCGAAGTGTTGAATGAAGTGAAAGTTCTTCAAGAAAATGGCGTTGTGGAACAAAACGGAACATATACTCTAAATCTTTATGCTCATTGGGACCTTAACGTTGCAACAGTCACCATTGACCTAGGAACAAATGGCGTATTCTACAACAACGGCGTAAATGGCGACTTGGCAGCACTTTACACCATAAGCACAGACGAACATAAAACAAATATTCAACGATTTGAAATGGTCGGAAATCTTCTTAAAATTTATGTCTATGTTGGACAAACATTCACACTTCCAAGTGCGGAATATATTTCTCGTCCAGATTATGTTCTGAAAAACTACACAAAAGGCTCGGAAACAAAGGCTCCAACTTCAACAGAAAGTTGCCCAACTTCTGAACCTATAAGATATGTTGCAAACTATAATGAAATTATTGAAATAAGAGTTTACAATTCTCTTGACGATAATTATCAAGCAGTGGCAAAAATTCCTTATGGCTCTGAAGTCATGTTCGAAAGAGAAATAAGACTTGACGGTTACGCCTACAAAATTGGTGGCGGATATGTAAATTTCTCAAGAGAACATTATACAATAAATGGCTATAGAAGCAGCCTAAACAGTGGGGCATACACTTATGATTGCGATAACTTGACCGTTGCACTTTTGGAAGAATACTTTAATGTCGATAGGTCAGCAAAAGTTGCATATCTATATTGCGATTGGCTGGGGGACGAAGTGTCCTTTGACTTCTACATGAGCCAAAACAAATATAACATCGGTGAAAGAGAAAGCACTGCGACTGTCAACTTTGGTCAAAGAATTGACCTTTCAAAATATTTTTATCACTTTAGCAATGATGAAGAATTTTTGGGTTGCAAATTCAGTTATTTTGTGCTTAAAAATTCAGCAGAAGAAATGATTTTCAATTCGGAAAACAGCATTTTCGATATGGCAAGTTTTGGCTATAGCGATGTGTATGAATTCTATGGCGTTTGGGTGCCAACAGACTTTGAAGTTAAAATTAAGTTTAATGACACCACATTTACTGGCAATATCCACGGCACGGACTATGTGAACGCAAGTGAAGCAACATTTAGAGTGGACTATGCGTCAGATGTTAATTTGAGCGGAATAAACCTAAATGCTCTTGTTCACACAGACGACCTTGGCAAAACTTATCCAGTTATGAGGGCAGTGTATTATCAAACAAATGTCGTCATTCCAGAAAACGAAAAGGGGACTTATCTTCTAAAACAACGTTCGTTCCGTATGCCATCAACTGACATTGAACTTTCAATCGTTTGGGAAAGCAAAGAAATTAGACTTGTAATTGACCCATCGGGCAGCAAGGTCGGCGGCAGCGAAACTGTAAAATATTCTGCAGACCTTGAAAACTTTGACAGTTCAACAATGAGCATTGACTCAGAGGGCAGACTTGTTGTTTCAAATCTTAAACTGGGTGATAATATTTTGCTTGCAAACTATCCAGAACTTTCTGTCCTTGGCAAGAACTTTACTTATCGTTTGCTTCTTGACTACTCGGGCAAAGAAAACACAACTCCAACTGACTCGGTCTATGTGAGCAAAGACGGCTATAGATTGTCTAGAGATGTTGACACTTCAAGTATGGACTTTGACAAACTCTACACCTCTGACACAAACGGCGGACATTTTGAAATTTGGCTTACTCTTGCGTGGGCAAATAACTATTACACCGTAAATTATCAAAGCGGCACAGACGCCCTCCCACAAAAGGCAAATGGATACTCAGCAGACGCAACGGGAAATATCTCGGGCTACATGGGTTCAAGCACTTTCTACTGCTATGAACTATCAACTCTTGCGGGACAACTTAGCCTTGACGGCTGGACACATGTCGGCTGGACAACAGAGAAAAATGTGGCAAATCAAATAAGAGGCGTGGGCGGAAATGTCTTCTTGTTTACAACTCAGGAAATTAAGGATAATGATGGCAATGTTATAACAGACCCAAACACAGGCGAAGTGGCAGTTGAGGTTGTCAGCCCAAGTGGAACTTTCAACTTTACATACGACCTAAACGGCACAGTAGATTTGTATCCAGTTTGGGAGCAAAATGATGTGACAGTCAAATTCACTGACGAGTTTGGCAAATTTGTTACAACAAAAACTGTAAAATATGACAGCGAAATTGCACTTTCAAGTTTGTTTAATGAGGAAGACTTTGCAAGTTATTACAACGAAAATACTGGGCTTGTATATAACTTTGACGGCTTCTCTCACAATTCAAGAGTTATTCCAAAAGACTACACGATTAAATTTTCTCGCACAAACAACCTCTTTGTGCAAGCAGACTTTGACGCAGACGAAATTGTATTCAGCAGCAACTGGGTGGAAAATATTTACTCCGTTAGACTTGAACTCTTGGGTGGCGAATATAAGGGTGACAGAGCGGCAGACTTTGAATATAACTATGCAAATTATGGTGGCACTGGAACATATTTCTTTAACATAACTTTTGACATTGAATACTCGCTTTTGCGTGCGGGCTTTGACCTAACAAATGTCAACATTGACACAACAAAAATATTTAAGGGGGATATGACCTTTGCTGGCTGGTCGGTGACAGACGGCGGAGATATAAATGTCACTCCTATCGAAAATAGCGGCAATATGTTGTCCTATGTTTTGTCAAACAGCGAAGACATAAAAGCCGCCCAAACATTTGTGCTTTATGCAGTTTACAACGATGTGAAAGTCGTTATTGACGGCAACGGCGGAAAGGTTAAAGACACCTTTGAAACAAGTTCCTATGATAATCTTGTCTGGATAGCAAGCAGTGACAGAACTCAACTTATCTCTTGGACAACTGCTTATAAGAAAATAAATATCAGTTCGGAAGTCTTTGCAAACTTTGAAAGAGAAAGCTTTGAAGTGGCAAACAGTGATGTGGCGGCAAGTTTGGATAGATATTTTGAAGTAGAGTGGCTGGGAAACAATGTCATGTTTGTGTTTGACGCAAAGGACGGCAGTGTGAACTTGGACAGCAACTTTAATGCGTTCCTTTCAAATGTCGGCGGCACTCAAACGGAATATGACGGGAAGATTGCAGTTAGAGTTAAATTCGGTCAAAAAATAAAAGCAAGCGACCTAAAACTTGTAACAGCAACTGGAACAGGAACTTTCGGCGGCTGGGAAGACGAAAACTCAACAGTTAACTATTGCTTGAAAGACTTTGAAATTGACAAGAGAGATGTGTTCACGGTTTATGCAATTTGGTCACAAGCAAAAGCATATTTCGACCTAAACGGCGGAATTTATGGCTCTAGTGCAACAGAAATTGCAGCAAAAAATCTTGAAGCAAATGGAGATAGTTATTCTGTAACTTTGCCAACTGCAAAAAATCAAACGACCCAAAGTGACCTTGGCCCATTTAAGAAGGGTTACATTTTCCTTGGCTGGTCAAGCAACTTTGTAGATTATGACGACTATGTCACTGGTGGCGGAAGCGATAGCGATTTGTATCGCCCAACTTTTGCCTCTCCAAATGTAACTGTTTCAAATCTTGCAAACGAAAATATAACATTCTTTGCAATTTGGAAGCCATATGCTTATACAATAAGATTTAACAGCAATGCTATGGGCTCGTCACAAACTTATGGCGGCGCAATAGTCGTCAATGCAACTTATGGCGAAACTGTTGAATTCCCACAAACTACATCTTGGAAAAGGGCAGAATACAATCATGTTGGATATGTTATAAAACTTAAAAATAACCTCACAAAACAATATGACTTGGGATATAACTTTGTGTTATCCGAAGGGGCTGACCTAAGTGACGTTGTAAATGCAATAATTGACGGCGTTACAATAGAAGTTTATGCCGTGTGGCAAAGCAATGTGGCAACCATTAAAATAAATCTTGGCAATATAAATGCAAGATACATCGGTTCTGAAAATTATAAACTTGTAAAAGAAGATGACACGGCTTATCTTCAAGACGACACATCATACACCATTGGCTCACAATATACAATGCCAAGTTTTGACGATATCTATCTTGACGGGAAGTATGTTTCATATTATCTGTATAAAGGTGAAAGAAAAGAAACCCCATTAAGTATGAAAATTGACAGCGAAATTGTTGAATTTGAAGTTGTTTGGGCAAGTGCTTGTGCATACATAAAAGATTATTACAGCACAGGCTTCCACAAATATTATGCAAGTTTGGATATGGCGTTGCAAGACGCTTTGAATGACAAAGCACCAAACGCTGCAAGCCATTCAACTTCCGCTGACGGAGTTATGGTTGTTGTGCAGCCAAATGAAACAACTTTGACTATTGGACAAACATTAAATATTCTTGAAGACCAAAAACTTACTCTCAAACTTGCTTCAAGCAATGTTACAATTTATCGTGCAAGCGGACTCACTGGCAATATGTTCAACGTGTCTGGCAGTTTGGTCCTAATGGGCGGTGATTTAAATAGCCTTACTTTTGTCGAACAAAATTCAAGAAATGCAAAAGATGTTTTGATTTTAACTAATGGCGGAAATATTGACATAAAAGACAATGTTGTGTTCTCGGGCATAACAAATTCTTCCACGCAATATGGCAGCGTGATAAATGCAGCACACGCAACAGTCAACATCGACAACGTGGCCTTTAATGACTGCAAAAACACATATACTTCCTCTCAAGCAATGGGTGGTGCAATCTATGCAGATAGTTCAATAATCAATATTGACTACGCAACATTCACTGGCTGCTCTGTTTCGGGAACAGAAGGTCTTGGCGGTGCCATTGCAATGCTTGGCGGAAATCTTTCACTCCATGGCGGAATTTTCACAGGGAACCTTGCTAACACATATGGCGGTGCAATTTATGCCGAAAGCGTAAAACTTGACATCTCAAGCACAACTCGTGACTTGGAATGGACAAACAACACTGCAAAAATTGGCGGTGCTATTGCTCTTAGAAATTGTGTTGAAGAAACAAATACAATCGCTGGCAGAGAAAACTCTCTTGCAAGATTTAATCAAAACAAAGCAACCTACGGGCATGGCGGGGCAATTTATATTGAAAAATCTGAACTTAGACTTAGCAATGCTTCCTATGTTGCAAACACTGCAAGCAACTTCGGCGGCGGCGTGTATGTCGGAACTCAAAGTTTGATAACCACCACAAACGCTCAGTTCACTGGCGGCAACTCGGCAAAATCTGGCGGGGCAATGGCAATTTATGGTGGCATTTCAAGTGTTGCTCACAGTTTGACAAATTGTTCCTTTGACGGAAACACTGCAGACGAATTTGGTGGCGGACTTGTTGCAAGTGGAAGTGATGTGCTTGTAAATATTTCACAATCGTCCTTTACTCAAAACACAGCCCAAACGGGTGGCGGCATTTGTGTTCTTGACCTAGCAAGAATTGCCATAAACAGCAACATAAGTTTCACTCCAAAAAATGAAACAGAATGGACAAATATCAATGGTAACAAAGCCCTCTTAGGTGCAGGTGTCTATATTTCTGGCTCGCCAAGCAGTGCAAGCACAATAAGATATGCATTCATAACAAATAACTTAGCAATCTCAGATGACGCAGAAACATATGGCGGCGGCATAAACTTGAACACTGGACTTTTGCGTCTTGAAAATGTTAAATTGTATGGAAACGAAGCAAATTATGGCGGAGCATTCCACATCGCTGGCAAGTGCGAAATGCAAAATGTTTCAACATTCGCAAAAAGGTGGGAATATGTAAACGGCGTCTTAAGAACAAAGATGGGTTATCATATTGACAAAACGTCAGACGACAAATTTGTTGACTATTATGAAGTTGATGAAGACGGCGAATCAACTGGTGTGCCTATCTATTTGCAAGCAATGGGTTCAGACGGAAATTACGTCAATAGAAAGGGAGACACAATAACTTCTGCAACGGAACATTATGACAAATATTATTACTCAGTCACTTCAACAGACGACAGCGAGCCTACAAAATATTACATGCTCAAAGACAACTTGCAATTTAACCTTGAGGAGTCACTTCCAGCAGACATTCCTTGCCTAGTCAATGCTTCTGGGAACGAAGCTCAAGTGGCGGGTGTTATGTATGTAACAGCGTCGGGCGAAGTTACATGGCAAGGCGGAAATATCTATGACAACACCGCACAAGAATTTGCAACAATTTATAACTTGGGGTCAGTGACCGTTCAAGGAATAACAACAGACAATAACAAAAAGAAAGACATTGCTTCAACATATTCCAGTGCAACAATCTACAACGGAGCAACATTCGTTATCCTTGGCGAAAATAACTTTGGAACATTGGAACAATTCTTTGTAAAATATGTTAAATCTGAGGGAATGACCGAAACATTTACCCCTCTTACAGTCAGAGCCAGACTTGTTTCAAGTTCTGATTATGAATACTTTACAAATGGCGGCAAAAATCTTGCTATATCCTTCGAGCGTGACACAGAGAACTTAACCGCTCAACTGGGTCTTACTGTTGTAGATTATCAACAATATTCAACGGCAAAATGGGAAAATCTTGAGGAGATTTTTGTCCCAGGCGACACGACAAATTATCTTTTTGCAAAGCATGACACAGAAACAAAACTCGTGCTTTACTTCCAAGATTACACACTTCACCTGTGCGACCTATCTCAAGATAATTTTGAAGAATCGGAAATTAAATTTAAGTATAATGCTGATGTAAAATCGAGTGGCGTAATTGAACAAATTGAAGCAAGAGTGCCAAGAAAATTCGACTATGAATTTGTCGGCTGGGCTTATTATAGCATAATAACAAGCGACCGCCTTGAGCCAGATAACTTTGTTGATATTTATCAAGAAATGCAAAATGCAGGTGGCGAATATTCGGGAATGTTTAACTTCGCATTGCATTATGACAGAACACTTGAAGAAGCACAAAACGACTGGTTTGAAACTCAAGAAAAATATATTGCGTGCGACATCTTCCTTTATGCAGTTTGGAAGCCAGCAAAATATACAATAAGTTACAAATATGACAACATCTTCGGTGGAAGAAATATTTTGTCCTATGAAGTGGGCGGTGTGCCAGCGTCAGACTACAGAATTAGTTTCAATTTGACGGGCGGCGACTTTGGACAAGTGCAACTTCCAACTCTTGACGAAATTAACAAACTGGAAGCAGTTAAGATTGTAACGCTTTCTGAAGTTAATTATGACGGAGCGTCAGTTGCTTCTGTTGTGTTTGAAGGCAACAAATATGTAAGAGGCAACTCGGAAACAAACAGACTAGAATACAACGAACAACAAAGGCTTTATTTCTTTGTCGCAAACGGCACAACATATTATGTCGAGCCAACAAGAAAAACTGCTTTTGTTAGATTTGACGAAGAAGCATTTGGCAAAATTTCTCCAGTTGCAACGGGCGAAGGGGAAACATTTGCTGAAAATGATTATTTCTATCCAAAGAAGATTGCAGTTGGCGAACAACAATTTGACGTTGCAGAGCAAAACGGGAAATATTCATTTATCATAAACGGCGAAACTTGGACACTTCGTGCAGTCAACAGACCAGACGGCTTCAGATTTGAAAGTTTTGTCTTTAACGGCAAGAAATATTCTGCTGGAGCAACATTCGATATGACAACAGCGGGTGTTGACACAGTCAGCGGAAGAAATATTGTTTTTGAAATACGTTTCAGCCCAATTAGCAAAACTGTAACTTTAAGGAACAACTACACCGATAGCACAAACGCTGGCACAGTTAAAGCGGAATTTGACAAATATGTTGGCGAAAAGTTTACACTTCCAACTGCCACAAACTCTGTGACTTATGGTGACGAAGAAGTGTTCTTTGCAAGAAAAGATTATCTACTAGCGGGCTTTGCTTTTGACCCACTTGCAACAGAACCAGACTTCATGCCAGGGGAAGTTGTAGAAGTCACAATGAAAGAAGACTTTACACTTTATGCAATTTGGAACAAGGCAACTTGCTATGTAGAAAACGGGGCAACATTCGGAACTGAGAGAAAAAATGTTTACTATCTCTCTCTTGAAAAAGCATTTGAAGACATTGAAGCGGGTGTCGTTAGAAATGTTGACGGACAATATAAAGTTGTTCTTATAGACAACTGCGAAGTGGCAAACACAATTAGTGTTTCAAAGAATATTCTTGTTGTGTCAAACAGCAGTTACGCAATCTCCGCAAGCGAAAGTTTGACGGGCAATATGTTCAACATTCTTTCTGGCGGAAGTCTTACACTTGGCAACGTAACTTCGTCAAGTGATACAACTCTATTGTCCATAAAAGGCAAACAAACATCTTCCGACTCGCTTATAAAAGTTTCCACGGGTGGAATATTTGTTGCAAAAGACGGACTTGTTTTGTCCGACAACACAGCAACTTCGGGTGCAGCAATTTATGCCCAAGGCACGGTTACTCTTGGAGCATTTGCACTTAACAACCTTACAGCAACCGAGAGCGGCGGTGCGGTCTATGCAGCGGCGGGCAGCAATGTTAATATAGTCGGCACAACATTTGGCTCACGTGGCAATCTTAGTGCAAATATGGGCGGAGCGATGTATGTTGCAAGCGGGGCTACAGTTAGTGTCAGCGGTGCAACTTTCACAAATTCTATTGCAACAAATGGCGGTGCAATGTATGTTGCAAGCGGGGCTGTAGTTTCATTTGACAATGTAACATTCACAACGAACTCTGCAAGCGGCAACGGCGGTGCAATTTACTTTGAAGACAGCGTTACTCTTTCAAGTCAAATGACTTTCACTTCAAACTCAGCAACTTTGTATGGCGGGGCAGTGTATAGCGCAAACTCTGTTACAATTTCAAATAGTGACATTGTATTCACCTCAAACTCTGCAACAGTTGGTGGTGCAGTTTTCGCAAAAGGAAATTTAAGCATTTCAAGCGGAATGTTTACATCTAACTCTGCAATAAATCAAGGCGCAACAGTCAAAGCGCAAGGCGGAGCAGTAAGTTGTGACGGCCGAGTTGACATCTCTGGCGGAACATTTGAAAATAACTTCTCTGAAAACTACGGCGGAGCGGTTGCTATTTCAAAGGGAACAAACTCAGGTTCAGAAAACACTGACGGCGGAAGAATAACTGGCGGCGTGTTTACTGGCAACTACACAACTTCAAAAACGGGTGAAACAACTTATGGCGGTGCAATTTATGTTGGCGGAAGTGCAAGCGTTTCCATTGGTGGCGAAGCAAAATTTGAAAAGAACGGATATTACATTAAAAATGGCAACACCAACATCAGCACAACTTATGGTGGGGCATTTGCCGTGGGCGAAAATGGTGCCTTAAATCTTGGTGTTTCTGTGTCAAATAACAAGGCAAGAAACGGCGGTGCAGTTGCGGTTTTGGGCAATGCAAAATTCAATTTCTTTGGCTCAACACAAACTGACCCAATCACTCTTTCAAACAACCAAGTCACAAACAACGGCGGTGCAATTTATGTTGGCGACAATGGCTCTATTGACGTCATAAATAAGAAGAATTTTGTTATCACAAACAACACAGCGGGCTTTGGCGGCGGTTTGTATATTGCTTCCACAAAAGAAGTCGTTTTGCTCTTTGGCACAGTTACAGACAACAAAGCGGGCGACACAAGTGGCACTTATGACAAAGTAACTCCACTTGGCTCTGAAATTTATGTTGCTGCAAACGGCGTTGTTACACTTAAAGGTGGCACGGTCGGAACAGTAAACACAGATAGTTATCCATACTCAATTTACATCGAAAATGGCGGCGTAGTTAATGCCTCAAGTGCAAATGTTTATGGCGGCATATTTGTTGGCGGAAATGATAAAACTGGACTAAACATCTTGTCAGACATAACAAGCGGCTACTTTGGCGCTAAGATTTATCTATTTAATAATGCTAGAATATCTGTCGAAAAGGCTATTTCTGGCGTGCAAAATATTGCAATCGTCACTGCAAGCGACAAGACGGGAACAGTTATGACAGAAGAAGCCTTGCTTGCAAATTGGATTGTGGCAGAATTTGGCGACAGGTCACAAAGACAAACTGGCATGAATATGTTTACTCTTGAGGGGCTTTCGGGCTATTGCTTGTATGGCAGAGATAACTACTTGCTCGTGGGCAAAATTGCAGAAAGCATAACCATTGACACAAATGGCAAAACTGTTGTTTATGAAGGCGAAGAAATAAATGGTCAGTTTAATATCTCACTTGTGGGGAAGACAGACTTTTCGTTCCTTGATAACATTTTGGGCAAAGAATTCGGCTGGAGTTTGCTTGAAAACTTCACAACTTTAACAACAGATTCCGACTATTCTGGCAGAACTTGGAATAGAACTGTGACCAACTTCCCAGTGGAAACTCTTGTAATTCAAGCACAGTGGAAAGAAGTGAACTTCCAAGTTAACATTGTTTATCAAAAAGCAGACAAACAGACTGGACGACTTTCTACTTCTTTTGCAAAGGTTGCAGAAGTCAGTGTAAATCAAGACGCAACACTCAACGCAAAAGAACTTATCTCAAACCCAATGGTTTATCATCACTTTGACAGGTGGGAACTTGGATATTTGGTCGAAGCAAACACTGCGGGTGCAGAAACTCTTGGCAGTTTGAATGTTATAAGAACGGGTGTGTTTGTTAAGGCAGACCCAAATGGAATGTCAACATTTAACATTGCAAACTCTCCACTTAAATTTGATAGAATTCTTGACGAATATGGCGAATATGTTGGGGATACAAATTACACATGGTTTGACGCCTACACTGCCATTTGCCGTGGACACCTAACAGACAAAGGCACCTATGCAGACAAAAATACAATAGTCTTTGTTGCTTGTTGGGAGCCAAATATTGTGGAGATTAAAGTTTATGCTGGCGAAGGCGAAGCAAATGAAACACAATCAAGCAACTTCTCTCAGGCAGAAAGATTTGAAGAAACAGAAAACGGCAACACAGTTGCTGGCTGGAAATATACATTAAAACAAGGCGACTTGAGATTTAGTTTCAAAGAAATGGCAAAAGACTTCACAAAATATAACTGCGCAATAAGTTATGTTTATGTGGGCAGAAAGTCAAGCGACACAAAAAGAGCTGTTTCAAGAGCATATAACATTGAAGAAGCAACAACCCTAGTCTTTGAATGTTACTGGGAAGAGGTTGTGGCTTATGTGGATAGACAGGACGCCTCGGCAGAAGACGGAGTAAATAGAATTTACTTTACAACATTTGAGTCCGATGACAGCAAGGCATTGTTCTCGCTTGACGGCACAGCAAGAACTGTTGCGGGCGATGTGCTATCATTCGTAAGCGAAAGAATTGACGTATCGAAGACTTACAAATTTAATAGCAATATTTCTATAACCTCAATTTATCAAACTCAATTTACACGAGGCAGTGGCTTTACTGGTCACATGTTTGAATTCGCGGGAGATATTGAAGTAGAAAACATTATCTTTGACGGCAGCAAATCACAAGTTTTGTCAAGTGAAAGTGCAATTTATGTCGCAAGCGGAACACTTACACTGGGTGGCGGCGTGTTTGTCCAAAACAACAAAGGGACAAATGGTGCTGGCGTGTATGCTGTGGGCAAACTTGTTTTATCTGGTGCTATAATTTCTTCAAACGAGGCAACAGAAAATGGCGGCGGTGTTTATGCAGTGGGTGGCATTGAAATAGCTGACGGAACAACAATAACGGATAACCATGCAACTTATGGCGGCGGAATTTATGTTGAAAACAACTCATTCCTTGCAACTGGCGGCACAATTTCAAACAACAAAGGGACAAATGGTGCTGGCGTTTACTTTGGCGGAAGTGGCACTTTTGAAATGACAAACACAGAAGTCAGAGAAAACAATGCAACAAATGGTGCTGGGTTGTATTTTGCAGAAAACTGCGGCAGAGCAGTAATTGGCGAAGGGACAGAAATTTTGAGCAACGTGGCGACAGGCTATGGCGGCGGCGTGTATTATGACGGCGACAGCCAAGCAGGGCTTTCAAACGGCAACATTGTAATTTCTGGAGCAGTTATCAAAAACAACTCTGCGACCTATGGCGGCGGAATTGCAATAGGTGACATGTCAAAAACTTCTGACAAGCATATTGTTGTTATTCTTTCTGGCACAATTTCAGAAAATACAACGGGTGGCGGCGTAGCAGTTTTACGTGGCACACTCAACATAAATGGCGGGACGATATCAAACAATGACCAAGAAATATTTGTCGGCTCAAGTTCGCAAACGGTCTTTGGCAGAGTGGTTGTAAAAGATAATTCCGCAACAATCGGCAAGGCACAAAGTTATGTCGTTTTGTCGGGATATGGCAAACTCACTTTTGAAAGCGAAAGCAATTTTGAAAGCACATTAAAACTTGTTGGAAGCAACTCAAGATTTGTAATTTCAAACGATATTTCTGGACAAAAGATAATCAAAATTTTGATAGATGAAGCAAATTATCCTTCATCAGAAACTGGCAGAGTGGAAATTGGCTCTTATGAAGAAAACTTGAGCGAATCTGTCCTCAGATTTGACGTGACTGACGACAAGATTGACGACTACAGAATTAAAGCCATTGACGGAAAGATATATGTTTTCCAAAGCTTCTTCACATTGACCATTGACCCAGCGGGCGGCAAGATTTCGGGACAAGGTGCATTTGACATCGACAACACTTATTGGATAAAAGATATCAGATACAAAACACCACTTCTTACAATGTTTGCAAGCAATGCTCTGGTCTGTGCAAAGGATAATTATGACTTTGTCTGCTGGACATTTGTTGACGAAAACGGCGACATTGTGGAAGTTACAAAAGACAAGGTTATGCCAAGGCATGACTTGACAATCAGAGCAAAATATTCTGACGAATACAGAACTCTTACAATTCTTCTTGGCACAGAAAACACAACATTCTCTCCACAAGACGAGTCAAATATCTGGACAATTTCAAAAACAAATGCATTGGTGGAAAATGCTTCGACCAAAGTTTATCTGCACACAGAAAATCACTTGCAACAAATTCTAAGTGTAGCCAAAGACGCTTTGAGCAGAAGATATTATTCACTTTCTGGCTTTGTCTGCTTGCAAACAAATTCAACGGTCACTTTGCAAAATGGCGTTTGGGTTGACGAAAACGGAAAGGCTTTTGAAATGCCAAGCGACAATATTGTTTTGCGACCAATTTGGACTAATAAAACTTACACAGTCAACTTCATTTCAGACGAACTTCAATCGTCTTCAACAGTTCAAGCGGGAAGTGTTGCAAGAGAGTTCAGTTTTGATAACTATGAATGGCTTTCTCAAGAATTCTCTGCCAACGGCTGGAGTGTTACAAAATGGAGAGCCGAAAATGGAACAGAGTTTGACTCAAATGAAAGAGTCTACAACCTTCCAGAAAGACTTGTAGCAGACTTTGACCCAGACAATATTGGTGAAATAGTTGAAGTTACACTTTATGCCGTGTGGACGGCCAACGAATATCAAGTTGAACTCGCAATCAACCTTGCTGGAAGACAAGATAGCGAAATTATATCTGCTGTTTATGACAGCGAATTTAAACTTGTAAGTTCCTTTGCAGTGGAAGGCAAGCACATTGAAAACTGGGTCACTGAAAGCGGCGAGAGATATGCAAACGGGGCAACCGTCAAAAACCTTGCAGAAAGTGGCAAAATAACCCTTTATGCAGAGTGGGCAGACGACACTTGGACTGCAATATTCCACAACACAAATGGTGGTGTTGCAAGACAAGTTGAATATTCATTTGGCACAAAAGCTATTGCTCCAACACTTGCAGAACTTGGACTTGCAAAGATGGCCAACTTCATCGGCTGGTCTTATGAACAAACAGAAAATCCAAGCAAAGTTATCCTTGACGGCGGCGAAGTGGATAATGTCCTAAATGTCAATGAGTTGCACCTATACCCAGTGTGGCAAAATTATGTTTTGACAATAACAAACGCAGCAACAGCGGAACAAATGACTGTGACGGCAAATGACCTAGGTGTCGTGGCAGTGTCAATGCAAGAAATTGAAAACTACTTCAATTTTGTGGGCTTCCAAGTAGTTGCTTTGGCTCAAAATTCAGACGGATCAAACAGCACAATTCTTGAAGCAACAAATGACATAACGATTTCAAACGACACAGAAATGTTTGTTGTTTGGAGAGCAAAAGAAATAACAGTCAACATTGTTGATGGCTCTACAATTTGGACTGGCAGAGTGACGGCGAACGACCTAACTGACGCAACACTTGCACTTCCAACTTCAAGCGAACTCACATCACTTTGTGGCAAAATTGCATATGGATATTCCTTCACAAAACAAAATCAAACAAGAGATTTTGAAATGGGCGGAATGTTTGAAATTTCAAGCGACACACTTAGAACAGTTATGACTTTTGACGGAAATTCCGAACAAGTTTTAAACATTTATCCAGTTTTTGTGGATAGTTATAATCTAACATACAATCTGAACGCTGGCTCACACAATGTTCTTTTGGCACAAGAAAATGGCTTTGTATCGGGCGTAAAGAATATGCCAACGGCTCTGTCAAGCGAAGCGGCACAAATTCTCTTTGCAGACTTTGAAATTGCTGACGCAAATTACACAAGCCTAGACGCAAGATATGCAAAATTTATGGGCTGGTCAACTGACAAAAATGCAATAGTTGCCGAATGGTCGCAAGACGGACTAACTTCGGCAAACTTTGCTGGCAATGTTACACTTTATGCAGTGTGGCAAGATTGGACAAACCCATTCTATCTAACTACAGAAAACGGATATGTAACAGGGCTTTCAACCTTAGGCGAAGCAAGAGTTGGGGATAAGATTATAGTTCCAGCACACGCCCTTGAAGTTACAAACGGCACAGTTTCCATATCAGAAGATATTATCGGAATTGGAAAACTTAAAGACTATCCAACAATCAAAACTATTGACCTTGGGCTTTCACAAGTAAGTAGCATAAAAGACTTGGCATTTGCAAACTTGTCTGGGCTTAAATCAGTTCTTAACATAAACGGCAATGTCGGCTATGGGGCTTTCGCCACGGACAGCATAGAAGAAGTCACATTCAACCCTCAAAGCAACTACTTTGTGGACTATATGGGCAATGTTCTTGTTGCAACTCCAAGTGGCACAATGCTTCACACATACATCGCAAAAAATAGTTATGTTAAGATTGAAGAAGTCGCTGGAATTATGCCACTTGCTTTTGCAGGTTCTCATGCTGAAGTTGTGGAAGTTTCAAAAACTGTCAGACAACTTGACGGCTGCTTTGCCATGATGCAAGACCTCAAGACCTTGATTGTTTCTTACTTTGGCGACAGCACAAAAGAAGTTTCAAGTCTAGGCGACACAATTACATTTGACGGGCAAAATTATGAACCAGCAAATGCTTATGTTGTAAAAGTTCTTGGCAACACAAACACAGTTCCAGCACACGCTTTTGAAAATTGCACAATGCTCTCTCAAGTTACATTTGAAAATGAAATAGAGAAAATAGGCGAAGCAAGTTTCAAAGGCTGCGGTGAGTTTACAATCCTTGGAAAACATGGCGAAATTGCTTTTGAAAAACTAACAGAAATTGGCAAAAATGCCTTTGAAAATTGCAAATCTTTGCCACAAAAAATAAGCCTTGAAATGGCAAACAAAGTTGGCGGCGAAGCGTTTAAGGGCAGCAACATTGAATATGTTATTCTGCCAAAAACAAATGTTACACTTGGCAGCGAAAACAATGCCTTTGTGGGAAGCAATTTGAAAACTGCAAAAGTCTATAACGAAATTTCCTTCCTTGCAGCAACAAACGGAACAAAGATAACTCCACGAAATGGCAGCCTGTCGGCAAGCGGCACAATTATCACAAATCTTTCTTTCTACAACTTCCTCAAAAACAGTGCAAACAGCGAAATATATTTAAGTTATAACATTGTTGTGGAAGACATGATTGAAGTGCGAGATAGCAAGGGAGATGTTGTTGGCGAATTCACTTCACTTAATGAAGCCTTGTCACAATGCCTTGGCGGTGAAACAATAATCATAAGAGATGACTTTGTTCTAGAGCAAAAAGTTGTTATTGATAAGTCTGTAACAATCGTTTCTGGAAACGACTTAGGTGTTACACTTTCTCGTGCAGAAAGCTTAACCGATTGGGTATTTGACATTGTGTCAAGCGATGTAATCTTTGGCGGGGTGTCACAATATGCAGCAGGCAACATAACAATAGTCGGCACAAGTAATTCGCAAAACGCAAGTTTGTTCTGCGTAAGTGGCAACGGAACTCTTCGCCTTGACGGGGTTGAAATAAGAGATAACACTGCAGCAAACGGCGGTGCAATAACAATTTATGACGGCAAACTCGAAATTGAAAATTCGACAATCTCAAATTGTGTAACAAGTGGCGAAAGTGGCAGAGGTGGTGCAATTTATGCAGCAAACACCTCAGTTGTGACAATCAAAACTTCAAATATAAATGGCTCATCAAGTGTCAATGGCGGTGCAATTTATATTGACGGACAAGCAAAACTTAATGTCACAAATTCAACAATTTCAAATTCAACTGCAAGCGAAAACGGCGGCACTATTTATGTTAATATTTCACAAATAGGCTCCACAGCAAATGTAACAATTCTTAACTCTACACTAACTGGCGGAACTGCAACAAATGGCGGTGCAATTTATGTAGCAAGTGGGCTTGTGGAAATTGATGGCAAAACAGTTATAGGCGGCAACGCAGCAACTGCAAACGGCGGTGCAATTTACATCGGCTCAAGAACTGCTAATGGTCGCACACTTGTTGGACAAGTGGATATATACAATGCAATCATAGGTCAAAGTGACGATTTGGGTTCAGCAAACTCTGCAACTCTTGGCGGCGGTGTGTATGTTGGCGAAAACGGCATTTTAAGAACACTTAAGTCAAGTGATGTAGTTGCGATTTCTGGAAACACTGCAACAAATGGTGCGGGTGTGTACTTTGCAACAAACAACAAAACGGCAAATGCTTCTTGGCTCGGCTATGGGAAAATTTCAAATTCCACTGCAACAAACTTCGGCGGTGGTGTGTATGTGGAAAGCGGCAGACTTGACATTTCTTCAAATTTTGAAATTTCAAACAACACTTCTTCAGAAGGTGCGGGAATTTATGCAGCAGTTGGCACAACAGTTTACTTGATGCAAGGGGCAAGGGTTCTTGGCAACGAAGCCACTCTGAACGGTGGTGGCGTGGCACTTTATGGAACGCTTTATCTCTATGACGCAACAATAGAAAGCAACAATGCAACAAATGGTGGTGGTGTGTATGTCGTTGGCGGCAAACTTATTGCTACAAATTCTGCTTCGCTCATTTTGAATAACACAGCAACTGGAAACGGCGGTGGCGTGTATGTTGAAGATGTGACAGCAAGCGGGAACTATGGCGAAGTGGAACTTTCTTCAGGTGCAACAATAGACAATAACAACGCCCAAAACGGTGCTGGACTTTATGTGGCAAATGGCAAAGTTACATTGCGTGACGGGAAAATATTGAACAACGTTGCGGGGAACATGGGCGGTGGAATTTATGCCACTGGCGACAAACTCTCGCTTGAGATTTATAACGATGTTGAACGCACAACGCTTGAAAATGCTGGCTCGCTCATCTCTGGCAACAATGCAACTTTGGGCGGCGGAATTTATGCAGATAAGGCTCTCAAACTTTATGGCGGAACATTGACAGACAATGTGGCTTCGGACAAAGGTGGAGCAATCTTTGTTGCAACGGGTTCAAAGGTGGAAATTTTTGGCGGTGAAATTTACGGCAACTGGAATGGAAATGAGAATGTAGATTATGCTGGAATATTTGTCGCTGGAGCAAAAAAGACCAATACTTCTGGAAATGTGGAAGCAGTCGAGTCAAATTCACTTAGTGTTTACAATGCAGCAAATATTTCAGACAGAGTGTTCTTGTCCACAAAGGCTGTTATAAATGTTAAAGATAAATACATTTCAAGCAAACATAGCAAGATTTATATTGTTATGGAAGAAGAACTTGGCGACAACGCTCAAATAAAGGTTGCAACATTTGCAAACGCAGATTTTGCAGGGGCGGGCAAGTTTGATTCGGACATTATCGTTTTCACAAAGCGAGATAAAGATATTTACGCCATGGCGGGAATTATCCGTGCGCTTAAAGCGGACGAAAATGGCAAATACAAAATGTTCGCTTCAATAAATGATGCTATTGAACAAGCAAAAGAAAACGAGAGAACTTACTTCGGGCTTTTCCGCAGACAAGTTATAAATTCTCAAAACACAGTTAAAGTCGCAGCAAACAAGGACATCGTTCTTGTCGATTGCAGAGAAACAGCAGACGGGGCAGTTGTTTTGAGAGAAAGCGGCTATCAAGACTTTATGTTTGTTGTGAAAGGAAGTTTGGAATTTACAAGTTTAAGTGACGACTTCCTAAAAAATAACGACTTAAAACTTAATGACGGCAAAGTTTGTCATCCAATGATTTTGGAAGGCAGCAAAAACAGCAGCAGCGTAAGTGCAAGCATGTTCTATGTTGCAAGTGGCACACTCAAACTTTCAAACGGAACGACAATCAGAAATTCCAAAGCAGACCAACTTTATCTTGATAACATGATTTCTGTAAAAGACGAAAATCTTGACAAATCAGTTTTAAGTTATGGCGGTGCAATTTGGCTTAAAGATGGAAATGTTGTTATTGATAGTTCTACATTCGAAAATTGCTCGGCCACGGGCAATGGCGGAATGATTTATCAAGCGGGTGGAACTGTTACAATTTCAAATTCCACATTAACTGCTGGCTCATCTTCAATGGGTGGTGCAATCTACACGAGCGGCAGCGGGGAATTGTATATTAGTGACTCCACAATTTCAAATTGCTCGGCACAACAAGGTGGTGCTGTGGCAGTTGAAAAACAAGGTAAACTTGTAACAAGCGATGTGACATTTAGTGAAAACAGAGCAACCTCCAGCACAGAGGTGGCTCACGGTGGCGCACTTTATCTAAATTCCAGAGAAGGACATGAAATCAAATTTACAAACTTCATTTCAAATTCCACAAACGGATATGGCGGTGCAATTTATGTTGCAAACGGAAGTTTGAACTTGAACAAGATTACTGATATCAGCACAGCAAACGAAACTGGCGAGAAGAACTTGTTTGAAAGCAACTCGGCAAGAATGGGCGGGGCATTGTATGCTGAAGGGGCTGCAAAAGTTACAATGATAACTGCAACATTTAGAACGAATTATGCTTCAGAAAACGGCGGTGCTTGCTACTTTGGCTTTGGTTCATCTGGCAACGCATTGATAAAAACTTCAACAAAATTTGATAAAAACGGCAATTCTGACAGCGGCAAAGCTATAAATGGCGGTGCAATTTATGTTGCAAGCGGCAAGGTGGAAATTGATGACGCTTGTAAAATAACTGGCAATAGCGCCACAAACGGTGGCGGTGTGTATGTTGCAGAAAATGGAGCAATGACAATCAAAGGTTCTTCCGTCCTTAGCGGCAACAATGCAACTGTTGGTGGTGCGATTGTGTCATATGGTTCTTTGGAAATTATGAACAGCAGCATAGAGAAAAATACAGCAGAAAGTCGTGGCGGAGCATTGGCAGTGTTTGACGGCATAACAAAAGTTAGCGACAGCAGAACAAATACTGACGGAAATGAAACATTCTCGAAGAACACATCAAATGGCGTTGGCGGTGCAGTTTATGTTGCGGGCGGAAATGTTGAACTTGTGGGAATTCAAATAACTGGCAACTCGGCAGCAAGCAAAGCAAGCGGCGGTGCAATTTACACCTTTGGCGGCACAACAACCCTCAAGGGGACAACAATCACTGGCAATAGTCTTCAAGACGGTTCTTCAATCGGTGCGGGGCTTTCCGTTGCGGGTGGTGTTTTGGATATTGCAGACGGCGAAAACGCAAACACAATCTCAAACGGCGAAAATGCAACCATTGCAATTTCCGACACAACACAAAGTAAGCCTGCAGAATCTGAACTTGACGTTAAGACAGGTATTGTTCTATCTGGCGAAATTGATGACATTTCTGACGGAATTTACATTTTGACAAATAAGTCATTTGTAAGTATAAAGACCGCTGACAAAGACGAAGCGAAGACAAAACTTTTCAGAAGCACAAGGAATGTTTCACAAAATTTGACCAAAAAAGATATGAAGAGAATAAATGTCTATTTGGAAGCAGGCAAGTTCAGTGTTGAAGATAAGATTTTGCAATTTAAGCCAGATGACATAACCGCTGGTTTCAACTACCTCGACTACTTCAACTTGGATATTAACTCTGGCTTTGGACTTAAAGCAGTTGTAGATAATGATAATGGTGACCGTGCTGTCTTAAGAGCGCAGAATTTCCAAGTTTATGGCAAAAAATCTGATAGGAATATTCTTTATGCGGAAAGTGAAACACTAGACGGCGCTTTGGCAGACCTTGTTATACTTGACGAAGGCTACTCAAAATATCTCGTTCTCGCAAACGCTGGAGAGTATGACATCACAGATACTATTAACTTCAATTCTTCAAACATTGTTCTATCGGCAAAAGGCGAGGTTACGTTCAATCAAAAATGCAGAAACGGTTTTGCAGTTACACAAACAACAACCATTGGCTATGACGGCGACTTTGACGCAGTGTATGGCGGTTACGAAGGTTGCGGCACATTGAACATTGTTGTATATTCCGATTCGCAGTTTGACGGACGTGTCTTTGAAGTTAACGGTGCAACACTCACGTTGAGTAACAATGTTGTTATAACTGGCAAATCTTCAACACAAGAGGGAAGCATTGTTCTTGCAAAGAATGGTTCAGAAGTCATTATCTCTGGTGCAGAACTTAAAGGCGAGGCGACCTCTGTTTCAGACATAAAAAGTGGACTTCGTGGCGGAATTGTATATATTGAAAATTCTTCGTTCACAATGACTGGGGGCGGCATTTCAAATGGTGCAGCAGAATACGGCGGTGCAATTTATGCAACGGGGTCAAAGCAAAACAATGAGGAAATTTGGTCAACGGTCACAATAAGCGGCGGAAAAATCTCTGGAAGTTACGCAACTTATGGCGGCGGACTGTATGCAAACATCTTGTGCAATGTAAATATCTCTGGCGGTGAAATATCCATGAACGAAGCCAAAGACGGCGGCGGTGTTTATGTAAACGGCAAAGAAGTAACCCTAGCCAACAATTCAAACGGTGAAACTGCTGGTGAAGAAACTGTAAAAACAACAGTGACATATTATAAAACTTACATAACAATGTCCGGCGGAACAATCTCTGGAAACACAGCAACTGGCAACGGTGGCGGAATATTCCTAAATGGTTTGAAATATGCTGAAATTAAATCAAAAGATGAAACTAAAGCAGAGCAACTTACAACATTGTTTACAAATGACATCAATGTAACAAAAGCAGCAGCAACATTCTCTGGTGGAGAAATTTCATCAAACAATGCAACAGACGGCGGCGGAATTTACTTCAGTGACGCTATGGGACGCTTTGAGGGAACAGATGAAAGTTATCTTAAAATGTTCAAAAACTCGGCAAATCTTGAAACTGGCAAAGGCGGAGCAATTTATGTAAATTATGGCGCAGATAGCACTTCATCTCAAATTGAAGTTCGCATGTTAAAGTTAGGTGACAGTGAAGACTTGACTAAGGCAAACACTGCAAAATATGGTGACGGCATTTATCTTAGCGAGCAAGCAAGCAATGTTGCAATGACTTTCAATGCAGGGAAAGACGATGAATATTTGTCGGGAAATATCAAGATTAACGACTCAATTTATCTGGAACGTGCAGCAGGCTCACTTGCGAAGATAAGAATTGACAAGGCTTATAACCATAACAATCAAAAAATCAAGATTACAAGCCCTGCCAAATCAACAGAATATAATACAACAGTTGGCTCTTATTCAAACAATGTAAATATTTCAAAACCTGATTATATTTTGGAAGACATTTTTGAAGGGAAAGACCCAGACGGAAACATTTACTGCTTTATCTTGGGCGGAATTACTGGTCATGACATTATCATTGCAGAAAGAAACTTCTATGTGCAAAGAGAAAATGAGAGCGGTGGCAGGTTCTATCAAAGTATGAGCAGTGCAATTTCTGCCGCAACAGGTAAGGGCTCAGAATACAAATATGTTGTGTATATAATTAAAAACAATGTTTCAACGTCCGCAACTTCAAGCCTTAGTTCAAACAAAGTTACAATCAAGTCGGCGGAATGTGAATTGGGTGAAAATGAATTGGGTGAAAGTGAATACAAATTCACTGACACAACATACACAGTCAAACTTGAACTTTCGTCACAACAATGGCTTGCAGTGGCGTCTGGCGAATTGGTGCTTCAAAATGTAAATATCATAGGCTCTACGTCCTCAGTTCTTCAAGTGTTATCGGGCAGTGTTACAATGGAAAATGTTACAATAGGCCCTTCAGACGGCAGCAACAACATCTCAGTTGCAACACTCACTGGCGGAAGTTTGACGGCAAAGAATGTAACAGCCCAAAACATCTCAACTTCAAACAATCTCTTTGACGTGAAAAACGCAAGTTTAACCCTCAGCGGCTGCACAATAAGTAACGTCAAAGCGAAAAACATTGTTTTGGCAACGGCGGGAGCAACAGTTAATATCTCAAACACAACTATCAGCGGCTCTGACGGCGACACGGAAACAATCTTCAACTTGAATTCCACTGACGGCAATCAAACAAATGTAACACTAACAGATGTCACAATATCAAGTAACACAGTCACAGACACAACAATCAAAGCAGTGGGCAGCAATACAAAACTTAATATCAATGGCTCGTCTATTACGGGCAACACTGCAAAAGGTAACGGCGGCGCATTGTATGTTGACGGAGCAAATGTAACATTCGGCACATCAAATACAATAAGCACGGTCACTCTTACTGGCAACAGTGCAGCAAACGGCGGGGCAATTTACCTTGCAAACGGCACATTGACTATTCCAAGTTTTGTCAAATTGTCGGATAACAACAAAGCGACAAACGGTGGTGGTGTGCATGTCGCAGGCGGCACTTTGATACTTGAAACAAATATAGTTTCAAACACAGCAACTGGAAACGGCGGCGGATTGTATGTTGCAGGCGGTGAAGTGGTGCTTAATGGCGGCGTTCAAATTTCAAGCAACAGTGCAACTTACGGCGGTGGAATTTATCTCACAGCAGGCGGCAGAGTCGCATTTGACGGCAATGTTACAATTACAAATAACACAGCCACAAACGGTGGCGGCTTGTGCATTGAAAATTCAAAAATATACACTGACGCAAACCAACTTACCCTTGGCTCGAATGTAACAATTTCCAGCAACGACGCCACAAACGGCGGTGGACTTTACATCAGCGGCTCGGCAGTCACGATAAGTGGTGCAACGCTCTCTGGCAACAATGCCCAAAACGGCGGCGGTGTATATCTTTACGATAACGGTTCAGGCAGTGGCTCACTTACATCATCAACTCTTACACTTGAAGCTGGCTCAATCACTGGCTCAAATACAGGGAAAAACGATGAAGAAGTCAAAGGTTACAACGGCGGTGGTGTTTGTGTTGCGGGTGGCACATTTACAATGACTGGCGGCACAATAGGTGGCAATAAAGCAGCAAATGGTGGTGGTGTTTGTGTTATGAGTGGCACATTCACAATGACCGGCGGCGAAGTTTCAAACAACATTGCAACAGACAAAGGCGGCGGCGTGTTTGTTTCAGCAAGCGGTCACTTCACAATGAACGGCAGTGGTGCAATAATTGGCGGAGCAGAACTCAAATACAATCAAAATGAAACAAATCTTATTAAAGAACTTACAAGTCACGGCAACAATGCAGCAAACGGTGGTGGTGTGTATGCAGAACTTTCATTTGTTGATGTGTGCAATGTTCAATTGATAAGCGGCGAAATCTCATACAATGAAGCCACAAACGGCGGCGGGGTTTATTTGGTCGGCACATCAGAGGTCAATGCAAACCCTATTGCTCTTTCAGCAAAAATCATAAATAACATTGCAGAAAATGGCGGTGCATTGTTCATAGGCGGCAACACAGTTATATTAAGTGACGCACAAATAAGCTACAATGACGCTTCAGTTTATGGCGGCGGAATTTATGTGGCTAAGGGCGCAACTCTTGAAATTGCAAACGGAATTATCGGTGCAGAAAAGTTCCTCAATGAAGCCTATAAAGAGATTGCAACAGCGGGAAGTGTGGGAGTTACATCTCAAAAGAGAGGAATATCCTACAACTCTTATGGGAAAGTGCAAGACGGGGTTTCTTACTATTACATCAACGACAATCGTGGGGCGGGCAACTCTGCGGGCAGTGAGGGCGGCGGCATATATGTTGCAGACGGCGGAACCCTCAGCCTAAACGGCGGAGTAGTGATATACAACTTCGCTCCAAATGGTGGCGGCATTGCAAACCACGGCACAGTAAAACTTGAAAGCGGCGACAATGCAGCACAATACGTGAGCGAGGGAAAAGTCAACTCAAAGCACGACACCTTTGCAAATGCAATCTTATTCAAAAACAATGCAGCAAGCGACAAAGGTGGTGCAATCTACACAACTGGCACACTTAGAATTCTAAGTAAAAAAGAGTCAACCTACACTGGAGCAACTGGCACAGGTGTAATCTTTGTATCCAACAAAGCAAACAATATGGGCGGAGCAATTTACACAATTGGCACAACAACAATTTACGCAGGCTTGTTCGGTAAGAGATTTAATGACGGAACTCTTGCAGTGAACTACACCAACACTGGTTCAACTCAAATGGGTGGTGCGATTGCAGTTGGCGGTGGAAATGTGGCTATCAGCAGTGCAGATAGTTCCATATCTTCAGAAATTAAGTTCAACGACAACTACTCGGTGAATGGCGGTGCTTTGGCGGTAACTGGCGGAACGGTCGAAATCTATGACTCTACCAAAGTCACCTTCACACAAAATTCGGCTCGTGGCGGAAACGGTGGGGCAATCTATGTGTCGGGCGGCACGGTGAATATTGCAGCCAACTTCGAAAACAACAAAGCCAAAAACGGTGGTGCAGTTGCAACAAATGGTGGCACTACAAACTTCAATGGCGGCACAATGATAAGACACAAATATCAATATGACGGCTCGACTTCTATTGTAAACGGCGGTGCGGTGTATGTTGGTGGCGGAAGTTTCAATATGACGCAAGGCACAATCGGTGTAACAGCAAAAACTGCTGCAACGGAAGAAAATTGCTCCAACAAAGCAAACCTAGGCGGCGGTGTGTATGTTGGCAATTGCGGCACATTTACAATGCAAGCAAGTAGCCTAATCAGTTACAACTATGCAACTGAGGGCGGCGGTGTGTATGTAAATGGTGGCACATTCAATCTTATTGGTGGATACATCAAATACAATGGTGCAAAAGTTGGCGGCGGCGGACTTTATATGAACGGTGGCACAGCGAAAGACAGCGTCAGCGATAGTTCAAATAATGCTTACTCAATCTATGGAAATAAAGCAAGCCAAGGTGGCGGTGTGTATCTCAACGGCTCTGTCACATGGGAGTTCACTGGAAATGACAGCAGCCATGCCATACAAGAAAACTCTGCAACCTCAAGCGGCGGCGGAATGTATATTGCAAATGGCTCCTCCTCAGTCACAGTCTATAGTTACTTTGCAGGCAACACAACAGACGGCAACGGTGGCGGAATTTACGCCGGTAGAAGTTTCGAATTCACTGGGCAAATTTATGGCTCAAAAGACAATAATGGAAACATTAAAACCGTAGCACAAGACGGTGGGGGAATTTGCCTCTCATCAAATGCGGGTGGCTCAACAATCGGTGGCACTCTTAGTGGACTTCAAGCCTCAAATGGCGGCGCAGTCTATGCGGGAGCTGGCATAACATTCAGCGGAACAGCCTATGGCAACCGTGCAACCACAAACGGCGGTGCATTGTATCTCGCAGCGGGCGGGACAATAAGCGGTTCTGTTGGCTCGTCATCTCAAACTCAAAACACAGCAAAGTATAATGGTGGTGGTGTGTATGTTGATATAGGTGACCTTACAGTAAGCGGCGTCATTGAAAATAACAAAACAGAAGCAAATGGCGGCGGCGTGTACTTCAAAAGCAACAGAAAACTTACAATGAGTGGCACTGGTGCAAAAATTCTAAACAACACAGCAACTTTACATGGCGGTGCTGCATACTTCAATGCCAGCGGCTCCTTAACAATGGAAAACGGCGCACAGATTGCAAATAATACGGGCGGACGCACCGATTACAGCAAAAAATTTAATGATGATGTGGATTATAGTGGTTCTACTTCAAATGGGGTTTATATCTTTGGCAATGCAACAATTACAATTAAGGGGAATAGCAAACTTTGTGCAAATGGTACATCAGAAACATCCTCTAATAATTTTGCGCTTTATGTTACGGGGGAAGTGTCATCAATTGATATGTATGATATTAACATTTGGGCTGGCATTATAAAGGAAAACTCTGGTTTCATCTACGGTTCAGTTTGGCTTGGTTCGTGTTATCTTAGCCTATCACTTGTCGTTGCCGATCATATTACTGGAAATGTTAACATTTATCCACGAACCTATTTGAAGTATTACGCCGAATATGCTAGAATAGTAACGCTGGATGAGGGGTCGCAAAATTATTACTATTGCCATATACTCTTTAAGGGCAATCACTACAACACAGCACACTGGATCAGACATAGTGATCACAAAAAAGTTTCAAGAATAAGATGCAATAATGATCAAGATTACATTTGTGAAAATATAACATTTAAGGACGGTGGAGGCATTACTGTAACTTGGAGACGTAAAGAAGTTCTTGGTTTCGGCGGAGATGTGAATTGTCAAAAGACAAATGTAATTTGGTACAACACGACAAATACTTTGGATGGCAATAGAGGTGTCAGTTCAAGCGGTTCGCTTTGCTGTCGTGGGGCATCTCAGACTAAGAAGTATGGGACAAGTGCAAGTATGAAATTCTGGGTTGATTTAGGCAGGCCTAAGGCTTAAACAAATAATCGGTAATTATCTTTTAATAATCTCTTTCCCTTTGCATTATTCTTGATTTTGTGATATAATAATATTATGGAAGAACAAGTTATTGAAAAATTGGTTGGGGCATTTATGTGCCTTCCGGGAGCGGGCAGAAAAACAGCACAACGCTATGCCTACTCCATTTTGGGGGGCGATGAGGACAGTGCACGCAACCTTGCCCAGTGCATTGTGGTTGCCAAAGAGCAAGTAAAATTTTGCAAAGTTTGTGGTGGGTTCGCCACTGACGACCTTTGCGGAATTTGCAAACGCAGAAAAAGCCCAATCGTTTGCGTGGTGAAAGACCCAAAAGACGTTGCAAGCATAGAAAAAGTGAAAAACTTTGATTGTGTTTATCATGTTTTGCATGGCTGCATAAGCCCACTGGAAAACAAAGGACCAGAGGACATAAGAATAAAGGAACTTTTGGAAAGAGTGAACGCTGGCGGCATAACAGAAGTGGTTGTTGCGACCAATCCCGATGTGGAAGGGGAAGCGACCGCAATGTATATCGCTCGCTTGCTAAAACCTCTCGGCATAAAAGTAACTCGCCTCGCCCAAGGAATTTCTATGGGCAGCGACCTTGAATATGCAGACGAAGTAACCCTTTCTCGTGCAATCGAAGCCCGAAGAGAATTGTAAAAAAAAGTCAGACGAAAGTCTGGCTTTTTTGCTAGAACAACCCACCTAAAAAACATAGGCAGAATATTCCGACCGTTCTAGTTATTATATTTGTAACAAGGAAAAACTTAAAGTCCATTCCGCATGCCCCCGCAACAAGGCACAAGATGTCGTCAGGGAACAGTGGCAACAACATCATTACAAAAAAAGCCCACTTGCCCCGAAGTAGCAACTTGCAAAATTCTTCGCCTTTCTCTTTTCCTACAATCCAAAAAATTATTTTGCTGCCAAATGTCTTGCCCAGCAAAAACGCAACAATACTCCCAAGAAGAATGGCAAGCAGACTTATCCCAAAAGCAATCCACGGTCCAAAGCAAATCACTCCCACAATGGTGCTAACAGACGCCGGCATGGGAATAACACTCACTTGCAAAAACTGAATAACCCCAAACACAGCATACGACCAAAAGCCCGCAGATGAAATTATGACCTTCAACTCTGCCACATTGGAGAATTTTCCAATCCAGCCTGTGTTTTTGAGCAAATAATAAAGCCCGACAAAAAAAGCAACGCTCAACCCAAACGTCAAAAACAGCTTGCACATTGCAACGCCAAACTCTCGCCATTGTCTGCCCTTAATTTTTTCCATATTTATTATTATGCAACAGAAAAAAAGTTATCCACAACTTGTCCAAAAAATGTGGATAACTTATTTCACAAACTATGCTTCACAACTGCATTGTGGCAATTATCTTTAATGTATTCCTTTGCGGACGCCTTTTGTTTGCTGTTTAGCCTAACATATTTGCCAAAACTCACTTATAAAGCAATATCTAGCAAATATCTTAATCATTAAATCCTAAACTTCAATAAGATTGCTGGTAGAGAATTTATCTCCACATGAAACATTAAGCCCCAATCTTTTTAGGCAATCTTCGTCTGCTCTGCTTAAAATATGTGTTGAATGTGCCTGTGCGTGTTTTAAGTTGTGAATGTATCCACAAGCAACTTTTGCACTAGGGTTCAAATTTGCGGAAATGTAAAGAGCAGTCAAAACGTCATTGAGTGAAAGAGTTGTGTTTTCTGAGTGAAGCACATCTTTTTTCAAATTCAATATTGGCTCCAAAACTTGAGCAGATATGAGTTCAAACTTGTCTTCAATTCCAGACATAACTTTAAGCGCATTAAGCACCACACTTGCGCTGGCACTAAGAAGCATTGTCCTTCGCCCAACAGCAATCTGTCCGTCATTAAGTTCAATGGCAACACTTGGCTGATGGGAAGTTGCTTCCTTTTCTTCCGCTGGCTTTACACATTTTCTGTCATAAACACTAAGCCCCAGCTCGTTCATCAAAAGTTTAATTCGTTCTGCAACATTTTTAGACGTTCCATTTTGCTTTATGTCAACAAGTGCCTTTAAGTATCTTCTAATTATCTCTTGCTTTGCACTTTCTCTTGCAAAATTGTCATCAAAAATACATTCCGCAATGGTGTTTATGCCCATGTCTGTTGGCGACAAATATATATCTTTGCCCGCAATTTTTCTTATAATATTTCGAAGAACAGGGAAGGCTTCAAGATCCCTATTATAACTAACTGCCACTTTGCCATAGTTTTCAAGGTGATAATAGTCAATTTGATTTACGTCTTTAAGGTCTGCCGTTGCTGCTTCATAGGCAAGGTTAACTGGGTGTTTCAGTGGCAAATTCCAAACGGGGAACTTTTCAAACTTTGCATATCCCGCCTTAACGCCACGCTTGTATTCGTGATAAAGTTGACTAAGACATGTTGCAAGTTTTCCACTTCCTGGACCGGGGGCTGTGATGACGACAAGAGGCTTTGATGTTTCAATGTAAGGGTTTTTGCCATAGCCCTCGTCGCTAACAATCGTTTCCACATCTGCTGGATAACCCTTTGTTGGATAGTGAATATACACTCTCTCTCCCAAACCTTCCAATTTATTTTTAAATACCACAGCATTTGGTTGGTCTGCAAAAAGCGTTATTACAAAAGCACTTACAACAAGCCCACGTTTGCGAAAAATGTCCGCTAGTCTTAACACTTCCATGTCATAAGTTATGCCATTGTCTGCACGAATTTTATTTTTTTCAATGTCGTTTGCATTGATAACAAAAATAATTTCACTTTCTTTTTTAAAGTTGTCCAAAAGTTTAATTTGAATGTTTGGGTCAAACCCAGGAAGAACCCTTGAAGCATGCATATCGTCAAACAACTTTCCGCCAAACTCCATGTATAGTTTGTTGTCAAATTGCTTCATTCGTTCTCTTATCAGTTTGCTTTGCAAAGCAAGATATTTTTCATCATCAAAACATATTTTATCCGACATTTTCCCATTCCTTTTATTCTAATTTGTTTTATGTGATTTTGCGTTTGTGTTTAGTCTAGCCGTTGCAAAAATTTATTTTTAAGCGTTAATTTATAGAAAAATTGCAATTTTTCGTCACATTTTCAACAAAATTCGTATAATTGTAACATTTTTTGTAACTTTTCACCAAATAATTTTCTGCATATCGCCGGAATTTATGCAAAAACTATTCTTAGGAGGTAAAACATGAGTAAATCTTACAGACCAGGGGAAGTTGCCCCAGAAAGCGGAAACTATTGTGCCTTTGATGAACAAGGCAGAAACGGAGGTTGTTGCTATCTTGAAAAAGGTCAACGCTTTCCAGCAACTCAACACAGCGGAAGTTATTATATGAAAGAAAACTAAAAAATATCTCCACCATTTCGGTGGAGATGTTTTTATTTTATACGTCCCATTCCAGGGGCTTCAGTTGATAAGTCATGATTTTTCAAACGTTGTTCCCAAAGTTGTCTGCCATGAAATCTGCTTTCTTTGTCCTTAAGTCCAGTAAATCTGAGAGTCTGTTGACCTGCCATTTGCATTGGCGACCAATCTTCTTCAATCATATAACTATCTTTAAAAATGTCAAATCGCTTTTGTTCAATGTCGCCAATGTAAGGTTCAAAGTAAAAAGAATTTTCCTCTGGATGTTTTGAACTGCTTACAACTTTTCTAAGCACAGAACTGTATTGTGGACAGTATAGAAGTCCAAGCTCTTTAAGAGGCAATTTATCGACCATTCCTTGATCCAAAATATGATTTGAAACATTATGCTCATCCAAATAACTATTTAGCATGTCATTAAAAGTCTTGTATCTTCTTTCAAGAAGGGTTGGGTCTTTGTTGATTGGTGTTGGGACAATGTCGCCAAAAAAGCCAGAGCCGTTGACCAATCTTTGTCTAACTGTTCTTTTGTGAACGTGGCTATATCTAGTGTTTTCTGGCACAATTCCTTCTTGAATGAAATACACCATTTCAGAGTCGATATATCTATTTACTTCTTGATAGTTTGGCTCAAAATCCCATTTTTCAATTCTAATGTCGCCTCTTTTGTTTCCCCTAAAGAAAACATCAAATCTTATCTCACCTTGGGACTTGTCGCAAATTTCTTTTGGAAATATGCTATTTTGGCATAGAATAATCTGTCCGTCAACATTCATAATACATCTTTGTGTATAAAACATAGTGCCTTTAAACGCACCCTCAATTTCTTGCCAAGGTTCAATAGGAATTTTTGGTGCTTTTATCATAGCGTCAAGGAAAACATTGTTGTGCATAAAGAGATAATTTTCTTTTGACAAAACGTTTCTTGCACTTGGAATGGAACCTATGAATAAATCACCAGAAATTCCATAATCTGTCAAGGCATCATCGCCAAAGCGTTCACATATTACATCTTGAGCCAATTTGCAGAGATTGCCAAAGCACATGCCCGATGTGATAATTTGGTTCATTCTGTTTTGCCAAGCAGCGTTTTCTACAACTGGTCCATTCACTTTTAAAAATGGTTCTGACTTATATTTCCCGTCGGTTCTTAAAATATTGGAATATCTGTCTAACACGCTTTGAAAAAATTCGGTGTCGGAAATTTTCATATAAGAGCGATATTCTTTAGGTGTAAAACGAACTTTCAAGTTAGACATTTTGTATTTTTTATCTTCAGAACTTTCATCACTCTCTTCGGACTTTTCTTTCAAAACAACCTTTAGCCTTTTTAACTTCGCTTGTTGCTTGTTTTCCTCAATAGGCTCTTTTTCCATCAATTCTTGTTGTGTAAATTTTTCGCCTTTATAGTTCTTATCCGCTTGATAATTATGGTTTTCTTGAAAATTATTGTTTGCTTGGTGAATATTTATTAAATGATTTTTTCTTTGCTTATAACGGAAGTCAAAGAGGAATTTTTCCTCGTCAAAGAATATCCCTTTGTCCTCATCTGTTTCTTTTTTTGCAAGAAAGCCTTCTTCGTCAAAGTCTTGTTTTTCTTCCTCTATCTCATCTTTTTTAGCTAAAAATTTTTCCTCATTAAATCTAGGAGTATATTCTCCTCTTGTGAGGAATCTTTCTTCATTAAATCTTGTCTTGTTGTCTTCTGTATCTTTAGAAAGAAATCTATCCTCGTTAAAATTTGTTTGCTCTTGTTCCTTTGCAAGGAACTTTTCCTCATCAAATTTCTTAAATTTATTTGCTATTCTATTATATTTTTCCATTTTTCTAACCCCTCTTATCTTTCATAACTATTTGGAACTTCACTCGCCATGTCGTCCATTTCTTTGCGTTTTTTCCAAAGCCTTCGTGCCAGCCATTCACTACTTGAATCTCTCAACCCGTCAAATCTTAAGAACTGCTGACTATCCTCTTGCATTGGCGACCAATCTTCTTCAATTTGAGTGGTATCTCTATCTATATCAAATCTTTCAGCACATCGAATTGTTACTGGGTCAAAGTATTCAGCACATTCCGCTGGAAGTGAGCCATCTTCAGCCGCCCTTCGTGTTTTGAAATTGAACCTTGGACAAAGTGATAGCCCCAGTTCTTTTAGTGGAACTGTCGCAACAAGGTCCTTATCCAGTGTTTTGCTTGAAATGTTGTAGTTATCCATAAAGCAGTTGCACATGTCATCAAAACTATTAAATTTTCTTTCCAGTTCATATGGCTCGTTGTTTATTGGAACAGGGATTACATCGCATGATTGCTTTGAGCCAAATATCACTCGTTGCCTTAACGTTCTTCTGTGTATGTGGCTGTATTTTGTGTTGTCCATTACAATGCCTTTTATAAATGCCACAGACTTTGCGGGAAGGAAAATGTTGTAATGTGTCCCACGTGGAAGATAGTCCCAACGCTCCACCCTAAATTGACCCTCTGCGAGTCCACGATAGAAGACATCAAATTGAATACTATTGCATTTGTCGCTTTCAGTCTTAAAAACTGTTGCAGTTGACGCCCCAAGAAGAATCTGCCCGTCAATGTTCATAATACATCTTTGAGATATTTTTCTATAATCTTCATTATCCTCAACAATTTTCCAGTTTTCAACAGGAATTTTTGGAGCGTGTGTAATCGCTTTAAGAAAGTTATTGTCATGCATAAAAAGATATTGCTCGCTCAGTTCAGATGTATTGATTTCCGGCATTGAGTTTTGTCTAAGATTTCCCGAAATGCCATACTCGGTTATTGCATTTTCTCCGAATTTATTTTTGATTGCGTTATTTGCCAAATCAACAACTTTGTCAAAATATTTCTTCATTGAAAGCAGTTTTAATGCACGATTTTGCCAAATTAGTGTTTCGGCGTTGTTTTTGCCAAAACCACCTGGGTGTATATCAATAAGTGGGCGAACCCTGTATAAATTTTCAGTATTTAGAATTTTGTTATATCTATCAATTATACTTTCAAAGAAAATGTCATCGCCCAGTGTATTATTTATATCTGTGTAGGCGCATGGGTCACACTGCAATTTATCGCTCAATTTACCATCTTTTGTAAAAACACTACTTGCAATGCTATATTTTTTTCTTCTTGCCGCTCGCATATCAAATGAGTCATTGTTCAAACGGAGTTCTTGAGAATTTATTTCTTTTTCTTGATTTTCTTTTGCAGAAAGTCCCCATTGACGCATTTTGCTGTTGAAGTTTTTATAATGTCTGCTTTTGTTATGCTGTCTGCCCATTTTTTCACCTCATTTTTATGTGTTTATGATAACCCACAGAACCCCCATTGTCAATAGTCATAATATACAAATAAATAACTAGAATATGTAATTATATTATTACTTTCCATATAAAAGTCCTCAATTATCTAGAAACAGAGTAGCCTCGGCAATTTTAACAAACTCAGTAAATTCAAGAATTTAAAATGATACAGCGAAAATAATTCACGCTCGCTTATATTTTGAATTTTGAGTGGAAGTTTAAAATGATTGTTAAAAATCTTATTTTCTGCTAAAATTTATTTATTGGAGGAAATATGAATTGGCTTTTTGAAAAAACAGTTGTAATATCTGGAGCGTCAAGTGGCTTGGGGCGAGAGATGTGCTACATTTTGGCACAAAAATATCACTGCAAAATTGTAGGGCTTGCAAGGAATGTTGAGAAATTACATGAAACACAAGAAAAGGTTAAATCTCTTAGCGGGGAATTTGTGGCGTATCCAATGGACGTGTCAAAGGAACAAAATTGGTGTGACTTTAAGGACTTTGTTATAAAAAACAAGATAAACATTGATATTTTAATAAATTGTGCAGGCACTATGCCACCTTTTGAACGCTTTTCAAGCACAACAAGCGAATTGTATGAACGAGTTTTTGCAACAAACTTTTTTTCTGCAACCTATGCAACGAGAATATTGCTGCCGCTTCTTATGAAGTCAAAAACACCAGCAGTTATAAACATTTCAAGTGCGGCTAGCCTCGGAATTATTCCAGGAACAGCGGTCTATTCAGCAAGCAAGGCTGCACTTAGGTCGTTTAGTGAAATTTTGCACAGCGAACTAAAGGGGAAAGTTTATGTGGCGACAATAATGCCGGGCTTTGCAAAAACGAATTTATTTTCTTCAAAAGATAATTCTCGTGACACAATTTGTGTTCAAGATAAATCCTTTGTAGATAAAATTAGTATGTCAGCAGACAAAATGGCAAGGAAGATTGTAAAAGCAATGAGAAAAAGAAAAGCCAGAGTTATATTGGGCTTTGACGCAAAACTTCTAAACTTTGCTTACAAACTCACCCCACAACATTCGGGCAATTTAATGGGCAAAATTATGCGAAAAACAAAACTTAAATCATTTGAAACTGTCTTTGATAACAATAAGACCGATAATCTTGAAAATAAAAATGTCCTTGAAAACAAGTCGGATAATAAAAAAGACAATATCGAATGTAAGGATAAATAAGTTGAGAAGTTAGACATAATGATATAAAAGCATTTCTAAATAGAGCAAAAAATAATATTGATTTAAAAAACAACTTATATTTGCTAAATTACAGATTATGAGCGAAAAGTGTAAAATATTTATAAATGAAATTTAATTTACAAAACTAAATCGATAAATATTTGCTAACTTCGTGAATATAAGCGGAAAGTATAAAATATAAAAGAAAAAAGGGGAGAAAAAATAATGGAACTTAAAGTGACAAAAATTCAAAACAATTCAAACAGTTGTATTGTGTGCGGGCTAAGCAATGCTCTTGGGCTACAAGCACATTTTTATGAAACAGAGGGGGACTATATTGTTGCCGTCTGCACAGGGCGAAATGAACACCAAAGTTATCCTAATAGAATGCATGGCGGAGTTATTTGTGCATTGCTTGACGAAACTGTTGGACGTGCTGTTCAAATTGCAAACCCAAATGCTTGGGGGGTGACGGGTGACCTTAAAATAAAATATAGAAAGCCAGTGCCTCTTGGGAAGAAGATTTTTTGTGTTGGCAAAATAACTCGTGACACTTCAAGAATTTTCATTGCAAAAGGGTTTGTGGAAGACGAAGAAGGAACCCTTCTTGCCGAGTGCGAAGCCACATATTTCAAAGCGCCAGTCAATGTTATAACTGGAACAGATAATTTTGAGGGGACAGAGTGGTTTCATGACCATGACGCCCCAAAATACACTTCTTTTGATATAAAAAACCTAGCATATTTTGAAAAAAATGCTTAATTTTTGCATGTTTTTTGCATAAAAATGCCTAGTTTTTATATGAATTTGTGCTATATTTTTAATGTTTATGGCGAATTCGCTTGATAAAACTTGATAAAAAGGTTAGAATTTATTTTGTTTGGTTAGGAGAAAAAATGGAAAAAGTTAAAGAAAATGAACTTTCAGCAGACGAAGTGAACAAAATGTTTTATGAAAGGATAGAGGTTTCGGAAAGACTGGAGTCGGGGTATAAATTCTGCTTGATTTTGATGTGCGTTTCGGCTGTCGTTCTTTTTGCTCTTATTCATCAAATTGTCTATTCGGAAATTCTTAGGCTTATCATTGACATAAATATGAATTATCAAGAGCCAATAGGGGTCAGACTTCTTATGCTCACTTATGCAAAATATGTTTCAGTTGCCATTTTGGTGGGGCTTGTTGTTGCAACATTTTGCTTGTTTTGTGTGGCAAAGGGAAGACACAATATGTTCCCAGAAAGAAAGTCAAAGATTTATAAGGCATTATGGATATTGTCACTTATAACTGCAATTTTTGTAAGTTGCTTTGTAATTTTTGATGTGACTTACAGAGTTATGTTCTTGCAACTTTCAGATTCCGTTTCAACTTTGCGTTCTACTTATGCTTGGTTTGGCGGAGATGCCGTGGCAGTTTGTGGTTCGTGGTTGACCTTTTCAAATGCAAGCAGAGTTAGAAAAATTATGGCAAATAGAAAACTAGAACCTTTTAAAGGTGAGTTTTAAAATATTGCAAATTATCCTTAAGCCGTTTGTCTTGTGGGTTTTTGGATAATGCTAAGAGGCAGTAGTTATATGCCTCTTTTTTCATGCCCAAAAAGTGCGAGCAAAGGGATAACAAGTCGTATGGAGCATCGCCCCAACACTCGGGGGAAGAAATGTAAGTTAAGTTTCTGGTCTTAATTTCGAGCATGGCTTTTAGAAGAACAAAGCAGTCAAAATATTTTTTTTGAAAATATAAAAGTTTTGCTAGGGCAAAATATCCTTCTCGTGTTTCGGGACATTCGCAAATTGACTTTTCATAAAACTTTCTTGCAAGCGGAAGTTTGTTCTGATAATAATAGCAATCGCCAATGTATCTTAAACTTGCACTCCGTTCTTCATTCCAAGTTGCTGTGGGAAGTTTCAAATGTCTTTTAAAGTATTTTATGGCAGAGGTGTAGTCGCCAGCAAACATAAATTCACGAGCAAGATAATGTGTGTTGCGGTCGCTTTCGGGGTGTTCGGCAACACTCAGTTTAAGAAGTTCTAAATATTGTCCTCTGCTTTTTGTGCTGTCGGGATAATGCCTAAGAACAATGTTTTCGCAGGGGCATGTTTCGTGGGCAGTCACTGCGGGCGTTGCGGATAAAACTTCATGCACGGGATAAACCCATTCAAAGCCATGTCGTGCGTGAATTTTTTGATACAAAAAAGTTGTTCCGTCTGTGCCGTTTTCAAGGACATCCCAAACATAAGTGTAGAGGCACTGGCGGTGAATGTTCTTTTGCCATGCATTTTCAAGTTTTTCCCGCCACCCTTTTTCAAAAACCTCGTCAAGGTCGGTGCAAACACAAATGTCGCAGTCGTCTGGCACAAGGGATAGGCTTATGTTTCTTGCAACGTCAAACCGCCATGGGGAAACTGCTTTGACTGTAACTTTTGCTCCAAGACTTCTTAATAGTTCAACACTTTTGTCACTGCTTCCCGTGTCCAAAACGTAAATTTCGTCTGCCTCGCTCATGCTATCTATCCAGCGTTTTGCAAACTTTTCTTCGTTTTTGCATATGGCATAAACACAAATTTTCATATAAACCTCTTATTCTTTTATGAAAAGTTGGCAAAAATTGTCGCAAACAAAACAAAATCATTTTGAACTTTTTGCATTTTGTCGTATATTATTGTTGTATAATTTAAAAATAATTATATAGGAGTTGACTATGAGCAGTTCAGTTATTGGGTATATAATCTTGGCATTGATTTGTGTTATCATGTTGATGTCCATTTTGTTTGGGCTAAAACGTGGAGCAAGCAAGTCTGCCTTTAGGCTTATTTGGCTTCTTGTAACGGGAGTTATCCTGTGGTTTTTGACGCCCGTAATTTCCTCGTGGCTAAACAGCATTGACATCTCCTCATTAGGTCTTGATATAAATGGACCCGTAAGCAAACTTAGTGACATTGGCGTAAACATTCTCAACAGCCTCAATCTTGACGAAGCAATATCTCAAAGCGAAGCAGTAAGAACATTCGCCGAAAACTTTCCCACTATGATTTTAAATGTTCTTGTGTTTGTCCTTGGCTTCTGGGTGCTTAAAATTTTGCTTTATCCAATTTGGGCAATCATTGCTTCAAAATGCTTTGACAAGAAAAAGAGAGAACTTAAAGCATATAAAAGAAAAATTAAAAATCTTAAAAAACGTGGAGTTCCAGTTGACGAAGACGATATGCCTTCAGACCTTGAAATAAGCGGCAAAAACAGATTTGGCGGCATGCTTGTGGGCATTGTTATGGGCTTTGTTATCTGCGTAGCAACCCTAAGCCCAATTGTGGGACTTAACGCAATTTATCAAAAGGCAAACGCCAACCTTGTAACGCAAAATGAAGTGGGCGAAGAAGTGCCATATCTTCCAACAGTCATTGACGAAGGAACGCAGCAATATCTTAACAGTTATGAAAATTCTGTCGCTTCCAAAGTGGCAAAATACACTGGAATAAGTTTCTTCTCAAACCTTGTCTTTGACGGGCTGGCAACTGTAAATGTCGGTGGCGAAAAAATTTATCTTGCAAGCGAAGTGGACAACGGAATTTATCTATATAACAAATACACCGCACTTTCAAACTTCCTAGACAACAAAGACAACTGCACAAAGGAATCTGTTGCAGACGCTTTGAGCAATGTAAAAGACATTCTGTTTGGACTTAAGGGCAGCAAACTTGTTGACACGTTGGGCGACGACCTTTTGCCATATTTTATGGACAAATTCTTTGCAGAAAATGAAGATTTGAAAATTGTAATTGACGGGCAAGACTATGCAGAACTCTTCAAAACTGCCTACAAAAATTCTACTCTTGATAACCCAATAAAAGTGGATATGTTTATGAACCAAATTGACGCCATTATTGATATTGCAACCTTGTTCAACGATAACGGGCTTATGGTGCCAATTATAAAAGGTGAAGTGACTTCAACCAGCGAAATGGTGAAAATTCTTGTTAGAAACAACGTTAACGCAAAAACATTCAGTTCCGCATTTGTTGACAACCTTTTCAAAGTGACACTCCTTTCAAGCGAATATCCAACCCTTGTTGATTCCGCTGTTGAAAAAGTGTTTGAGGGAACGGGAATAAGTGGCTATCAAAAAGCAGAAATTACAGCTGATTCTTTGAGCAAAAATTTAAAAGATATTTTGGAAAACTTCATAACCTATCTTAAACTTGAAGATAAGAAAACTGACGGATATTTTGCAAACGAAGACGATGCTTGCGATGCCTATGGCTCACTTGGCAAAGTGGTCGATGTGGCAAGAAGCGGATTGCTATCTGAAAGCAGTTACAATGGCTTGCTCGATTATTTGAAAACAAAAGCAAACGAAATGTTGGGCGGAACAGAAAGCGGGGAGAGCAAATATTCTGCAATCTTAAATTCACTTTATGACATAACAGTCACTCGTGGCTGGGAAGCAGAACTTCGTTCAGTCGCTCCAGTTATAAACACCGTTATGCAAATTAAAAACGAAGAAACAGACTTTGCATTTGACAAGATTTTAAGTGCAGACTATGTTGAAAAAGAAAACGACCCAGCAGAACGAATTGGAAATGCTATTCAAAAAGCAATCGCTGGAAAATCTGTGCTTATCACAAATTATAACATCAAAGACGTCCTCAAAAACTTGATTGACGACCTAACTGACACAACAACCAAAGATTATCTAAACCTTGTTGTTGATACAAAACTCGTTGACGAAACACAACAAGATGTGACGCTTAAAGACTATATCTTGGGGCAAATTTGGACGGGCGAAAAAACAAACGGAAGAAGTGAAATCAAAAACTGGGGTAATGAGTTTAAATACTCTTTAAGAGTTTTAAGAAAAGCAATGGGAACATTGTCAAACTTTGACAAAGCAGCCCTTTCCGACCCAGAAAACAAGTCTTTTGAAAACCTAGGACTTGCCATTGACGAAGCAATGAAAACTGTTGACGGCGAGAAGAATACACATCTCTTTGTGGAAAATAAAGTCCTTCGAGCCTTGATAAACAACTTCTTGGAGAAAAATCTTTTGGCAAAAGAAGGCGAAACGGAAACTGAAATTGACAAAATTATGGCAGTTGAAGTGAACAGCGCTACAAGACTTACAGTCAAAGAAAGCGTGCTTAACAACATTTATCTTGACGGCGAAAGCAATGTCACAAGTTGGGAAGCAGAACTTGGCAAACTTAAAACATTGTTTGTTGCAGACTTTGAAACAAGCGACCTTGTGAAAATGGGGGAACTTCTTGACGACATCTCGGGCAGTGAAATATTTACCCCAGTGGAAGTTAGGGCAGTTGTCTGCTATTATATCGACAGAGAAGCAACAGACTTCGTGGGTGGCGATGATGAAAAACGTGAACTCATAAATGCAATAAAGAACAATGTTCCAAATGTAACTTCATATGAAAAAGAAATTTTGAACCTTACAAACCTTATGGACACAGTAAACAAGGCTTCTTGGACTGCAACCCCAGAACTCACCGCTGAACAAGTGAAGTTTGGAGCTATAGGCAGACAATTTGACCTTTTAAGTGGCAAGAAAACAGACAATCTTGAATCGGAAACAACAACTGAAAGCAAACTTTTAACAAATGAAGTGTTGCAAAAATTCTTGAAATACTTTGTTAAAGACGATTCTAAAGACCTTGAAGACGGCTTGAAGAACATTGTTGTTGGAAACAGTGAATATGCAGGACTTTGTGCAAATATGGAACAAATTGTGTCATATGAAACAGAGTTTGTGAACATGACAAAACTTGTTGACGTTGCAAAAGACACTTCAAAACCTCTTGTCCAAATTGGCAAAACCATTGACGGAATAAAAGAAAATTCTGTCCTAGTGCCAAGCATTTTGAGTGACATTGTTGTGTATTATGTAAACGAAAATGTCCCAAATGACTACTCTTCAGCCAAAGCACTCATTAAGAACAAACTTAAACCAACAGACGGCTCGCAAAAAGTTGAAATATTGTCTTATGAAAGAGAATTTGGATATATGGCTCAACTTAAGGAACTGGCAGAGCAAAATCCAATTAAGATTGTAAGAAAGACCTCTGATGACCCAGACGCAATTATTGCTGGCGAACTATTTAATCAAATAACTGCAAACCCACAAACAGCCAGTGTCATTTTGACAAGAGATGTTATTGCTGAAGTTATTAAGATTGTTATTGACAAACAACTTGCAACTTACAACGATATGGGTGACGAACTAAAAGCCATTGTCAAAACAATAGGGAACAATGCAGCGAACATTGAAGATTATGAAATGGAATTTAAGCATATGGACACCTTGCTCACAGAAATGAATAATCAAACTGTTGATGTGGATAGACTTGGCGGAAAACTTGACGCCGCTGAAGCAGACGGAAGCAAACTCTTTGACAAAGTTATAATCAAAAAAGTGCTTGACTACTTCTTCAATCAAAAAATGAAAACATATATCGCCGCAGACTCTGAATATAAAGACATCGCTTCAAACGTCAAAGCAAAAGCCCTTGAGGTGGTGGATAGCACAGAAACTGGCAAATATGAAAAGATGTTCGCCGAAGTTATATCTCTCAAAAACAAACTTGACGACTTGCAAGCTGTTTCAACTTATGACGAATTTAAAGTGAACGCAGTGTCAGTCGGACAAAAACTTGACGACATCGCCTCAATGCAATGGGTGGCGGACGAGAAAATTGCAAAAGACATCGCAAGCATTGCCTTCGACCAAATGAAAACAGTGGCAGAAGAAAAACTTCCAACATCTTCCGACCCAGAGAATAAGGGAGGCTCTGCACGAGTTGACGAAATCCTAAACAACGAAAAATATGCCTTCAACTCTCATGCAACAGATGCTCCTCAAGAAACCTACACTGGCGACACCTACTATGCAGACTTAATGACCGACCTTCAAGCAGAATTCCACCAAATTGACCTTGTGCCAGCTGTGTAAAGAATATGCAAATCTCTCTTGATAAAGATTGATTAACAAAGAGAATTTTGTTTATGCGAAAATTCATCTCGGTTAGAAAACGACTTTAATTTTAAGAGATAAACCAATTTTGCTAGCAAGAGAAAGCAACATTATAAACAAAAAAAGAACTCTATCTTAAGCGATAAAGTTCTTTTTTAATATTAACATTATTTCAACCGCCCTAAACTTACATACCTTGCTCTTCTTGCTGTTCAAGCAGTTTTTGTCATTTAAAACTCACAGTTCTTTGGAGTTCTTGGAAATGGAAGGACGTCACGAATATTTTGCATGCCAGTGACATACATGACAAATCGGTCAAAGCCCATGCCAAAACCACTGTGTTTTACGCTGCCAAATTTACGAAGGTTGAGATACCACCAATAGTCTTTTTCATTAAGTCCAAGTTCGTGTATTCTTTCAAGCAAAACATCATATCTTTCTTCTCTTTCGCTTGCTCCACAAAGTTCGCCAATGCCAGGCACAAGTAGGTCCGTTGCCTTAACTGTTTTGTTATCATCATTTAACTTCATATAGAATGCTTTAATTTCTTTTGGGTAGTCATAAACAAAAACTGGTCTGCCGTAAATTTCTTGTGTAAGATATTTTTCGTGTTCTGTTTGAATGTCGTCACCCCATTTAACAGGGAATTCAAATTTTTTGTTGTTTTTGGAAAGAAGTTCTATCGCTTCCGTGTAGGTCACTCTTGCGAACTCGCTGTCTGCCACATTGTGCAGTTTTTCAAGCAGCCCTTTTTCCACAAATTTGTCAAAGAATTCAAGTTCGTCATGGCAACGGGTGAATAGGTGATTGATAACATATTTTATCATTTTTTCCATAAGGTCCATGTCGTCAAAAAGTTCATAGAAAGCAATTTCTGGTTCAATGTGCCAAAACTCGTTGACGTGTTTTACAGTATTGCTGTTTTCCGCTCTGAACGATGGCCCGAATGTATAAATCTTTCCCATAGAGAGTGCAAAGGCTTCGCCTTCAAGTTGGCACGATGGGGAAAGGAAGACCTTTTTGCCAAAGAGTTCGTCTTTTGGGTCAAGTTTCTTGCCCGCATAAATGTCTTGCGTGCTAACTCTAAACAATTCGCCCGCACCTTCGCAATCGGAAGATGTCAAAATTGGGGCATGCACATACACAAACCCTTCTTTGTGGAAAAACTCATGCAATGCAAAAGAACTTTCACTTCTAACTCTAAACACAGCGTTAAACAAATTTGTCCTTGGTCTAAGATAGGCTTGCTCTCTCAAAAATTCCATAGAGTGACCTTTCTTTTGAAGTGGATAATCTGTATCTGTTTTGCAAACAACTGTTATGCTGTCTGCTTGAATTTCAAACGCTTGCTTGTTGTTTGGAGTTTCGACCAAAGTCCCAGTGCAAATTATGCTAGACCCAGCATTAAGTTTTGCAACTTCTGCATAGTTTTCAATTTTCTCTGGTGTAATAACAATCTGCACGCCTTTAAAACTTGTGCCGTCATTTAGGTCAATAAACCCGAAGTTTTTGCTATCCCTCACACTTCTGACCCAGCCACCGACTTTAACAGCTTTTCCACTGAGTTCTTTTGTTTCTGTGTGCAATTTTTTAATTTCAAGTAGTTTCATATTTGCCTCTTTTTAATCTAAGCCTTATTAAACAACAAAAAAAGTTGTCCTAAACATTTTAGCACATAATTTTAGATTTGAAAATAACTTTTGAGAGATTTTGCCCGTTCAATCCAATATTTTTTATATTTTTTGTTGTTCAAATTAAGTTTTTAGTCTTTCAGTATATTAAGTGTGTGCCTCTCATTGTAATGGAGGTGGCAACGTAAGTTGACGGAGGGGTAGTAAGATTTGAACTATTACTCTACAATTTGCAAACTAAAATATATCAGTATTTGAACCCGAATAAGTCATTGGGAGTGATGTCAAGTCGTTTGCAAAGATAGACAATTTTTTCATAGTCTAACTGAATTGACCCCGTTTCATAATTGCTATAATCTGATTGATATTTGTTAAGTTCAGTTGCCACTTCACGTTGAGTCATGCCTTTGGCAAGTCGGGCGAGTTTCAAGTTTTCGCCAACGAGTCTTGACAAATTTTCTCTATTTTCATTGTAATTTCCATTTTGACTCGCCTTGCGTCTTCCCATAGGTTACAATTTTCTCCCTTTTTCAACATATAATATTATTTTTCCCTATATTTTTCTTGGCTTATAGGGAAAATAACTATATATTTTTTATTATTTGTTTTTTTGGAAGAAATTATTTATGTTCTGGAGCACTTTTTACATGAGCCAATAGAATATCTTATGAATATTCTTAGTTCTTCTATAGAAGGTCAATAATATTTCATAAAAGAGGCTGGGAACATTATAAAATTTTCTGAAAATTTTTCTTCAAAAAAATTGACATGGTGAGTTGCTATATATATAATATAATAAGTTTGAAAATATAGAACATTATATATGTGGAGGAACAAATGACTAACAAGCAAAAAGATACAACCGCTCTTGAGATATTAAGAACCAAACTTGCCATAAAACAAACAGCAATGTCTTGCCAAAGGTCACTGCTTTCATATATTAGGACGGCCTGCGTGTTTGTGTCGCTTGCATTCACTTATCTCAAAATTGCCGCTTACGACAACTTTGACTGGTTTGTTATAACAATGTTTTGCATAGGTGGCTTTTTCCTTGCCTTTGGTGTTGCGGAATATGTCATTGCCAAAAAGCGAAACAAAAACCTTGAAAAACACCTTGATAGAAAATTTATTTCCGACAGCGTAGCGCTTGACTTGTTTGAGGAAGAAGACTAAACAGCAAATCTCATTCTTTACGAGTGAGATTTTTTTACGTCAAAAAGGAAGTCCTAGGGTAGAGGTGGGGTGAGTTTTAGGTGGAGAGCATGAAAAGATTTTTGTCAGAACGGGGGGAAATGTTAAAGCATTTTCTTTAAGTCTTAAGGTAAGTTTTAAGATAATTTTATTTTATGATTTGTCAGAATTTTGACCAAAAATAGGGTAAAAATGGGCAAAAAATGTAAACACTCGGCAGAGTGTTCGTAACTTTGGGCAAAAAAGACGAAAAAAGTGACAATTTTTTTAAAAAAGTTGTTGACACTATAAACTCATTATGGTATTCTTGCCATGTCGTCACCGAAAGGAACACGACCGTGCTACGGCACGACAATAGCACCATCACAACTGCATATTTAAAAATATATGAGAAGACAAATATCGAGTTAATTTTTTAACTAATTAGTTAGAGATTAAAACGCAAATTTATTCAACAAAAAGTTATCTGCTAAATTTAATTTAGCATGTAAGTTTTTCTGTTGGAAGTGTGTAATATGTATTTTCAATTTTAAATCAAACCGATTTGAATGTAAATTCAATTACGCTGAGTAATATAACAAGAACATTGTCAAACGATTTTATCATAAAACTTTAGAAATAAAGTTACTGATGTTGATCAAATAGATCAAGCTACAAAGAGCATATAGTGGATGCCTTGGCACTAGGCGCCGATGAAGGACGTGATAAGCTGCGAAAAGCCACGGGGAGTCGCAAATAGACTTTGATCCGTGGGTGTCCGAATGTGGGAACACACTAGAGTTAATCCTCTAGTATCATAACAGGAATACATACTGTTATGAAGGGAACCCGGAGAACTGAAACATCTTAGTACCCGGAGGAAGAGAAAGTAAACAAACGATTACCTGAGTAGTGGTGAGCGAAAGGGTATGAGCCCAAACCATTTGAAGAAATTTAAGTGGGGTTAGGACCTTATAAGAGCATGAATATTGTTAGCCGAACATTTTTGGAAAGTTAGACGAAACAGGGTGACAGTCCCGTAAGCGAAAACAATAAACACTCGAAGGTATCCAGAGTAGCACAGGACACGAGGAATCCGGTGTGAATGAGGGAGGACCATCTCCTAAGGCTAAATACGACTTAGTGACCGATAGTGGATTAGTACCGTGAGGGAAAGGTGAAAAGAACCCCGGAAGGGGAGTGAAATAGAAACTGAAACTGTATGCTTACAAGCAGAGAGAGCACTACTAAGAGTGTGATCTCGTACTTTTTGTAGAACGGGCCGGCGAGTTACGGTATGTAGCAAGGTTAAGTGATTAAGTCACGGAGCCGAAGCGAAAGCGAGTCTGAATAGGGCGATTTTAGTTGCATGCTGTAGACCCGAAACCGGGCGATCTATCCTTGAGCAGGTTGAAGCAGGGGTGAAACCTTGTGGAGGACCGAACCCACGTCTGTTGAAATATACGGGGATGACTTGAGGATAGCGGAGAAATTCCAATCGAGCTCGGAGATAGCTGGTTCTCCTCGAAATAGCTTTAGGGCTAGCCTCTATGTAAAGATAGTTGGGGGTAGAGCACTGAATAGACTAGGGCGGGTCAAACTGTACCGAATCTTATCAAACTGCGAATACCAACGAATTGATAGTAGGGAGTCAGTCGGTGTGAGCTAAGTTTCATCGACAAAAGGGAAACAGCCCAGACCTACAACTAAGGTCCCAAAGTGTAAGTTAAGTGGTAAAGGATGTCTTATTGCTAAAACAACCAGGATGTTGGCTCAGAAGCAGCCACTCATTCAAAGAGTGCGTAATAGCTCACTGGTCGAGTGATAGGGCGCCGAAAATTCACGGGGCTAAAACTTACCACCGAAGTTTAGGAATGCTGTAATAGGCATTGGTAGAGGAGCAATGTGTGCGGGTAGAAGCCATATCGAAAGGGGTGGTGGACTGCACACAAGAGAGAATGCCGGCATGAGTAGCGAGAGTGAGGCGAGAATCCTCACCATCGAAAGTCTAAGGTTTCCTGGGGAAGGCTTGTCCTCCCAGGCTAAGTCGGGACCTAAGTCGAGGGCTAACGCCGTAGATGATGGACAACTGGTAGATATTCCAGTACCACCGCAATACGATAAAGAGTCGAGGCAGGGACGCAGAAGGATAGCGGAACCACACGGATGGAGATGTGTGGCCAAATCATGAGGGAAACAATTAGTGAAGTACGATTGTATCAAAATTCCTAGGTGATGATGGGGAGTGAAATTTAGTAACGAAGTTCGCAAATTCACACTGACGAGAAAAGCTGCTAGATAGTATTGAGGTGCCCGTACCGCAAACCGCCACAGGTAGACGATGAGAGAATCATAAGATGAGCGGGATAACCCTTGTTAAGGAACTCGGCAAAATGACCCCGTAACTTCGGGATAAGGGGTGCCTACTTATGGTAGGCCGCAGAGAATCGGCCCAAGCAACTGTTTATCAAAAACACAGGTTTCTGCTAAAGCGTAAGCTGAAGTATAGGAGCTGACACCTGCCCGGTGCTGGAAGGTTAAGGGGATCTGTTAGGAGCAATCCAAAGCGGTGAACTTAAGCCCCAGTGAACGGCGGCGATAACTATAATCGTCCTAAGGTAGCGAAATTCCTTGTCGGGTAAGTTCCGACCCGCATGAATGGTGTAATGATTTGGGCGCTGTCTCAACAAGGGACCCGGCGAAATTGAAGTATGCGTGAAGATGCGTATTACCCGCGACTGGACGGAAAGACCCCATAGAGCTTTACTGTAATTTGGTATTGGATTTCGGAATTTAATGTACAGGATAGGTGGGAGACTTTGAAGCACGGGCGTCAGCCTGTGTGGAGTCAACCTTGGGATACCACCCTTTGGATTTTGAGGTTCTAACGTTGATCCCGTGATCCGGGCAACGGACAGTGCCTGATGGACAGTTTGACTGGGGCGGTCGCCTCCTAAAGAGTAACGGAGGCGTCCAAAGGTTCCCTCAGAATGGTTGGAAACCATTTTAAGAGTATAAAGGCATAAGGGAGCTTAACTGCGACACCTACAAGTGGAGCAGATACGAAAGTAGGGCTTAGTGATCCGGCGGTAGAGTATGGAATTGCCGTCGCTTATCGGATAAAAGTTACCTTGGGGATAACAGGCTTATCCCTCCCAAGAGTTCACATCGACGGAGGGGTTTGGCACCTCGATGTCGGCTCGTCACATCCTGGGGCTGTAGTAGGTCCCAAGGGTTCGGCTGTTCGCCGATTAAAGTGGCACGCGAGCTGGGTTCAAAACGTCGTGAGACAGTTTGGTCCCTATCCATCGTGGGCGTAGGATATTTGAAAGGAGCTGCTCCTAGTACGAGAGGACCAGAGTGGACGTACCTATTGTGCACCAGTTGTATCGCCAGATGCATGGCTGGGTAGCGAAGTACGGACGAGATAAACGCTGAAAGCATCTAAGCGTGAAACTCCCCTTAAGATTAGATATCCCATAACACAAGTTAGTAAGACCCCTTGCAGACAACAAGGTTGATAGGTCAGAGGTGGAAGCGCAGTAATGTGCGTAGCTGACTGATACTAATAGGTCGAGGGCTTGATCAAGTATAATCTTGACACAAGTTTTGATAATATTACTTAGTTTTTCTCATTTGAATATGCAGTTGTGATGGTGCTTAACCCCTCTTTTTAAAAAAGTTGGGAAAATCACTTGATTATATCTGTAAAATCAGTTATAATACCATGAATGGTGAAGATAGAGAGAAGGAACCACCCGTTCTCATCCCGAACACGGAAGTTAAGCTTCTCATCGCCGAAGATACTTGGCTGGAAACGGCCCGGGAAATTAGGACATTGCCGTTCAACCTCATTAAGACCAGCGAATAGCTGGTCTTTTTGTATTTGTATATGTATAAATCCATTTATTGAAATATTGTTTTATACCAAGTTTAAAGTTAACTTCGACAAAGATTGCAGTGATTTTTTGCACAAAAGGACTATTCACTATTGACATATTTGCATTTGTATTGTAGAATTGGGTATATTAAGCAACACAAATAAGGAGAATAGAATGAGTGATTGGATAGATGAAATTAGAAATCAATCAGAGTTTTTTATTAGCCACAGTGCAACAATTAAACCAAATTATGAAAACACATATCTTCTGGAGCAGTATGTAGCAAAGGAATTCCATGAAATAAATTCTTTTGATTTTTCACAAAAGCAACATAAGTATAATGGTGATAAAAAAATGAATGTTGCTAAAAGAGCACTTGAAAATTTTTGTGACGACCAATATCGCTTTTATCTTTCAAGACTAAAAGATTGCGAAGGGAGAATGTGGTATTCAGAATCTTTTGATCATTCGCATAATTCCAACGAACCAAATGTCCATACTGATTTGGCATATTGTTACAATCGAGGACTATTTTTCGCGGAGAATGAAAAAAATAATGATTCTATTTTTGCTGTTCTTCCAGTTTTCAACAATGAAAATTATCATTTTACATTTTTTGGGACAACAAGAACATTGCTCTCAAATGACAATGGGGACAGCCACTATGCATATATTGGCTTTGTCAGAAATGGTTGCAAATCTCATGTATTCCACGAGTTCTTTCCAGAAGATAGCGTTGTTTCTTCGCTTCCAGAGAAATGTCCAATCACTGGGGTAAAAGCTTCTCATTTGTTCACAGTTCTAAGTGATAGATATTCAGATTGCAGGGACGCTATTTTACTTATGAGTAAAAATGACGAGTCACATGTTGCTTCAGCAAGGACCGTTAACTCTCATGAGGACGCCCCAACTAGATAATGCTTTAACTTATCCACATTTCTTCAAGTTTTGTGGATATTTTTTTATAAAAAACACATTTTCCATGTGTCGAATATAATGAAATATGGACGCAGACCAAATAAATACACTGGCTGTTTTGATTGCCAAAGAAATAAATTGCAAACTTTCTCCCAAAGAAAAAGACGAATTATGTGCCTTGTTGGGACAGATTTTATGCAACCTCGGAACATACAATAGATTTTGTCACTAAAAATTCTATTACTTTTATTTTGTCATTGGTATATGCAGTTCCATAGTCTGTAATTGTTTTTGTTTCGTTTTTGAATTAAATCTTATTTTTATTCGTCTTTTGTATCGCCAGTTAACTTTTCAAGAAGTGGCAAATATTCCTCCCATTTTTCAATCCTCACGGGCATTGGCGGGTGAGAGTGAAAGTGTAAAACAAGAGCGGGCGAAATGCTGTTCCATTTGTCCACAATTTCATAATAATCAAGGTCATTTTCTCGAAGTAATTTGCGAATTTTCGCATGATAATTAAAGTACATATATCTATTTTTTGCGTTTAAAATATTTTTAGCAAAAATATCATAATTTTGGTTAAATTAAAATATATTTGGTTATACTACTTTTGTGAAGTTTTTTGTTTAAGAATACCAAAATATCAAAAAATTGACATCTTTTGGACCAATATTTTAGACAAAATTTACAAGTTTGGCATGAAAATTTTTATAAAAATACGACTTCAAGTGTTGCTTTTTATGAAAAAACAAGGTATAATTAAGATGAAAAATATGGAAAGGAGGAATTATTTTGAAAACTAGAGCAAGAATTTGTTTGTATATTTTCTTGATTTGTTCCTTCTTCGCACTCGGCATTTTAGGATACTTTGTCTTTAAAGCCCCGGGCGACAATGTTATGGTCGGGTCAAGGAAATTTGTAAAAGTTCAAGCAGTGCAGAACGCAGCAACCTATTCCGTCACGGTGGAAAACGATAAAAACGCCCAAACCGAGGCGGTTTTTTATAGGGTGGGGAAAAGGCAATCTGAAACCCCAAACACTTATGACTACACAATTTCCGTTTCACTTGACGGCGAAACACTGCTCGCAGAAGAACATTATCAGCAAGAAATCACTCGCACAGACTCTGTAACGGGCAAAATTGATTGTAGAATTAAAAACTATACAATCAATTTTTTTTCTAAAGACGAAATTGTAAAAACTTTGAATTTTGTTGACCAAGAATTATCAAGCGTTGACCCAGAGTTTTTTTGCTGCGTGGTCAGCGAATATGTAGGCAACTTTTTCTCAAAAGACGGCAATTACAAGGTTATAATTTTGGCGCTTGACGGCGAAGGAAATGTTATAACAGACGCTGACGGCAACGAGGCAAAAGAAATTGTAAACTACGACTTTAGGGCATATTATGAGCAAGACTTTGAAAGACGTGCAAACTACTATTATGACGGCGAATGGGGAAGTTATGTAATCTCATCAAAAAAGGAACTTGATAGGTTTGTAAAATGGGCAATTTTGTATAGACAAGGCAAGGGCAAAGACATAACTTTCTTTGTGAAAACAGACGAAATTACTCCACGAAATATCAATTCACTTGTAACTGACAGCATATACAACTATCCAGAATATGACGCTTTGGAAGACAATGTGTTGTATGCAAAAATAGTCGGAAATATTGGAATTTTAACCAATTTCAACTATTATTTGGACGAAAATTTCTTAAAAACTTACAAAGATTTGAAAGAAATTGACCACACTTACAACAACGCAAATTACAACACAGCAACAGAGTTTCTTCATGGAAAAGACAAAAATTATGCCCCAACTTATGTGACAAAAACGGCAGATGATAGAACATTTGCAATAGATAATGCGCAAGACGAAGTGGAAGTTTATAACACTGAGCAACTTTATATGGTCGTTCAATCGGGAGCAAAGCCAATTTTTGTCGAGGGCAAAAGTGATGTTGCAAAAGCAGTTTATGAAAATGCTATTGCAGTTTTAAAGCAAATTAACAACTCAAATTCACTCACTCCATATGAAAAAACTTTGAACATATACAACTATGTTTGTGGCGAAATTGTGTATGACTATGTGACTTACAAATACATGGAACTTACGGGCGATATGTCCATAAGAACATTTGGAAATTACAGTTGCTTCTATCTTGAAGGCGTGTTTTATGACTTCGGAAATGGCACCCACTATGCAGTTTGTGACGGACTTGCCAAAGCAATTTCACTTATGTGCAACATTGAAGGTGTGGAATGTTTCAAAGTCAATGGGCAAATTGTAGGTTCGGGCAATCACGCTTGGAACAAAGTTCACCTAACAGACACAGAATATGGCATTGACGACTGGTTCTACATCGACCCAACTTGGGGCGAGGGAACTTACACCAGTGACGGCGAAAATTATCAAGTTTTGACCCACTCATATTTCCTTTTTGCCCATGACGACAGGGAAAGAACAATAACTTATCCAGAAGACGCAGAACTTTATCACCACGGCAAAAATTATGAGTATTACAAAAAAACAACTCGTGACCTCGATGGCGAAAAAGTTAGCCTTTATGTCGAAAACGACAATGACTTGATGAACAATTTTGCTATATGTCAAAGAGAGCTTGAAAACGGCAAAACTTCAACAGTCTTGGAACTTAAATTCTCATCAGACTATCTTTTAAATCCAAATTCCAAAATAGCAAAATTATTTGAACTAGCATACACTCGAAATACAAGAGGGCTTGAAGCATGGTTTGAAAGTTGTGGAGTTACTTCAAATTGGGAATGGGTGGCAACAGACGGCGACAACACATTGTCCATTTTCAGATTTTACAAATAGACATTGACACAAATTGAAATTTACAAAACTTAGAATTGGTGCAGAAATGTGCTAATTCTTTTTTTGTTTTAGTGTTAAAAACGATAAGACAAATAAATTATAATTTTTGAAATATGTATTAAAATCATGCCAAAAACATTTCTAAAATCATATCATATGTGATAAAATATAAATAGATTTTTAAAGGGTTAGGAGTTTGATATGAAAAGAAAATTTATTATGTTTCTTATTGCCATGTTCGCAATTTTGCCTTCATGTTTTTTGTTCTCTGCTTGTGGCGAAAACTCGGGAAATGGCTCGGGGGGCGGCTCAAAAACTTTGACACAAGAAGAAATAAAGGCATACATTCCAACATCGTTTGAACTTAGTAGCGGAATGGGAGTTAAAATTCACCAATTTGGTGAAAATTTTTCCATAACCACTACAACCACAGTCAATGGCGTAACAAAAGAAACCACAATTCATGACGGTCTTTTTGAAAGAGTTTATTACAAAGATTCAAACGGCAATGACATTTATTCCACAATAAACTACGACAGACTGTCCCGCAATACTTCAAGCGGAAAAGAATATTTCTATGTGGAAAGTGGCAGAAATAGTTACATTACATACGACGGCAAAAGTTACAACGAAGATACCTGGGCAAGCAAAACAAACACTGTTGTAAATGGCAGATATAGCGAATACAAATCTTATGTAAACCCAATGGTCACAGAAGTTGCTCAAAATAACATCAGCGACTACAATGATAACCTTCTTGAAATGCTTGCAGTCATTGAAAGAGCAACAAACTACAACGCAACAATGTCACGAGAAATTTTGGGTGACGACTATGAAGTGAAATATGACTACAAGAAAGAAAATGTTTCATCAAAAGTTCAAGAAACAGCAACTCTCACCGCTCGTTTTGTCATAAACATGACAAGCGATATGCCAACTCGTGTGGAAGATTATTGGTATCCGGTGGCGGAAACTTGCGTTATGCGAATTGACGCAAAAGTTGTTTATCTCGATAGTAAAATTCAAAAAATAGAACTCCGTTTGACCTATGACCCAAAATACAACCCAGAGTCTAAACTTTATGAAACAGGTGAATTGGGAAGCAAAAAGACTCCTATAATTTATGAAGGCGTAGATTTGACTTTTACATACGGAAATACACTTGAAATTCCAGCAGAAAAAATTGAAGCACTTGCACCAATTTCATATACAAGCCTTCATATAAGTGACGAAGCATTGCCAGAAGACTTTTCAAAGTCAGTTACACCGGGCGAAATGTTGACCCTTCCAAATTTAACTGCAGAAGGCAAAACTTTTGACGGTTGGTATTTTGACAGTGAATGTAAACATAAAGTTAAAGACAATCAATTTGTTCCAGAAGGCGGTGATGTCACTCTTACAACAAGGTGGAAATATGCCGAACCAGAACTTGAACTAAACGGCGGCGCACTCTCTTCCTTTGCTGAGCAAAACTTTGACCAAGTGAAATCTTATCACGACTTAATCAATGTTTTTACAGAAAAAGACGGATATGCTTTTGTCGGCTGGTTCACAGACCCAGAACTAACTACAATGGTTGACTATAATAGCGATGAAGACTACAAGGGCGAAAAACTTTATGCAAAATATGAAAAACTTGTAACATTAACCCCAGTTGTAGAACAAGGTGTAAGTTACAAAGTTATTCCACAAACGGGCAAGGCGGGCACAAAATTGTTCCTTCCAAAAGAAACAGACCTTGGTTTTAAATTTGATAATTGGTATTATGAAGACGAGAGTGTAGTTGGCAGTGTGTTCCCAACAGAAAGCCAAAATGTCTATCTAAAAGTTACAAAGGGAATTGTTGTTACAATTTATCAAGCAAAAGCACCTTTTGAATATTACACAAACGCAGATAAAGATTATGTTGGCAGAGTGTATCAGTTTACAATGAACAAAGGTGTAAATTATAAGACGATTGAAAGACAATACGAAAAACTTTATAACGAATTGAATAAAGACACTCCTCTTAAAGATAGACTGAACGGCAAATATCTTCTAAAAGACGGAAATAAATATTATTACAAACAACTTCTTGAAAACGAAAAACAAACAATAAAAACAAATCTTCTTAATTGTGCAAAGAATGTGTCATCATCTTACAACGAAAATGTAACTTTCTATCCAGCATACACACAACACGACAAAGTAAGAATTAAAATTTCAATGTATCATTATGGCTACAATCCAAACCTTGACCCAGAACAGAATGGAGATTGTGAACAACAATGGCTGATAAATGATGTTTATGAAATTGTTGACCTTGAACAATGGGAATATGACTTAAATAAAGAAGAACCTCAAACAATGTTCAACTCCCTATATCTTTATTCAATCGGCAAGTGGGAAGAAGTTTCGGGTGATGCCAATTTGCATCTTCGTGTGCAAAATGTCAACAGCCTTTCTTGGGGGACTGGATGGAGCAGTCTAGGAACTATTGTAAAAGATAAAGGGCAACTGGAATATGAAAGAAGCATTGTAAAAAATATGCGTGAAAAATATGACGCAATGTTGGAATATGAAATTCCTCTAAATTGTGATGAAGAAACCGGAGAACTAAACTACTATCCTTCAACCGTCTATGCTTATTTCAGCACAGAAGTAATTTTGAGAAATGAACTTCACTTGCATCGTGGTGACGAAGAAAAAGTAATTTATATTGACCATATGAACACTTCTTGGCGTGGAATAGTTTATGGCACAGACAAACTTAGTCTTTCAACAATTGGTTTGCCACTTTCATTGCAACACTACATTGAAGTTGGCACCGTTCAAAATGGAAAACATGAATCTAAAGGAATGCTTTTGGAGTGCTATGCCAAAACTAGCAAAGATACCATGACAAGAGATGGTTGGAAGTCTGCTGATTTCGCTGAAGGCACCAATTTGTCCGAAATCTATTACACATATAATGGTCAAATTTTTGAAGGCTATTACACAGACAAAGATTATACAAATGCAATCTTCACCACATCAGACAAAACTATTAGCGGAACTAATTATGATGATGACGGTTATAACGGAAGAATTTATGATCTATATCTTAAATATGTTGACGATATAAAATTTACTTTCAATTTCACAGCGGAAGAATTGGATAATGTTAATGAACTTGGTAGCTTTGGCAGACAAACATCAGTCCTTGCATTGGGCGTGAATGAAAATTTTGTTAAAGACACATCTGAATTTGGCGACTATAAAACAGCTTATCAAGTGGGTGACAAAGTCAGCTTTAATGATTACATCAAACTAAACGAAAGCACAAAGCTATATGAAAGACAAGACCCAATGTATAGGGAAAATGTTTCTGTCACAGAATTCGAGTCTGGACTTTTGGAATCGGCAATAGAGCAAGGTTGTTCAGACAATATTTATGAGTTCAAAAAGGACGCTAACGGCAATTATTACATCAACTTCTCAACCATTCAAAAATGCAACGATTACAATCCACAAAATGTTGGGATAATGCTAAATAATATTCTTTGTGTGTATTCTCTTGAAGTCCGAAAGTCAAAGAATTACACCGAAGAGAATGGCGAAACAGTTTGCAACAATGTTGAAAAAATAATCTTCAAGACCACTCAAAAATATTATTACGAAGCGGAAGATAGAATAGAAAGTTATGCCTTTCAAGACCTAAACTCAAGACTTGAAGGTGTAAATATTCTCTTTGTAAATTGTTATGATAAAGAAACAAACACTTATAAAACTGAATGTGTGCTTAATCTTCCATTCTTATTTGACGCAGACGGAAAACTTATCATCTCTGACTAAACTTAAATAAAAAGAGGCTATCATAAAGATAGTCTTTTTTCATGATTTTCTTATATTCATAGTGCTACTTTTATGTTGCAAAATGGGTGATATAAATTTTATTGCACATTTTGTTTTGGCAGGGTCATGCCGTCTGGAAGTTTGTCACACCCTTCCACCAAAACCCCACGTTGAGCATCATATGTTGCATGGCGAAGTTGCTTTGTGCGTTGCAATTTCCCGTCTTTATAATATTCAAGCGAACTTACTGCCTCATATCCGTCTTTTGGTTTTTTAATTCGCAAATATTCACCTTTAAACATAATTTTGTCAGCATATTTGCCGTCAACATCTGGAATAATTTTGTCTGCTTGTGGCGAGATTGATTTTATAATTTGGCTTTTTGTTTTGATAGTCAAATTTTCTGGATTGGTGTCACCATAAATTTCAAAAGTTATCTTGTTGCCGTCTGCCGACCCTACAATGTAAATGGGACTTTCTGTTGTGTTGACAAATTTCAAATCTGCCGAACCCCACGACACCATGGCGTCAAGCCCTGCACTAACATAACTTACGGGCAGGGAATGTTTGTGGGCTTCTGTAACATTGATGTTTGCAAGCAAAAGTGCATTGTAAAGCGTGCTTGAAACTTGGCAAACTCCACCGCCAACCCCTTTGACAAACGCCCCGTCTTTTATGATATTTGCTTCTTTGTATCCCGCAGAAGTTGTCCGCTTGCCTATTGTGTCATTGAATGAAAATGTTTCACCGGGCAAAACTTTTGTGCCACAAAGGCTGTCCACTGCTTTTGCAATATTGTTTTTTCTGGCGTAATTTGAAGTGGAATAATTTGTTTCAAAGATACTTTGTTTTTTAAGACTTTTTTGCACGTCACTTGAGGTTATTTTTGCAGGCACGTCAACAAGAGAAATTTTAATTTCTGTGTTATCCAAGTTTTGAAGGCGAAGGGAAATGTCGTCATAAAGTTTTTGTCTATCCACCATTTTGCCAATTTTTTCGCTTGATAAGTCAAACTTCTTTTTTGTTTTGTTGTAACTTGCCATGGCGTCAACTGCTGGGCTTTCAATCTCATGAGATATGACGTCAATCTTTTTGTCCATATCAAGAAGAACATAATTTATTGCCACCGAATTGTCAAACCCCATGGCTCTTATCTTCTTCAAAATTTTAGATTTTTCCCGAACGGAGCCACCACGCAAATTTTCAAGTTGTGCCACCAGTGGAAAAATGTTTGAGTGAACTTCAAAGTCCTCGCCTCTAAATTGCCACTTGCGGTTGCCATGTGTCAAAGTTAAAACAAAGTTTTTATCTGCAGTGAGAAGAGTTTTTAACTTTTCGCCCGCTTCGTCTGTTGTAAGCCCCGACAAGTCAACCCCGCACACCGAATATCCACTTTCAAGTTTGTCTTCGTCAAACAAAAAGTTATTAAAACAAAACACACACATAAATGGAATGACAAATGACAGCACAAACGCAAGCAATATGCCTTTCAAACTTATCCATGGTTTTCTGTTCTTCTTTTCTTCAACAATATTCTTTTTCATACAATTAGTATGAGTTTTTAACAAGTTTTTATCCACTAACTTTCTTAATAAAAAAATGCAGCGGCTAGCACTGCAAGTTTTGTTTGAGAATGTTTTAAAAGTCCAAAAGGTCGTCTGTTGTTGTTTCAATGGAAGTCTGCTCAATGTCTGCAACATCTTTAAGTTTCTTTTGAATTGTCCTTGTCTTTTTGGTTGCAAATTCAAGGGTGTCAGACGCTTCGTCAATTTTCTTTTGAGTTTTTGAAAGCAGGTCAACAAACTTAGTAAATTCCATTTTAAATACGCTAAGAGTATTCCAAATTTCACTGCTTCGCTTTTCAATAGCAAGCGTCTTAAAGCCCATTTGAAGGCTGTTTAAAAGGGCAGTGAGAGTGGTTGGACCGCAGACCATAACTTTGTATTTGTGTTGCAATGTTTCGCAAAGGGCAGGCTTTCTTATAACTTCAGCATACAGCCCCTCAACTGGCAAATACATAACGGCAAAGTCTGTTGTTTGTGGTGGGCAAATGTATTTTTCTGCAATAGATTTTGCTTCGTCTTTTATGCGTTGTTCAAGATTTCTTGATTGAATTTCCACTTCTTGCAAATTGTTTTGTTCGCTTGCACTGCAAAGTCTTGAGTAGTCTTCCATTGGGAATTTTGCGTCAATAGGCAGCAGCAACTCGCCGTCATTTTTGCCAGGAAGAACAACAGCAAAGTCCACACGTTCTGACGAGTTCTTTTTAATTTGAACTTGCTCTTTGTATTGTGCTTTTGAGAAGATTTGCTCAAGAAGGCTAGAAAGTTGCACTTCACCCCAGCCACCACGAGTTTTGACATTTGTAAGAACTCTCTTCAAGTCGCCAACCCCAGTTGCAAGGCTTTGCATTTCGCCAATGCCCTTTGAAACAGTGTCCAACCCTTGGGTTATAATCTTCACCGATTCGCCAAGTCGCTTTTCAAGTGTGGAAGATAGCTTTTCGTCAACCGTCTGTCGCATTTGTTCAAGTTTTGCTTCATTGCGTTCTTGAAGGGAGTTAAGATTTTGAGAAATAATGTCCGAAATTCTATTCAACTTCTGGTCGTTGTCTTTCAAGATGTCATTAAGCCTTTTTTCCACTTGACCTAATTGTTGATTTTGATTTTGTGCAAGGTTTGCTAGATAGTTTGATACACCATTGTTATATTCGCCAATGGCCTTTAGCAAAAAGTCATTAAACTGCTTGGAATTTGACGACAAATTTTCAAAAAGATTTTTCAAAACGTGTTCCAAGTTTTCGTTTTGTTTTTTTGTTTCCTCCACAATGTTGAGCAATCCAAAATTTTGAGGCTTTGAGCGTTTTATGGCAATAATTGATAATATGACACTTAAGACACTCACCCCTAAAATTGCAAAAAGCAAGATTTGTTCCATAATTTCCTCCGATACAGATAAATTATATCAAATGCTTTGCAAAAGATAAAGGCTTTTGTGGCACATTTTCTGCCCGATTGCGATTGACAGGTTTTTTATATAATGATAAACTATATATATGAAAAAATTTTGGACAGTTTTGTTAAGAATAACAATGATTGTGTCGCTAACTGGGATACTAATCTTTGCTGGCGTCGCAATTTTGAAAAACAGAAATATTGCATATGAAGCGTATGACTACATTTCAACTGGCATAGAAAAAGAAAACTTTGACGGCTCGCTTGATAAGTTCAGAACGAACGTGCTTTATAAATATGGCGGGGCAGATGACAAATATATGTCACTTGTAAATTCCGCTGTGTCACAGGGCCTTTCGGGCTGCAAAACATATCTTGACTATATGTCCGTTTTGCCAGAAGTTACAAAAGGCGAACAAGATAATGCAGAAAAGTGTTTTGATGACTTCATCTCCGCCTATTATGCAACACTTACAAGTTATGACACATATATGGAAGCCTTCTCCAATGCACGTGCGCAAGGCGGAAGTCAAACGGCAGTTGCAATTATGGAAAGCAAGGAAGGAAATCTTGTTTCAACATACATTGTCTGCTACAACAAACTTACAAGCCTTCTGCTATCCCTTCACGACATTGTGTCAAAATATGCTTTTGAAGGAGAAATGACTTTTGAAGCACAGTCGCCAGTTATATCCGCTGGACTTGCCCAAAAGGCAATAATAAATGTATTTCGTGGCACAAGCAGGGACGAATGGCTTGATATTTATAGCACAAACAATCAAGACATAAAAAACTATGAAAACTATGTCAATAACTCTCAAAGTTTCTCATCAAATCAAGAAGTTGCTTCCACAGATTTCAAAAACTTTGTGAGTAACATCAACTCGCTTGACACCTATTCTTGGGCAAAAGATTATGAAAATTACACAGCAAGTTTAATTGGCGAGAAAAAGGCAAAATCTGAAAAAGCATATTCTTATCTTGTAAATCAAATAATTCGCAACGGCTTGTAAAATGCTAAATAAAGGAGAACTCTCTTGAAAAAATTTCTATCATTTATGTTAATAATGATGTGCCTATTGGGTGTTGGACTATTCACTGGGTGTGGTGGCGGAAAGACCGTGATTGAGGTTAATTCGCTTTTTGATACAGTGAAAACAAGTTATGTGGCAGACGACTTTTTGTCCGTTTCTGTTGATTCATCCAAAGTTGTCCCAGCAGGCAGTGAAATAGACGGTGACAAAGCATACATTTTTCCACTTGTTTATGAGAAATATTTAACAAGCACCAGCGGATTTGTGTTTGACTTGGCAAAAAGACAAAATGGCAAACTTGTAACAGACGCAAACGGCTTTTCAAACAAAGAATGTGGCGAAATTTACACTTCACTTGAGTCACTCTTAAATTCCCTTAATACCCTTCGTGAAGAAATTGAAGTTTTTGAACAAAGCAGTGGCAATCTGCATTACAAAGAACTTGTTGGAACATACAACACAGTCGTGCAAAATTCAATTAACTTCACCTTGACATATTCTTCCATTTATCTTGCCCACCACCCACTAGACTTTTCTTCCACAAGCAACCTTTCAAACGATTCAGTCAGAAACATGGTGTGGATAAAATTATGTTCGCTCGCCAAAGTATCTTTTGAATATGAAGTGTTAAATCAAACTTATGAATTGCCATATGGCGAAGTGCTTTCTTGGTACAATGAAACAGACACAGTTAGCGACGTTTGTTCACTCACAGTAACTACCCTAAATCTTCTTAAAAACAGTCGTGACGTCATGACCAGAATTCCATCAGCATATCTTGCCGACACGCAAAATTATCTTTTAAACCTCTTGCAAAACAAGTCAAAATTTGATAGAGAATATGCCCTTATGCGAAATGCGTATGCAAATGTAAATGTTAGGGAATATTTAAGTTACAAAACAGAAGACGATAGAAGTGCCTATGTGTCAACACTCACTTCACTTCAACAATCAAACATCAAGGTTATTGAAAACTTTATGAATACAAGATTTGACGGTGCTTACAACGGACTGCTAAAAGTTGTGTCAAATATCAACAACTAAAAGGACAAAATTATGGACTATATAAAATTAGCAAATATGCTTTTCCCAGAAGACTTGCCAACAGTTGACGAGTGCTTTGCTTGCTATCCAAAGAGAATTCTCCCACAAGGGGCGCAAGTCACTCGTGTTGCTCCAAGCCCAACGGGTTTTTTGCACATTGGAACAGTTTATCAAGCATTTATAAACAAGCTTATTGCCTATCACTCAGGTGGAGTGTTCTTTATGCGACTTGAAGACACCGATTGCAAGCGTGAGGTGCAAAATGCAGGCGACATTGCCTACAATATGTTAAGTTATTTTGGACTTAAGCCAGACGAAGGCTACAGAGGCGACAGCGAACCACAAGTGGGTGAATATGGCGACTATGTCCAAAGCAAAAGACAGCGAATTTATATGGCATTTGCAAAGCACCTTGTGTCAATAGGCAAAGCATATCCTTGCTTTTGTCAAGTGTCAGGGAACAAAGAAGACGTGCTTAAAAGACGAGAAGAAGAACTTGCCGAGTCAGACGATATTGACGGCAAAGACCCTTGCAGAGAACTTTCAATGGAGCAAATTGAGCATAACCTAAGACTTGGCATGCCATTTGCAATAAGACTCAAAAGCGAAGGAAATGCTGATAGAAAATTTAAGTTTAAAGACGAAATTAAAGGCGAAAGAGAAATTAGAGAAAACACAAAGGACATTGTTATTTTAAAAAGCAACAAAATTCCACCTTACTCTTTGGCTCATGTGGTTGACGACACACTTATGGGAACAACTTTGGTCGTTAGAGGTGAGGAATGGTATCCTTCACTTTCCGCTCACCTAGAACTTTTCCGTGCCTTTGGACTAAAACCTCCAAAATATGCCCACACCCCAGTTATCTCCAAAATTGACAACAACGGCAACAAACGCAAAGTTAGCAAACGAAAAGACAACGAAGCAGACGCCAGATATTTTGTGGAGCAAGGTTATCCAGTTGGCAGCGTTATGGAATACTTGCTCAACCTTATAAACAGCGACTTCGAGGACTTCCGCCGAGCAAATCCAGACAAATCATATTATGAATTCCCATTCAAAGTTTCAAAAATAGGTTCAAACAACCCAATGTTTGACTTCCAAAAACTCGACGATTGCTCAAAGCAAGTTATAAGCCGTCTTTCCGCTCAAGAAATTTACAACTCACTTCTTGCATGGGCAGAAAAATATGACAATAGTTTCTATGAAAAAATCTTAAACATGAAAGACTTTTGCATAAAACTTTTCTCCATAGACAGAGAAGGCAAAAATCCAAGAAAAGACATCTCAAAATGGAGCGAAGTGGAAAGTCTTTATAGTTATATGTTCTATTCTTTAAAAGACAAGGAACTATGCGACTATGACTTTGACAGCAAGTTTACGCCAGAAGAAATAATCTCGGCACTCAAATCCTACAAAAAAGTCTTTGACCTATCAGACGACAAACAAACATGGTTTGACAAAATAAAATCGCTTTGCGCTCCACTTGGCTTTGCCGATAATATGAAAGACTATCGTCAAAATCCAGAAAACTATCGTGGCAGCGTTGCAGACCTAAGCGGAATTATCCGTGTGGCACTTACAACAAAACGCAACACTCCAGACCTATATTTCCTTATGCAACTTTTGGGGAAAGAAGAAATTGTATCAAGACTAGACAGCGTCACGGCACTTCTTTCAAAGAAAATTTTAAAATAGCATAAACTACTTTATCACGAGGTGAAAAATGATTGTGTTAAGAAATTTCTCAAAATTATTCTCAATTTTGGGGCAAATAATGGCATTTTTGACCATAATTTTGCTGGGGCTTATTTATATAAATCAAGCACTTCCAGTGGCAATTTTGCCAGAAAATTTTTACAACACCTTGCTTAGCATAAAGGAATATGCCGTTATTCTAACAATCACAATGTGCGGTCTAGCATTTGCGTGCAAAAGGTCACTTTTTATCTTTATCCCATTTTGTATATTGGCAATTTGTGCCTTGGCACTTTATTCCATAACTTTAATTCAAGGATAACAACTTCCTCGCCTTTGGCGGGGATTTTTTTCATATTTTTAGGGGTTGTCCTCATAAACATAACAATATGAAAAGAAATCAATTTGTAAAAAAGTTTTTATCCATAATTTTGTGCCTTGCGACCTTGCTTGGTGTCTGCCTTGTTTTAACTGGCTGCAAAAAGGGAACATCTATTGAGGAAGCAAGTAAAAATCTTTCTTCTTATTCTTTAACCCTTGACTTTGATGACAGTTCAAAAACTCTTTCTGGACATGAAACATTAAACTACAAAAACCCAACTGACACAACACTCAAAACGCTTGAATTTCACCTCTATCCAAACGCTTTTAGGAGTGACGCTAAATATAGACCCGTTAGCACTCTAACACAAGAAAAAGCATATCCAAATGGCTTTTCCGAAGGCAAAATTGACATAAAGTCAGTGGCTGTAAACGGACAGAATGTGCAAGTGAACATCGGCGGAAACGATAAAAACATGCTTGATGTGCCACTTTCCGAAGAACTTTTCCCAAACGACAACGTAACTATCCAAATTGAATTTGCCTCACTTCTTCCGAATTGCAATCACCGCTATGGCTATGGCGAAAACACATATAACTTTGGCAACTTCTATCCCGTCGTTGCGAAATATGAGCAAGGCGACTTTAAACGAGATAACTATGGTGCAAATGGTGACCCATTCTATAGCGATATGGCAAATTATTCTGTGTCAATAACTCATGACAGTGGCTTCACCCTTGCTTCAACGGGCAATCAGCAATCACAGACGACAAACAACGGCAAAACCACAACAAACATTTCCGCCTCTGCTGTCAGAGATTTTGGCTTTGTTTTGAGCAAAAAGTTTACAGTTATCAGCCAAAAAATAGGCAAAACTACAGTAAAATACTATTATTATGACGATGAAAAAGCCCAAGATAGTTTGCAAGCGGGCGTTGACGCCATTGCAACATTTAACAACCTATTTGGCGAATATCCATATGAAAGTTATTCAATCGTCAAAACAAACTTTGTCCACGGTGGAATGGAATATCCAAACTTGGTTTATATCTCTGACGCCTATGAAACCCACGAAGATTATGTAAATGTAATCGTCCACGAAACGGCTCATCAATGGTGGTATAACTTGGTCGGCAGCAACGCTTGCGAATATGCGTGGATGGACGAAGGATTGACGGAATTCTCAACACTATTATTTTATAGACACAACAGTGCAAAATATCCAAAAGACACAAGAGAAAGTCTTAACGCTTCACTGTCAAGTTTCTTGCTCTTTTCCGACATTTGCAAAAGCGTCTATGGCAAGTTTGATTGCTCCATGAGCCGCAACGTCAATGACTTTGCAAGTGACATGGAATACACCTACATAACCTATGTTGAGGGAGTGTTGTTCTTTGACAATCTTGAAGAAAATGTGGGCGAAAAGAACTTTTTGAAGGCTTTAAAACAATATTTTAAGCAAAATGAGTTCAAAATTGCAACACCAGAAGACATGATTTCCGCTTTTGAAATTGTGACCAAAAGAGATATGCAAACTTTCTTCAATTCTTGGACGCAAGGCAAAGTCATTTTGCAGCAGTGCAAATAAATTTTGGAATTTACAAATTTTGTTTTTGACGAAATGAGGGAGTTTGTGCTAAAATATAGCCGTAAATGGAGAAATTATGAGAACGGCTAGCCTTTCAAGCGGAAGCAAAGGGAATAGCGTGTTTGTGGAGTCGGCAGAAACAAGAATTTTGATTGACGATGGGTTGTCGCTTACAAACATTGAATCAAGGCTAAAAACTATTGACGTTGACCCAGCAACTATTGACGCTATTTTGCTAACGCACGAACACACAGACCACATTGGTGGCATAAAATTTTTTTTGAAAAAACATAGAAACACAAAAGTCTATATTCCTTCCTTTGTAAAGGACTTTTGTCTGTCGGGGGTGTCAAATCTTCCTTACGGGCAAATTGAGTGGTTTTCGTCCAGCGATTTTTTTATAAAAGACATCACAGTGTCTTGTTTTGTGCTCCCACACGACAGCCATTTTTGTGTGGGTTACAGTTTGTATTTTGGTGGCAGAAAAGTAAGTTACGCCACAGACTTGGGTTTTGTGTCAGACAGCACGCTAAAAAGCCTTGCAGGCAGTGACATTTTGTTTTTGGAAAGCAATCATGATGAAAATTTGCTTCTGCAAAACCCAAAGTATCCCGCCAAAACAAAAAAGAGAATCCTGGGTGACCATGGGCATTTGTCCAATGCTTCATGTGCAAAAACAATCGCTCAACTTGTGCCAACGGGCGTAAAACAAGTGGTGCTTTCGCATTTAAGTGAGGAAAACAACACCCCAATTTTGGCATACACAACAATCAAGAATTATCTTAAATCAAAAGGCATAGAGGAGGGGAAAAACGTCTGTGTCGATGTGGCTTATCAGAACAAAGTCGGCACAGTGTTTACACTTTAATTTTTTTGCCCATAAAGTTTGCAATAAATGACGGTGTGTGTTAATATTATATTATGAAACAAATTGAAAAGAGAAATTGGAATTTTAACAACGCTTCTGTGGCATATGTCTTTGCCATTGTGGGCTATTTTTGTGCGTCAATTCTTTTGACCATAATTGTGCTTGCTGCAACGGCGGGTGCCATTGCAACCCAACCCGATTCGGCAAACGACATCTTATCACTCCCATGGGTGACATATCTTAATATTATCCTATCAGAATTATCATTCTTGCTTGTATTTTTAATATGTAACAAAAAATATAAAAAAGAATTCTTTGTCGCAAGCAGAATTAAATGCAAGCCAAATGCTTTGATAATAGTTGGAACAATTTTGGGTGCAGCAATTCTTTTCTTTGGCAGTATGAACTCATCAGAAATGTTTACGCATTTATTTTCCACTTTTGCAAAAGACGCCTCAGAACTTGCAGTGCCACTTGATAATTTCGGACAGTTTTTGATTGCCGTTTTTCTACTTGCCATTTTGCCTGCAGTGTGCGAGGAACTTTTGTTCCGTGGCTTAATTTTCAATGGTCTTAAAAGCAAACTTAAAGCGCCATGGGCAATACTTCTCAGTGCAACACTCTTTGCTTTAATGCATATGTCAATTTATCAAACTTTGCACCAATTTGTGTTAGGTGTTGTGCTTGCAACTCTTGTGTATTTTACGGGTTCTGTCATATATAGTATGATATTCCACTTCACAAACAATTTTCTGGTTGTTTTCCTTGCGTATGTATTTCCAAACACATCTTTCACATTTGCAACTTGGGGAACAAAAGAGGTTTTAATTTCGCTCGCTCTGTTTGTTTTGGCGTTGTGGATTGTTGCGCTACTTTTCTATCTTCTAAGAGAAAGAAACAAAAAACAAACCCAGAATATAGATAATAAAGAACAACTTTCTTGGCAAGAGATAATCGCTACAAATCAGCAATCATGCGAATTATATGAATTATCTGATGAAGAAATAATAAAATTTGAAACAAAAGAAAATAAGACCTTGAAAGATGAAAAAATGATAAAAGATAATTCACAAACTCCGCATGACGACAACACTTTAGGAATTATCTTGTTATCTGTAAGTGTGGCAGTTGCCATGCTTATGTGGATTTTAAATTCATTTTAGGATATAATATCTTACACTTATCGGAGGAAAAATGAAGAAGAAACACTCGCTACTTATGTCAACGGCATTAACATATTTTGTCTTGCTGACGATGTTCATTTTGATTAGATTATCTTTTTTGTATGTAAGAATTGAGTCAGAAGTTGCACTCAAGTTTTTTGATATTGGAATGAATGTTTTAGTGCAAGTTGGGGTTATGTTTTTGCTTCCAGTTTTGATGTTTTCAAATCTTCGCAAACAGTCACCAAAACAAACGCTAAGTGAATTTGGCTACAATACAATCAGTGTAAAATCCATATTTATTTGCATAATTTTGGGCTTTTTATGTTATTTTTTGAACTTATTTATCGCTTCTTTCTTCAGTTCAGTTATCCATTTCTGCGGCTATGAGGATATCCCAAGTTATTCATATTCAACGGGTGGTAATTATTCTGTGGGTGCGTTTTTGCTTCAAATTTTGCTTGTGGCAGTTCTTCCTGCAATTTGCGAAGAAACAACTCATCGTGGGCTTTTGCTCAAGGGACTTTCGTCCATGGGAATGGCTAAAGCAGTTGTTTTGTCGTCAATTTTCTTTGGGCTTATGCACATGAACATTTCTCAATTTTTCTATGCAACCGTCCTTGGGTTTATCATTGCACTTTCAGTTGTTATAAGCCGCAGCATTGTGCCAGGAATGATTATTCACTTTATGAACAACTTTTTAAGCACATATTTCACATTCGCCCGAGCAAACAACTGGGTGGGAAGCAAATTCAATGAGTTTGTTTATGGCTTCCTCTTTGGCGGGTCAAGCATAATTGGACATCTTGTGTCGGTCGTGTTGTCACTCACTGTAATTTTGGGACTTATAATTTATTTGTTTGTTGTTTTGCTTAAAGAAACAAGAATTAAAAAGGTGCAAAAAATGTTAAGCGAAATTCAAGCAATGAACACTGAGATTTCATCATTCCCACAATCGTTTGGCGGGAACAGCAATCTTTTGAACCTACACTTTTTGAACAGACTTATGAATGAATACAACATCAAGGGGCTTGAGAGTATGATTTTCACAGACCTAGAACAAAAGCCAGTTAAATCTAGCGCCTTTGAAAAAGTTTGTCTCGCTTCATGTTTTGTACTTGGAATTTTAGTCACCATATCAACGTTTGCGTGGGGGATTTTGTAATGTTCAAGCTAAACATTGTCTGCACGGGAACGCTTAAAGAAAAATATTTCATCGCCGCTCAAGAGGAATATCTAAAACGCTTGCAGAAATTTTGCGAAGTGAAAATTGTGGAATTTGTGGAAGAAAAATTGCCACAAAATCCGTCTGCGGGCGAAATTGAAAAGGCACTTGATAGAGAGTATGAAAAATATCTGCCAGCGCTTAAGGGAAAAATTATCGTTTGTGCAGTTGAGGGGAAAGAGTATTCAAGCGAAGATTTTTCTCGCCTTCTTAAAAAACATCTTGACGAAGCAGGAGTTGTAACATTTTTAATTGGCAGTTCGCATGGGCTTTCAAACAAGGCAAAAGCTGGAGCAACTCTTGTTTCTTTTTCAAAAATGACCCTTCCTCATCACTTGGCTCGCATTGTGCTTGAAGAACAAGTGTATAGAGCGTTTTCAATTTTAAATGGAAGTTCCTATCACAAATAGTTTTGTGTCAAATGTTTTCGTTTTTTCATAAAAAATTCTATGGAAAAATTGTGGAAAAAAATACAATCAGAAATTGCCGAACTTAAAAAGCACGGCAATTATTTTTGCTATGGGAAAAGTGAATGGGGAGAAAAGCTTTGGGCATTTAAATTCGGAAGTGGGAAAAAGAAAATTTTAGTTCAAGGGGCAACTCATGCAAGGGAATTTGTCACAACATTTTATCTTCTAAAACTATGCCGATATTTGTCTGTCATGCCACTTTTGGGAACTGTGATTGTTTGTCCACTTTCAAACCCAGATGGAGTAAAACTGTGCCTTTGTGGTGAAAAGTGTTTGAGAAGGAAATATAGAGGAATTTGCAAAGAAATACTAAAAAACTGCGACCAAAAACTTATAAAATGCAACGGGCGTGGCGTAGATATAAATGTTAATTTTGACGCACATTGGGGCGGCGGGAAAAGAAATTTTTTTGGCTTTCCGACAAGTGAAAATTATCTTGGAAGCGTTCCGTCCAGCGAGAGTGAAACGAAGGCACTCGCCAATTTAGTGGAAAAGTTTTCACCAGATGTAACGATAAGTTATCACTCAAAAGGCGAGGTTGTTTATTTTGGATTTGAAGGCAAAAAACAAAGAAAAATAGATAAAAAAATGCTTGAAATTATAACATCTGAGACGGGATACAAGCCATATAAAACAAAAAATAGTTGTGGCGGGTTCAAAGATTTTTGCATTGAAAAACTTGATATTCCGTCATTCACTATTGAAGTCGGAAATGACAATTTGCCACACCCCTTGGGGCTTGATGTTTTGGAAGAAATTTTTATGCAAAACAAGGACATCGTCCCCAAAATGTTAAAATATTTGAATAATGGGAAATAATTTTTTGCAACTGTTGTCACCAAAACTTGATTATATCTTTTTTGTGTGATAAAATATTTGCATGGACATAAAGTTTATGAAAATGGCTCTGAAAGAGGCACAAAAGGCATATGAGGAAGGTGAGGTGCCAGTGGGGGCGGTGATTGTCAAAAATGGTCAAGTAGTCGCTCGTGCAAGAAATATGCGAGAAGCCAAGCAAAACGCTCTTTATCATGCGGAAATTTTGGCGATTGACAAAGCCTGCAAAAAACTAAAATCATTTCGTCTTGACGGTTGTGAAATTTATGTTACACTTGAGCCTTGTCCAATGTGTGCGGGGGCAATTTCTGGGGCAAGACTAAAGGATGTAGTTTTCGGGGCAAAGGATAAAAATTATGGCTGTGCAGGCAGCAAACATAACTTCTTTTCCGACCCAGATTTTGAACATTTGTCCACTGTCAGAGGCGGCGTTATGGCAGACGAGTGCGAAGCCCTTTTGCAGAAGTTCTTTACACAAGCAAGAAAGCGAAATAAGTTGATAAAACTTATAGGAAATTTTGCTGAACTTTTGCCACAAAACTTGTCCACAATTAAAGATAATATTGTGGATAAAATTAAAAAAAATTCATCAAATATCGTCCAAAGGGAATGTAAAATTGACGGGGAAATTTATCCTTGCGTTGTGACAAGTTCAAAGGGCAATATAGTTTTGGCAATTATCCGAGCAAAAACAGAAAGTGTGCTTGTTTTGGGGGACGAGGTGAGTGAAGATGAATTGTTGCAATTTGCAAAAAATTCATTTTGTTCGGGGTGTAAACTTATTACAAAAACGGGAAAATATATCTTGTAAGAATGGGGGAGAAAATGGAAGAATTTGTGCTTGAAAGTGATGTTTTGACGGAGTTCGAATTCGAGGCTCCAAAGGAACATAATGTTAGAGTTGTTATTCTTGAAACGGAAAAGTTTTTGGAAATTGAAAAGCAAGATTTAATGGGACTTACAAGCCTTGAATGGGTGAGAGATGTGGCGTGTAGAGATTTTGAAAAAAGCAGAGTCCATGTGGCAAAAATTATGAAAAATCAAAACATATTGGATGTTGCATTGCCTTTTGCAAAGGACAAGGACGACTATATTGTTGTCCTATATGCAGACACTCCACTTTTGCAATGCACACAAGTAAATGACGCTGTGGAATATGCCACAACAAAGTCGCTTGATTATTGCAAATTGCCACGAGGGGGAGTGTTTAAAGTTAAGTCGGCAAGGCAAAATAAATTTGAAATTACAAGCGAAGCAAACTTCTTCCCAAAAGAAAGTTTTTATGCCGTTTTCGATAACAAAACATTGTCCGTGGCAAGGGAGGTTTTGCGAGATAGAATTGTATCTGACTTGCAAAGAAAAGGTGTGAACATCTTGTTCCCACATTCAACTTACATTGACTTTGTTGCCCAAATAGAAAAGTGCGTTACAATCTTTGGCGGCAATGTTATAAAAGGTCACAGCCTTGTAAAAACGGGAACAGTTTTGCATGAAAATAATATAATTTCAAATTCATTGATTGGTGAAAATTGTGACATTTTGTCTTGCTATTTGAAAAACGCAAAGTTAAAGAAATCTACAAAATTGGGACCATTCATTTCAATGATTTCTGATTAGAAAATTAAAAAAAGGAAGGAAAAAAATGAAAATTGTTGTTGGGCTAGGAAACCCTGGGAAAGAATATGAGGGGACATATCATAACATTGGCTTTATGGCGGTGGACAGACTAGCGGGAAGGCTTGGCATAAGTGTCAATAAAGGCAAGTTTAATTCGCTTTATGGCTCGGGAAAATTGGGAAATGAAATTGTCCTTATTGTTAAGCCGCTTACATACATGAATTTGTCTGGACAAGCGGTGAAAAGTTTTGCAAAATTCTACAAAGTTTCGCCCGAAGATATTTTTGTTTTTTGTGACGACATTGACCTTGAAAAAGGTGTGGCGAGATTTAAAGAACATGGAAGCGGTGGCACACATAATGGACTTAAAAACATAGTTTGGGAACTAGGCAGTGAAGGCTTTAGGAGAATAAAAATTGGTGCTGGAAACGACAAGAGCATGGATTTGAAAGATTATGTTTTAAGCAAAATTGACGAAGAGAGTATGAGCAAAATAAACACTGCCATTGACGAAGGAATTGAAAAATTTTTGAGTTTTGCAACTTCTTCAAAAAATTAGCAAATGAATTGAATTAAAGAAAGTAATTACAAGAGAAAAATAAAACACTGCATGTGATGTTTTGGGGAATAAAATGGAAAGATTAAAGGCAAAGATTGCGGGAATAAAGGAGTATAAAACTGCCACAATAAGTGGATTGAATGACGGTGAAAAAACACTTTTGCCTTATCTTTTTGGCGGGAAAAATTTAATTGTTGTGTCAAATCGTGATGCAATGGACAATTTTGTTTTAAATCTTAAAGCCTTAGGAGGGAGGGTTGTAAGCTTTGCTGGAAAACTTCCTCAAATAATTTCTTTTGCCGAAAGAAACTCTCAAAATTTCAAAGATTTTTGCAACAATTTAAGAATTCTCGCAACAGGAGGGTTTGATAATATCGTTGTGACATCGGATTTTTTGTTTCAAAAATTGCCCCAAAAACAATATGTTTTGGAACATATTTTAAAACTTAAAAAAGGTCAAGAAATTGAGATTGACGACCTTATAAAAATGCTTTGCAAAATGGGTTATGTCAGAGCCGAAATGGTGTCATCGGAAAGTGAGTTTGCCGTGCGAGGCGACATTGTGGACATTTTTCCATTGGGGAGCGACACGGCATGTAGGTTAAGTTTTTTTGACAATGAAATTGAAGAGATAAATCAATTTGACCCGGTGACTTTTAAGTTGCTTAAACCTCAAAGCAAGGTGGAAATTGGCTTTTGCTCGCTTGTGGATAAAGACTATTTTGAAGACATATCTTCACAAGTTACAAAGGATATGGCAAGGCTAAAATTGTCCGATAGCAGCATGCTTAGACTAAGTGAAGTGACAAATGCACAACTTGAGGCGTTTGACACAGGGCTTAATGTTTCAAGCACATTTTTTCTTCCTTTTGCAAAATATTTTGGAGCAAGCGTTTTTGACTATCTTCCACAAGACGCAACAATATTTTTTGACGAGCCAAAACTTATTATGGATAGAATTTCTGTTGTGGGGGACGAAAACACAAACTCCTTTTTGGACTTATCCCTAAAGGGTGAATTTTTGCCAAAGCAAATGGAGTTTTATTTTGACAAAAAAGATGTCTTAGCAAAAGCAAGTAATTTTAGGCGAGTGGCCTTTTCCAGGCTTGTGTCGCAAAATAAAATTTTTGAAAGTGAGAGAATTGAGAACTTTGTTTGTCCGGCTGTTACAAGATATGTGGGCAAGTTTATTGACCTTAGGGCAAATGTTTTAAACCTTGTGAAAAATCATTGGAGTATTGTAATCGCCACAAAAGATTCCGCTACAAGAAACAGACTGCGGGGACTATTTGAGGAAGTTTCGCTGCCTTGCTTTGAGATAAAAAAACTTGACGAGGCTTTGGGTGAGGGAGTATTTTTTCTAAACGAAAATATTTGGCTTTCAGCAAATTTTGAAATGGAGAGGCTATTTGTTTTAGGGTCAAAAGATTTGGTCGGACATCAAGTTGTAAAACAAAATAAGATTGTTGAAAATGCGCCAAAGTTTTTGCCAAAAGTGGGCGAATATGTTGTTCATGAAGTGCATGGCGTGGGGAAATGCGTTGGCATAAAGCGAATGAAAATTTCAAGTGCTGAGCGAGATTATATTATAATTGGGTATAAGGACGGCGATTTGCTTTATTTGCCAAGTGAAAATGCAGACATGCTTAGCGGCTTTGTGGGGGAAGCGGAGCCAAAGTGCAACAAAATTGGCGGGACAGAGTTTTTTAAGATAAAACAAAAAGTTAAGTCGTCAATTAAGAAAGCAACATTTGATTTGCTTAAAGTTTATTCCGAGAGAATGAACTCGAAGGGATATGTTTATCCAAAAGACAGTTATCTTCAAAAAGAGTTTGAAGACGCTTTTCAATATGACTACACGCCCGACCAACTTCTTGCAATTTCGGACATAAAGCACGATATGGAAACGGGGCAAATTATGGACAGGCTTATTTGCGGCGATGTGGGTTTTGGCAAAACAGAAGTGGCTCTTGTTGCGGCGTTTAAGGCCATTCAAGAGGGAAAGCAAGTGGCTTTTGTTTGCCCAACTACTATTTTGAGTGAGCAACATTTTGCAACGGCAACTTCCAGAATGAAAGACTTTATGGTGCGGGTGGCGGTTTTAAACAGATTTAAGACCAAAAAAGAACAAGAACAAATTTTGCGTGACTTGGCAGACGGCAAAATAGACCTTATTTGTGGCACGCACAGGCTTCTTAGCAAAGATGTTAAGTTTAAGGATTTGGGGCTTCTTGTCATTGATGAAGAGCAAAGATTTGGGGTCGAAGACAAGGACAAACTAAAAAATATTAAGAAAAATGTTGATGTTTTGACACTTTCTGCGACTCCTATCCCAAGAACGCTTTATATGTCACTCAGTGGCATAAGAGATGTAAGCTACTTAAACTCTCCACCAAAGCGAAGGAAGATGATACAAACTGCTGTGATTGACTATTCGGACAACTTGCTTGTTTCCGCTTGCGAAAAAGAACTGGCTCGTGGCGGGCAAGTGCTTATTGTTTATAACAGGGTGGAAACGATTACAAACTTCTATCGTCATGTGCAAAATCTTCTTCCAGAAGCAAAAATTGGCTTTGCACATGGACAAATGTCAAGCAAAGAACTTGAACAAGCAATTTATGACCTATATTCGCACAACACTCAAATTTTAATTAGCACGGTGCTTATTGAAAACGGCATTGACCTTCCAATGGCAAACACCCTTTTTGTTGTGGATAGTGACAAATTGGGGTTAAGTCAACTCTATCAACTGCGTGGCAGAATTGGGCGAAGCGACATTGAAGCATATGCTTATTTCAGTTTTGCTAGCAACAAAATTTTGTCACAAGACGCATACAAAAGACTTGACGCTTTGGTGGAATTTAGTGACTTTGGCAGTGGCAGCAAAATTGCCATTCGTGACCTCGAAATAAGAGGTGCGGGAGATATTTTGGGCAGAACGCAACACGGACATATGCAACAAGTGGGATATGATATGTTTGTAAAACTTCTTCGTGAGGCAGTGGGCGAACTTAAAGGTGAACAAGTTGAAGAATTAAGAGAAGTTAAAATTGACATCTCACTTCAAGCCTTTGTGCCAGAAAGCTTTATTCCGTCAAACGAGTCTAGAATTTCACTTTATTCAAAAATCAGCAGGCTTTCAAGCGAGAAAGAATATAACGACCTTTTGGAAGAAATTTCAAATGCTTATGGCGTTGTTCCAAACTCCGTCAAACAACTCTGCACTGTGGGGCTTATCAAAAATCTTGCTCAAAAAATTGGCATAAGAAGAATTACGCTTAACAACTTCGCTTCACAAGTTGTGTTTTATGACGACATTCAAAATGACCTTGCAAAATATTTATCTGCCCCTCATGCCGACTTTGTTCAAGGCGACACAAAGGCAATTATTACGCTTAAAAGAGGAAATAATGTTGAGGAAAGTCAAAAAATTCTTATCAAATTTTTGCAAAATTGTGGCAAAGTGACGGAACAAGCATAATTTGTGTAATAGATTTTGCTATTCTTGGCAAAAATTGCGGGTGAGAGATAAAAAGTTTTGAATAAAAGATTGCTTTTAGTTTTAGAATGATATATAATAGTTCTTGTCTTATAGGCAATTTATATTGGAGAATTTTATTGTGAAAAAGAAACTTGCTACTTTATTTGTATTTATATTTGCATCAATTTGTGTCCTTCTCACAGGCTGCAACCTTTTTGACACAAACAATTATGCTGCATTGTCATCCACTGTGGCAACTTGTGGCAGCGTGTCAATAACTAGGGAAGAACTTATAACCGCTTACAATTCATGGGGATATTATTACACATCTTCGCAATATGGCGGGCTTTCAAGAGAAGGGGCTTTGAAGCAAACGGCTTCTGACCTTGTTGACCAAAAGTTCTTGCTAAAAAATATTGATGACCTTGTTGCAAAATCTAAACTTGACCCAAGTGACGAGAACTATGACGCAACTTACGCAGACTTGGAACTTGACGCAGAAGATTATCAACATATCGTTGGCGAAGTTTGGGAATATATTGACAGCACTCTTGCAATTTATAGGACGGAAGCAAGAAAGGAACTTGGACTTACTGTTTCTGAGTTTGATGAAGAGGACAAAGGTTCTGTAACTTATTCTCCACAATCACAATATGAAACAAAGTTTGAAAAAACAGATGACGGCAAAGTTGTTAAAGTTAAAGAAGAAAAAACTATTGAACATCCAGATATTGCAGACAATTTGACTTCTGAAACCCTTGCTCGTGAATATGCTAAAACTTACAATTATCAAACCCGTATTCGTGCTAACAAAAACGATTACAAAAAACTTGTTTGGACAAAATATATTTCTGCTCTTAAATCTTCTCAAAAGAACTATGGCTACAGCGATATGACAACAAAAGCAGTTTTTGAAAGAGAAGTTGACAGACTTGTTACAAGCAACATCACATCAAGAAAACTCACAAAATTCCAAGAATTTATTAAAAATAGAAGCGGCTTTGTGGCAACTGACATTGATGGTGAAACCCGTTATGTTATGACTGACGAAATGTTGCTTAAAGTCGTTGACGAATACAAAAAAGTTTACAACAAAAACTACACTGCATATGACTTGGCAAAAGATAGTTATGAAAAATCAACTGCAACAGACAAGAAGAATTCATACCTTTCATCACTTGCCAACACTTCAAACAGAGGAAATTATGTGTATTATGGTGACAGCGACGCTGAAAAAATGATTACAGTTACACATATTCTCATCAAACTTACAACCGAAGAAAGCGATAAGATTAAAGAAATTGAGGCAGATACTTCATATCTTACAGAAGCACAAAGAAAAACTGCAATAAACAACATTATTTATGAAGCAAAAGCATATGAACGTGACGCAGAAGGTTATGATGTTTTGGATGAAAATGGCGAAAAGGTCTATATTACATTCAGAGAACTTCTATCAAGAGTTGAACAAGCAGTAAATTCCAAAATCACAATCGAAGAAAAAGTTGAAGCTTTTAACGAATATCTTTACAAATATAATGTTGATAGCGGAATTATAAACGCTAAATTTGATTATGTTGTTGGCGCAACAAACACTTCAAGCATGGTGGAAGACTTTACAAAAGTTTCAAGAGAACTTTATGAAGAAGGCGTAGGCTCTGTTGGCATGGCATATAACAACGACTCAAACTACACAGGCGCTCATATTGTTTTATGCACTGGCACGCTTGAAAATATCTTTAACACAAAAGAAGAACTTGACTCACTGACAACAAGCAATGTGTTTGACAAACTTGAAGTAAAAACTTCAATTTCCTATAACGAAACAACTTTTGAATATTTCTATGACCTTGTTGCTAGCGACAATTATACAACATATCAAGCAGACCTTTTGACAACTCTTAAGGGCGGAAATAGCCTTGAATATGTCACAGCAAACTTCAGTGATTTGTTCTAATGAAATCTAAAAAACTATGACTTGCTACGGATTTTCCCGGCAAGTCATTTGCAACTTTATAAGATAGTAAAATTCGCTTAAATTTTTAAAAAAAGTGGCAAAATTGTTATAAAAAATTGTGATGTAGCATTAAATTTAAAAGTAATATAGATATTGAGAAAAGAAGATCGCAAAAGCGAAATATGTATAAAAGAGGATAAGATGTCCACGAAAACAAAGACTAAGCCTAGGAGAGAAATTTCTCCTACACTAAAAACAGCCTATTTTAGGCGTGGAAAACTGGCACGAGTTGTTGCAAACTATGGGGCAAGCGTTTCTGTGAACGATGTTTACACAATAAGTCCCCCAAAAAATCCTATGAGTTCTCGTGAGGAAGCAGCCATTGAATATGGTAATTTGCCAAAAAAAGACGACTCGCCTAAGGCAAAAAAGAAGAAAAAATTATTAAATTTCCTGTATTTTGCACTTAACATTGCCGTCATTGCCATTGTTCTTGGGATTCAACTTTCAAAAGAGCAGAATCCACTGGAGTCGCTTTCAGAAATTCAAAATGCAAATTTGTGGTTTATTTTTGCGGCGTTTGGCTGCGTGGCAGTGGGAATGTTGCTTGAACAAATAAGAACAAGTTGTCTTATAACCAATACGACAAAAGTTTTTAGACCCGGACTGGGATATAAAGTTGCTGGGCTTGGCAGATTTTATGACGTTATAACTCCTCTTAGCACAGGCGGTCAACCTTTCCAAATTCTTTATATGTCCAAATATGGCATAAAAGTTGGCGAGGGCGTGTCTATTGCAATGGGCAAATACATTTTTTCTCAAATAATATTCTTCCTCTGGGTGACATTTTTCCTTATGCGAAACCTAATTACTGGAGGGACGCAAAACATTTCCTCCGTGGCGGGCGGCGTTGCGACAACCTTTACATGGATTGGATACGCAGTGCTTGCCGTGGTCATTGTAACAATTTTACTTATTTCTCTTAACAAAAGATTTGGGGCAAGCGTTGTTGTTGGAATACTTAAATTACTTAGCAAAATTCATATTGGCAAATTCAGAATTATAAAAGATTACAAAAAATCATTTAGAAGCGTTATGCGAACTGTCAACATTTGGCAGACCACAACAAAACAATATAGCAGGTCGCCATGGGTGCTGTTCGTGTCGCTGTTTGGCTCACTTGCGTTCTATGCAATAAATTATAGTATGCCTTTCTTCCTTTACAGTGCATTTGCTGGCTGGCATCCAGAAATGTGGGTTGAAATTGTAACCATTGCAGTTATGATTGATATGTCATCGGCATTCAATCCAATTCCAATGGGAACAGGAACAGCTGACCTTTCATTTACAACCTTCTTCTCCTCACTATTCATCGCCGCTGGGCTTGGAACTGGTGTTCAAGTTTGGGCGCTCTTGATTTGGCGTTTCTTCACTTACTATATCTTCATTCTTCAAGGCACATTTATTCTTGTGTATGACATTGCAATCGGTGACAAAAGGCTGGAGAAGAACAAAGAGTATTGGACTATCCCAGTGCGTGAAAGAAGAAAAATCAAGGCGGAAATTAAAGCAAAGGCTCAAAAATAAACTTATTTTCGACCTATCGTGCGACACAAAAATCGGCTAAAACACTGATAAATACTATACATTTAAAAAACCTGACCATTCGGTCGGGCTTTTTAATATATTGACTAAGAATAGTAAAATGTGTTAAGTTTTTATCAAATCCAACTTCATAAAACCAATCGGTCGAAAATGTATTTACTTGTAATAATTACAAAGACGGTATAATATGCGACTCTGTTTGCTACAAAAGCAATATATGTTTTATCTATTTCTGAATATGTTGATAATGAAATAATTTAAAGACGTATAGTATGCGTGAGAAGCCCTTTTTAGTTTTTGCCTATTTTAAAAAACAAAGTAATAAATATTGATTAAATATCCTCAAAGTGTCAATAAACATGGCGAGGGAAGATATGAGGAAGTTTTCTACAAATATTTTGCTTAGAGTTGCTACATATTTAATTCTTTTGGCATTATTTGGCTTTGTGATGTTTGGCTTTTGTGCGAGAGATAGATTTTATGATTATTTTTCCCAGTTTGACGGGGTGGAATTTTGTTATATTTATGATTGTTCAAATGATGATGTGAATGTCGAGAGAAAATCGCTACATTCCGCTCATATTGTAAAAAACGGACATTATCTTTTTGTTTTCTCTAATAATAATTTTTACAAAGATGTTAAGTTTAAACAAGGAAAAATAAAAGGTGATATGGATAAATATTCAGATATAATAAATGAACTTAATTTAAGAAATATCCATACAGAAAAAATGGGTGATATAATCGCTACTTTTGGCTTTGCAAGCGAGTTTGGTGAATTTAGATGGGCTAACGGGCAAAAGGTGAATTTGCATATCGTTTATTCAAATGGAGAAATAATCTTTGGCTCACCACTTATATATGGCTCTTACTAATTATATAATTTCTAAAAGCACGAAATATAGCGGTTTTTGGCGAATAAAAATATTTAAAATAGTTGTTTAAAATTTTCCAAACTGTCAACAATTTTGGCAAGGAGGGAAATATGAGAAAAATTGACTTTAGGGGGTTTTGGCAAAGATACAAAAGAGCGATAGTTTCGTCATCAATGTGTTTGTTGGCTATTGTACTTGTGGCGGTGGTTTCTGCGACCAGCTTAAATAGTTCAAAGAACATTAAAAATGGCAATGTTCAGACGAGTTCTCCTACATCAATCACTTTTGTTCAACCTGTGAAAGGCGGCGAAGTGATAAAAGACTATTCCAACAAAACTCTCAAATACAACGCAACTTTGAAACAATGGGAAGCACATAAGGCTGTTGACATTAAGGGTGCTGAAGGGGCTGAAGTTGTGGCTGTTGCAAATGGTGAAGTGGTGTCTGTGGAATCAAATTATTTAACAGGCACAGTTGTAACCATAAAACACAACGACAAGTTGCAAACAGTTTATGGCTCACTTGACGAAAAAGTTGATGTGAAAGTTGGTGACCGAGTGAAAAGTGGTCAAAAGATTGGAACAATCTCCACCAGTGCCAAAAACGAAGCAAAGGACGGCGCCCACTTGCATTTTGAAGTTTTGCTTGACGGCGTAAAAGTTGACCCAAATCTTTATCTAGAAAATTCTAACAAATAATAAAAATTTTCAAAAAACACTTTACTATTATTTTTCAATGAGTTATAATGTTTAAGTAGAATAATACTTTTGGAGGATATTATGACCTTAGACAAAGTTAAGCAAATGCTTGCAAATCAACTTAATGTGCAAGTAGAAAAAATCAACGAAGACTCAAAGCTCATTGAAGATTTGGGGGCTGATTCACTTGACATGATCGAAATGCTTATGTCACTTGAAGAAGAATTTGGAATTAGTGTTCCAGATGATAAGGTTGAAGACCTTAAAACCGTTGGTAACATTGTCGCATTCATTGACAGTGTAAAAAAGTAAACCAAAATCCTACAAATTAGCATCCTTTATGGGTGCTTTTTTGTTTTTAACATTTTGCGACAAAAAATGACATATTTTTTCACTTTTGCTCATAAAAATTACAAAGGAGCATGGTGGAATGAAATTGTCAATTACGTCAAGGGTGTTTGCGGAAGCAGATTTTATTTTAAAGAACAATGGAACTGTGAGAAGTGTTGCAAAATATTTTGGTGTGTCAAAAAGCACAGTTCATAACGATTTATCCAAAAAACTTAAAACTCTTAACCCTTCGATATATAATAAAGTGAATAAATTGCTTAAATTTAACCTCTCGGAACGTCATATTAGGGGTGGAGAAGCTACAAGAAGAAAATATAAGTGCCAAAAGTAGCAATTTCATGCTACATTTGGCGTTTATTTTGATGTAAAAATGAGTGAATTTTAAGTGTTTTGTTTTAGGCGTAATTTTATAAGAAAATTTACAGTTTTCGCACGTTATGCGAGGTTTAGAAATTAAGTTAAGTTTTCTTGTTTTTAAATGTTGCTAATTTTGAATATATAATAGCTAATTGTCGCTAGTTATCCACATTTTGCGAAATATTGTGGACAACTTTTTGTTTGTAAATTTTGCAAAATAAGGCGAAAAAATTGATAAAAATTTGTCAAGCAAAATTGGGTAAAAAAATAGGGAAAATTTAATATTTATTTTTCATTTTCTGCCTCATTTCTTTGACAAGAAATGCCATAATAAGATATAATTATACACGAATAGAACTTTGATTTATATTTCGGGCAAAATTCAACATAATAAAGGATAGGTGCTGGTTATGAAAAAGTTTTTCGTTTTTATGTCTATTATGCTTTTATCTCTTTCGGGGGTTCTTGTCGCTTGTGGCGGCGGAAGGTATGACGACCTAAATGTTTCGGTCGTTTCTATCGTCACGTCCGAAAACAAGAATGTGCAGTTTAGCAGCAAGGACGGCTGTTACATTCTTGAACCTGGTGACAAGGTTACAATCAACGCAAAGGCGACTTGCTCAAGCGATATTGCGGAGGACTTGTTGTTTGACAACTATTCGCCTTCGTCACTTGTGCCAGACGAAAATGCAAATAGAAATGCAAAGACGTCCTACACTTTTGATGTGAAAGCGCCAAGCGGTGAAGGAGTGTTCAAGATTGTTGTTAGGTCAAGAGAATCTGACAACGGTGCAAAAACACTTCTGTTCAAAGCGCCTGACGTTCCTACTCAAATTGCATTCAAAGAAGGTGGCGTTGGTGTTGCTTATGGCTCAAGCGTAAACATTGCTGATGCAATTAAGTTCTCAAGCAAGTTCAGTGAAAAATTCCCACAATATGAAGTGGGTGACAAAAATTTGAGATATGAAGTTGTGTCCGCTTTGAAAAATGGCTCTGACGAATGGGAACTTTCTTATGACGAAGCAACTGGTGTTTACTTTGCAAAAATTGATGGACAAGATGTTGAAGCGTTTAGCATTGTAAACGGAAAACTTGAAATCCTTGACCCAAGAGTTTATGGCGAATTTGAAATTGTTGCAAAAGCAAATAACTATGTTGACAACCTTCCAGCGTCTGCCTCTGCAGATAGGAAACAAGCAAACGAAAAACTTAAAACCCAAACAACTGTTAGCATTGTTGAACCAATCACTGTTCAAAATATCCAAATCAAAAGTGGAAAATCTGCCGGACAAATTAACTTCTCAAACATTCCACAAGAAACAAAACTTTCTGCATTGCTCCTAAACAACTTCTCGGGTGAATGGAAAGATGCGGATAACGATAGCCACTTCTACAATCTCGAAAATGTTACCGTTTCTCTCAGAAACAAGGATGCGGGCAAAATTGATATTTCAGCACTTCTTGAAAGTGGCATGGGTTCACTTTCTGTTGATAATAGCAAAGAAGCAACCGAACTTACAAGCGGCGGAACTGTTAGCGGAAAAGAAAAGTCTTTTACATTCTCGGCAAGCGGCGCTGCGGGAACTGCATTTGTTGACTTTGTGTTTACATATCAATTTGGAAACAAACTCGAAATCAAATTCTCTGACCTCTATGAAGAATATTTGAAAAATCTTTCAGAAGACGTGATAAACTATCTCAAAAATCTCTATGGCGACAGCATATTCAACAAATTCGTTCAATTTGATGTTCAATCTGTTCCAGACGGTGTGAGTGTTTATAGAGAAAATGACAGAACTGCCTTGAAAGAAAATGACGTTGTTGCTGTTTTTGACAGATACAACGGAACTCGTGGCACAAAGTTTGAAATCAATATCCCATTCAAAAAGGGAACAAGTGACCAAGATAAAAAAGTTAAAGTTTATATCAAATCAGAAAATGCTGCTAGCGACTTCCTTGAAGTTAGTGACTATAACGGAGCAATAACTCTTAAAACTGAACAAGTTGACGGTGAAACAATTTACTATTTTGAAAGAGATTTGTCAGTCGATACACAAAACGTTTTCTATGTCAAAGCAAAACAAGGCTCAAATTTTGAAAACAAGACATTTGAAGTGACAGTTGAAAGTTTGATTGAAACGAAGATTAAACTTTCAAACGGACAAGTCGTTTCTTCAAATTCTGAAAATGGCGAACTTAAAAACAAAACATTTACTTTTAACATTGCACCAAGAAAAGGTGTAAGTGAAATAACTGTTAAAACAATGGTTGCTAGCGACCGCTTCCCAACACTTGGCGAAGAGGGTGTTTATAGCAAACTTGTGTTGCAAAAACAAAATAGTGACGCAGCAAAAGGGACTTTGATTGCATATGCTTTGGATGCGGACCCAAGTTCTGATATTACATTGAGTTATGACTCAAATGTTGTTAAAGTTCAAGTAGTGTCCGATGTGGCAAGTGGGTTCTTTGCGGGACAATTTGCTGACGGACAAAACCTTGCGGGTGTGTTAAGCGTTATTGGTCTTAAAAAAGGCGAAAGCAAAATAACTCTTGAAGCGGATAATGGCTGCAAAGTTGTAATTTCCGTGCTTGTTGTTGAAAACTTTGATGATGACAAAGTCGTGCTTACTGTTTCTGGTGACAGTGCAATAGCAAGCAACAATTTGGCTACAACTGGCTCTATAAGTGTTAGAGTTGGTGAACCTTTTGAAGTTTCTTACACAGTGGCTTCGGCTCAAGATGCCGTAAGAAGTGTAGCGTTCCTTTCTTCAAATGAACAAGTTGCAACTATTTCTCAAAGAGGAATGGTGACAACTGTTGCTTCTGGCGAAAGTATTGTAACTCTTGAAATTAAATTCTACGCTTTTGGAATTAACAATGGATATGACGTTTGGACAGAAAGAACTTGCACAAGACAAGTTAAGGTTCAAGCATTCGTTCCAGCCGTTTCCAAAACTTTAAGCAAAACTGAAATTCATGTTTATGACTACAATTCTCTTGGCGGAGATTTGCCAAGTTTTGATATTCAAGGCAAAAAAGATTTGTCCAAAGTTTCATTTACAATCAATCTTGAAGGAAAAGACGGACAAGTGCCAACAATCGTTGGAACAAATTATGCAGAAATAAAGATTGCTTCGGAAGATAGCAGATATATTGTAGGTTCTCTTGACGGAAATGTGTTCTCGGGTGTGGCATATCTTCCAAGTGGTGTAACTTCAAAACACGTTAGAATTGAAGTTGTTATTGAAGAATATGGCATAAAAGTTTCTAGATTCTGTGATGTTTATATTGAAAAAGCAGTTATGGTGGATGATATTGGTGTTGCTGTAACTGAAAATGGAACTGACCTTGAACTTGAAACTGTGGAAAATAAATCTGCGACTTTGCTTGCAACAACAAAAGCAGGCAAAACTTTGACCTTTGAAACTTCAATCTTGCCGCAAGATGCAAGGGACAAAGACCTTGTTGTGGAATTGTTCCGTGCAACAAATGGTTATGACAAAGGTGCAAAATTCGTAAGTTTGGAAGAAGAAAGCTTGCCAAAAATTTCTTATAAAGGCGAAGAGGCGTATGAAACCATTGTCCGTGCGGGAGATAACTTCAATATCTTTATTGACAATGCAAGTTCGGGAGTGTTTATTGTTTCTATCTCCAGCGCAGATAGTGTGATAAGCGAAACGAGAGAAGATACATATTATGTTAGAACATATAATAAAACACTTAATGTAGTAGTTAAAATAGAAGACGGAAAACTTGTCCCTTATGTTATCAAAAATTCTGACGACCTAAGAGAACTTAATAACTCAGACAGAAACTTTGTCTTAGGTGCAGATATTTCTCTTGCAAATGAAAATTGGCAACCAATTCAAAACTTCTCGGGAACTCTTAATGGCTATTCAAACGGAAAATATTTCAAAATTACTGGTCTTACATTGAACGATGCGGCGGGCGAAAACGTTGGCTTGTTTGCAACTCTTGAAAACAGAGTTGAGGGCGGCGAAACTGCAAGCGACCCAATAAGAAATTATTATGGCTCAATTATGAACCTTAAACTTGTTGTGTCGCAAATTGTTGTTACAACTTCAAGTGTGGCTCAAAATATCGGTGCTTTGGTGGGGCTTAACAAAGGTCTTATCGTCAACTGTGCTGTAGAAGTTAACAACTTTAAAGTTACAACTACAAACGCAATGGACATTGGCGGAATGGTTGGCGAAAATAACGGCGTTATCTTGTCTTCTGAAGAATCCTTTGGAAAGGGCAACAATAGTTTGGAAGACGAAACAAACCAACTTGGTTTGTTGCTTGACCATTACATGAGGGGCGAAACAAAAGACATTCGCTCTCTTGCAGATTTTGAAAATCTTGACTATGTTTCTGAAACTGTTGTAAAAGGCAATTTGGAAATCAATGCAACGGGCGCAGTGAATGTTGGCGGAATTGCGGGCAAGAGTGCTGGCATGATAAACGGCATTTATGGCGTGTTTGCAAGAAAAGACGAACTCGCAATAAGCACAAACAATGCTTTTGCAACTTCTTATGAAACTGAAGGTGTTGACGCTGATGTAAACATCAACACAACAAGCGGAAGTATCTCTGGCGAAAACGCAAATGTTGGCGGAATTGTGGGCTTTGTCAGTGGCGGAAGTGTTGTAAATGTTTCTGCAAATGGTCAAATTGGATATGTTCAAGATAATGCAATTCGTGGCGTAAATAAGAATGTTGGCGGTGTTGCGGGCATAATTTATGGCGAAAATAATGTAAAAGTTAGTAACGTTTTGACAACTGTCAGAGTAAGCGGCAACGACTTTGTTGGCGGTGCAGTGGGCAAGGCTCAAAATGCAACTCTTGACCTTGTGCGAGTGGAAAACAATAGCGGCAACCTCGGTGCTTTGATTGTCGCAAATTCTGGCACTGTTGGTGGCGTTGTGGGTTATGGCAAAAATGTTACAATTTCTCACAGCTACTCACAAGGCTATGCAGATAGTTATAACAGCACATACATTGCGAACGGCGACTTGAAAGTTCTTTCAAATGCAACTGCCAGTGGAATTGTTGGCAATGCAGAAAATGTAAGCATTGAAAACAGCTTCTCAACATTCAACTTTGTTGGCACAAACAGTGCTGCAGCAATCAATCAAAGCGAAGGCGTAAATATTCAAAATGTTTACTATATTGGTGTAGGCGCAAGTTCTCTTTGCGGAACGGGCAAAGCGGCAAACGGCTTTAGTTTCTTTGTTGCACTTGAATACAAGGAAGACGCGGCCGGTGTTCAACTTGCAGTCAAAACAAGCGATTTGTCGGGACTTAATGGCGGCGATGACAACTATTTTGTGGAAAATGAAACAATGAGAGTTGTTTATCCTTATGCTGAAAGCGAGGGGAATCTTGACTTTGAGTCAAAAGTTTTGGCATACACAAATAAAGGCGAAAAATATAGACTTTCTAGAAATATTCCTACAAGCATTTTTACAAAAGCAAACAACAATTCTGGCGTGGCAAACTTCCATGAAACAAAATGGAAACTTACTTTTAACACAACAGAAAACAATTTTGCAAAAACAAAATTCTTCGCACTTCAAGATGAAAACTTCCAAAACGGACGCATGGCACTTGTTGCCAACCTTTCAGACGAAGAAGAAAGAAACACACTTTCCGTTCAAGATTTGTTTGACATAATTGCTCTTCCAAGTGGCATTAAATATGCTCATCTTCTTTTGGAAATGTCAAGAAACAACATTGCAGAAGTAACTTCAGACGGAAATATTGTTCTTAAAAATGCAGGTTACACAACTCTTAAAATTGTTGTTAAAGAAAACAAGTCTGTTTCTTGCGAAATCGACCTTTATGTTGTAAGAAACTTTGATAAACTTGTCTTGAACTCTGGCATTACTCTTGCGGAAGATTACATTGGCAAAACAACAACTGTTGGAACAAATGTTGATGTAAATGTTATTGCAACTTTGTGCGAATATGCAAAAGCAACTCAAGACAGAGTTATTTATGGAATTTTGGGCAATTCACAATATGTTTTGACCTCAGTTTCCAGCGAGGGATATTCTCTTAGACTTGACGTTTATGACGCAGAGGGAAACAGGGCTGCGGAATACTTTAACTCTGCTTCTCAAGAAGAAAAAGATAACGCTGTGTTTGTTAGAAGTGCAAACTCACTCAAATTCCTTAAAGTTGGCGTGTGGACAATCAAGCCAGTTGTTGAATATGCAAGAGATGGCATTGAATTTGAATATATTTGTGACGATTGGACATTCTATCTAAATGCAATTTCAGGTGCAACAAATATCACAACAAGAAGCGAGTCAAAAGAAATTACACTTTATGGTGAAGTTAGAAATGACAATCTTTCTGTTGTTGTGACGGCAGATAGTGACGAAGCACCAGAACTTGAATATGACGTATTGAAACTTAAAAACAATGGCGAATATGAAAAAATTGATAAGACTGACGCAGAATTCCCATTTGTTTTGCCAGAAAAAGATACAGAAACTCACAGCCCATTTGTAACCCAAAAACAAGGCTCGGGATATATTTATCAATTCTCACTTATGCTTAAAGATGATGTAAGAAATACATCTGAAATTAGCCTATACAAACTTAGAATTTGGGACAAACAAGGCGCACTTGCGTCAAGGCCTGCGGAAATTGTTGTGCATGTTGTGCCACAAGTTGTGGATAACATTTCAACAACTCATTATGCCTATGTAGATGAAATCGCAACAATTTCAAGTGGCAATGTTGTTGAGGGATATGTTTATTCCTATACAGACGTCCCAACCAATACTTTGATTGCAGGAGAGGACGGCTTGCTAGCCATTGACATCAGCCCATATTATGCAAATATCAAGAAAGTTGTTGTCAAATCTTCTTGCACAGACGGCACTAGCAGACTTGGCTTTATGCAACTTGTAAAAGTCACATCAACTGATGGTAGAGATGCACTTGTTTATGCTCCAATGCAACAAGGAATTGAAGACGGTGCTTTGCAACTTGGACTTGCTTCCTATGCAAAGGGAGATTTCACCCTAAACGGCAACTATGCAACTTTGACCAATGCACAATATTTCTTTGGCCCAGACGAAAGTGATAGTGACGTTTCAAACGTTGCAAGACTTTATGTAAAAACTCTTGCTCCAAGTGATGTGAGCAGAGATGCAAAGTTTAGAATTACTATTGAAATCACTTGCGAACAAGCAGATTCTGAAAATGAAAACCTTATTGAAACAACAAGCACAAGCGAGCATTTGTTTACAATTCAAAGTGCTTATGGCGTCCGCATGAATATTACTCATGAAGGGACTGAAAGAAAAATAATCGCTTACACAGGTGCTGGCGAGGAAGCAGACTGGCTTGACATTGAGCCTATAACTCCAAACGGCGCTGAAGCAACTCTTTCTCTTGAAGTTGAAGACGCTTCGGGCAATAAGATTTCTGACGAAGACGTGCCAAGTTATGCAACACTTGAAACAATAAACGGAAAAACAAGTCTTGTCCTTGGCGAAAGTGCAAACGTTGGACAAAAGATAAATATCAAACTTACAACCAATATTAAACTTGACAATGTTATTGTTTCTTACACCCACGTGGAAACAGTTAATGTTGTTGACGCTGTTATAAATAGCATATCTATCGGCGGAGCAGAAAACGGCGTTATCGAAATGACAAGTGCTTCAATAAGAGTTTTGAGCATTGATGTTCAGGGCTTTGGCAAACAAGAAACTCTTGAAAACATCGAAAAACTCATCGCCCAAAGCGTGTTTATGATTGAAAATGACAGAGAAGGAAAAGCACTTTATTGGTTCGCAACAGTTGACGGCAGCAAAAATGAATATAACATTGACTCATCTTCCTTTGGCGATAGCCTTCCATTTGTTGTCAACAAAGTTATAATGGGCAACTCGTCATCAACAAGACAAAGCATTGATTCAAATGTTTTGGGTTATGACGGAAATAGCAGAATTGAATTTACATATGAACCAAGAGTTATGTATCTTCAAGGCTCGGCTTCATCGGGCAAGGTTGATTTGAGAGTTGAATTCAGCTATGTTTACAAAAACGGACAAATTATTCCTGTTCCAACAAGCATTCTTCAATCTGACTTCGTTATTTCAGCAGAAGCAACTGTTGTTGTTAGTGAATCTCTTGGCGAAGAAAATTTGCGTCCTATTGAAACAGAAGCAGACCTCAGAGCTATGGTTGCTGGCGGCGAATACATTTTGATGAACGACCTAACTCTTACAGATTGGAACCCAATCGCAGCAAACTTCAGCAGTTTTGACGGCAACGGAAAAGTTATCACAATCAAGAGCTTTGCATACAGCACAAACACAACAAATTCTTCAATAGATTTGGGACTTTTTAGCGAAATTTCTCAAAATAGTTTGGTGAAGAATGTTATTGTTGCTTATCCTGACAATATGCAGGGCGACCTAAACGGCAACTTCGATGGCATTGACCTTTCAAGTTACAATGCAGTCAATTTTGGTGGCTTTGCTGCAATCAACAACGGCATAATCACCAACTGCGATGTCATTTCAATCTCCTCAAACGGACAAGTTGCAAACAACATTTCAAGTTATAACAACGCAGGTTATGCTCTTGCAATAAAGACAAACAAAACTGCAAAAAATGCAAATATCGCTGGCTTTGTTGCACAAAACAATGGAACAATCACCAACTCTCGTGTTGGAAGAAACAGTGTAATGGTGTTCTCAAAATCTAGCAGCGGTGACGCAACAGAAAGTCCAGAAAAACTTTCAACAGTTGCTCCAGTGTTTGTTATGAGCGTTGAGGGTGCTGGAAATGTTGCTGGTTTTGTTGCAGACAACAGCGGAACAATATCTTCAAGTTATGCAAATAATTTGCAAATGGAAGTTTTCTCTGGTTCTTATGGAACAAAAAATATCAAAACTTCTGGCTTTGTAGTTTCAAATAACGGCTTTATTCATGGCTCATATGTTGCTGGCTGGGAAGGTGTGAAGAAAGACGGCGTGCAAGTTGTTCAAGAAGGACAAAACAACAGAAAACATGGTGGCGGCATTTACACAAACGGCATTGTATCGGGCTTTGTGTATTACAATGACGGCTTTGTCGAAGACTGCTATTCAAACATTAACATAAGCGGTGAACACACATATGCTTATGTTTCAAATGGACTTTCAAGCAGAATTGACGCCGAACAAGATATAAACATTCCAGTGGCAAGCGGCTTTGTGTATGTTATGGGCGAAAAAGCAACAATCAGAACTTCTTACTCATTAAGTTATGTAAAATCTAAATCAACAAATGCACATGCAATGTTCCAAGGTTGCTTGAACGGAGTTGACGTTGATTCTTCAAGAAGACCAACTCAAACTTCACTTAAATATGGCACCATTGAAAATTGCTACTTCTTAATGGAAAAAGATGATGACGTTGAAAGAAGTCACGAAAGAGCAATTATGCTTTCAACTGGTGACGCAAACGAAGAAGAGTGCGACAGTGCGACAATCAACGAATTTATCTCTGAAGGAAGTTTCAACGGCTTTGCATTTGACCCAGACACTCTTAGGTCAAGCACATATGAAAGCAGTGGCGGCGTTTGGACTATTGTTAAAGACGGCATTTATGGCTATCCAGAACTTTTGAGTGCAAACAATGTTACAATGTCTGCACGTGTTCGTGGACAAACAGAAACAGAAGAAGGAATTGTTACAAAATATTACTTCAACTATATTCAAGGATATGACGCAGGCACAGTCAAAAACCCATATCTTGTTTATAGCGAAGATTCATACAACAATGTTTTCAAAAGCAAACAACAAGAATCTTTTGACAACAACATAACAGCAAAATTTACTGGCAACATTAGACTTGTAAAAAGTTTTGTTATGGAAAAGAGGTCAACATATTCCTCAAGCGTTGAATACACTTCAAATCAAGGTTCAGTGTCCGTGTTTGACGGAAACTATCTCACAATTTCAAACATTGACCTTGGCGAAAGTGCTGAAGATTCATTTGGACTTTTCAAAGATATTTATGGTGCTGGCGTAAAGAACTTGACCCTTGGCGTAAACTCCATTGTGTCCGGCAACTGCACCGCCGTTGGCGCACTTGCTGGTGTAATTGTTGACAGCGTTATAAGCAACATTACACTTGTTGCAATGGGAAGTGAAGACAACTGGAACATTACGGGCAACAATTATGTTGGCGCACTTGCTGGTGCTGTCATTTCTAGCACATATTCAACAACTTCTGCAACTGGAACAAGATTTAGCAGAATTTCAAACATTAGGTCAAATCTTTCAGTTACAAGCAGCAGGACATCTTCTCAAGGTTCTCAAACAAGGGTTATCACCTCAACTGACCTTTGGGAAGCAATCGCTCCAAGAAATATCTCCACTGGCGGGAACTATGCTTCTGCAAGCAATCTTAGACTTTCCAATCTTCCAAAGAATGTCTATTATGCAGGCGGCATTGCTGGTGTTGTTTCTCTCAGCCAAAGAAGCAGTGACAGAAACAGTATCCTTATGGACAAAGTAAATGTGGATAATGTTCACGTTGGCTCATTCGTTCAAAATAGCAAACTCTCTGGTGCAAGCGTTGACAGCAACGGCGATTATGACGGGAATGTAAATATCCTTTCAAATTATGTTGGCGGATTGTTCGGCTTTGTTGGCGAAGAAACTTATGTTGAAAATTCAAGCTTCATCGTTGGCAATAACTCCACATTAACATCTTCCCAAGTTGTTGGCGGCTTGACCGCATTCAACCTTGGCAAAATTAGCAAGAGTTATGTTGGCTTTGACAAAGAAACAACAGAAAAACTTAATAATCACCTCATTGCAGTTACAACTGGGGGAACGAACACAGATACATTCAATGGCACTTTGTTTGGTGGAACTCCAGAATTTGTTGGCGGTCTTGTGGGTATAAACTCATCAACAACTGTTTATAGGTCAGGCTCAATTCTTGACTCATACAACAGAGTTGACGTCAGAAACATCTATGCAACTTCTCTTGGCGGAATTGTTGGGGCAAGTTCTTCGGGAACTATCTCAAATGTCTATACAACTGCAAGTTTGAGAGCAAATGATGACGCTTCAAAAACTCACATCGGTGCAATAATTGGCGAAGTTGTAGATAGCGAAACTGGATATATTAAGATTGTTGACAAAGTTGGTCAAGACGAAGCAAAACTTCACCTTGCAAACATTGTTGCTCTTAACATATATAACTCAGACGACTTCTCTCGACTTGTGGAATTTGACAGCAACGGCGGAAAGATTGGAGCACTTTATGGCTTCTATAGCAATCAAAAAACAGAAGACAGCGAAGGAATTGTTGACATCACAAGCGGCGACAACGGAATTTATGTTAATCATTATGGCTTGAAAAACATTGGCTGCGATTATGTCAGAGAAATTGCTATTCAATTTGGCGATGAACTTGGAAATAGCAATTTCGACTTGGCTAAATACAAGGAAAAAGAATCAGAAGCAACAATCTTTGAATATTGGGGCGTTGGCGAAGGCGGAAAGAAAGATACATATCTTAATAAGAGTTTGTCTGAAAAAATCCTTCCAGACCAATTCCTAAAACTTTTCTCCACAACACTCAATGCGAACAAAGCAGCAAGAGATAAATATTTCTCAACTGATAAGTGGAGCAGAGAAATTTGGAGATATGACGCTCCAAACAACAATGATGACGAATATGACGTATTGCCAGTTCTTGAATATGGCTTCAACGCAGCAACAGAAAAAATTTACACCGCAGAAGAATTCTACAACAAACTCGGTGCAAAAAATACTGCTGGCAAAACATACATGATTATGCGTGATATTGACTTCGGCAGCGAAACATCATTCAGACCTATCACCGAAACATTTGAAGGCAGTTTGTATGGTGCAAACATCACCTACACAGAAACTGTTGGAAGTGAAGTTAAAGTTTATAGAAGAAAACCAATTCTATTTAACGTTAACTTAAAATCAAGCAATGCAAGTGAAAAATACGCAATGTTCATTTCAACAAGAAATGCAACATTCTCCAACTTCAATGTTGTTGTGGCAGATTATAATGTTACATATGATTACAGCGGCACAAAAGATGGAACACAATCATTTGGTGCTGTGCTTGTTGCAAGTGCAGAAAATTCTACACAAATTAACAATGTTTTTGTCTATGGTGATTTGACAGGTAATTATGGCAGAATTTCATCAACAACTGGCTCTGACGATTATGCAGGCGGAAATATTGATGAAATAGTTGTTTCACAAGGTGCATATTACAGAGGCAATACTCTTGAAAACTATAGCAACCCATATCTCGTTGTGGGCAGCGGCTCTGGAACAACTTATGTGTACAACAACACAACATTGCAGTTTGTCGATAAAGAAAACAACTTCCTCAAAATTGGCAAATCAAATACTATTAGCACAAATGCTACAACATTCGGCACACTTGTTGGCACTTCAGCAAACACTGTTGTAAATATCAGCCACTCAAGTGCAAACCTTGGCTTGAATGTAAATTATGATGGTTGCAAAGGCTCAACTGCTCGCACTGTTGGCGGCATTGCTGGCTCAATAAAAGGCGAACTGAGAAATGTTGTGTCTAAAGTTGATATAACTGTTATTGATAAAGAAAATACTCCAATAAGTTCACTTAGTGTTGGTGGCGTGGCTGGCTCCATGCTTGGCAGAATGGAAAATGTTTATGCAAATAACAGAACTATCAATGTTGGCGATTCTGACCACCCATTTAGGACATCGTCAGATGTAAAGACAAATGCCATTTATGTTGGCGGACTTGTTGGCTCGGCAGATTCATATCTTGCAAATCAAGGCGAGGAGAGTTCTCGTGTTGGCAGTGCAAGTCAAATTTATGCAAATGATATGGCAATAAATGTTTATGCAAAGGGCAATTCTTATGTAGCTGGCGCTATCGCAATAAGCACATTTAATATTTCAAAAGCCGAAGTAAAACAATCTGTTGACGAAAACGGCAACGCAAAAAGAAGTATTTCTCTTAACTGCTTATCAACAATGGGAACAGACGACTTGTATGTTCTTGGTGGCGTTGTGGCAACAAGTTCTGCTCAAGATATAAGAAATGTTTATAGCAATGTTTCACTTCAACTTACAGGAGCAAACTTCAACACTGCAATAGTCGGCGGCATTGCTGGCTATCTAACTGGCAAGAGTTCCTACACATTTGACAGTGTTGTTGTGGACGCAGACAGCCTTAAAGTTCTTAACGGCGGAAAGAATGTCCCAAAAGGTGCACAAATTTTCGTTGGCGGAATTGTTGGCAAAACAGAAAAAGATACAGACACAATTTCTATCAACAAAACAATCTCCACAGCAGACATCATTTGCGACCAATTTGCAACCATGAGTATTGGTGGTTTTGTTGCAAAAGTTGCAAAACTTAAAGTTTCAACTTCTGTTGTGCTTGGAGATATAACTCTGAACAGAGTTTTGGGCTCAACAAGTAATTATGATGAGATAACAAACAATGCGGCAGATGTTGTATCACTATTCCTTCCAGAAAGCCCAACATACGTTGGCGGACTTGTTGGCGATTGCAAAGTGCTTGACAACGCTTCGGATACAAGAAATGTCCTTGTCGCTTCAACCATAAGAGATTATGCAATGGGACAAAAATTGAACCTTTACATTGGTGCAGTTTGTGGCAGACAACGTGACGATGACATGGCAAAAGTTTCCACAAATCTCATTGTAACTTGCGAAAATATTGCTCTTGTTTCAAACGAACTTTCAAATGTTAAAAATGTTTCTCAAACTGAACTCAGTGACCCAAATGGTGATGGAATATTTGGTGAGATTTATAACAATGGACTTAAAGGAACTCAAGTTGATACAAACAGCAAAATTTATAGCAAATTCTATTCCAAATATGCAGAAAGAACAGTAGGAGAAGCAAAAGTCACAACAAAAGAGGGTAGCAAACTTAGACCTATAACTTTTGACAATGCTACAGTTCTTGAAAACAATCAATACTATATTTTGGACGATAATATAGAACTCGAAAACTCAGTTCAAGTTGAAAAATATAGCTTTAATGGAAATGAAATGTTGGCTGTTGGCTGGGTGTTGAACGCTCAAGGCTTCGAGATTATCGCAAAAAACGGCGATAAGAGAATTCCAGTGTTTGACACAATCACCAGAAATTCTGCAGTGTCAGCGTTAATGCTCAACATTTCTGGAGATATTCAAAACACAAGGGAAGATTTGCTTGCCCCACTTGCAAATATCAACGAAGGCTTTGTCTATGCAAGTTCAGTTGTTGGCAAAATCAACACAAGTCTTGATGTTTCTTCATTTGTTTACACAAACAACGGCGTTATTAACAAATGCTTTAGCATGGCAGACATCAACACATCTTCTGGTGTTGGCGGACTTGTTTCTGCAAACGGAACAAGGACTGATAACAACTACAAAATTGGAAATATCTACGACAGTTATTACACTGGCTCCATTGAACTTACTGATACAAACAATGAAACCCCAGTTGGCACACTTGCAAAATTAAGTTCATATGGCGTAATTTCAAACTCCTACACAATGGCAGACATTGCAGTTGCAGAGGGAACAAAAAAATATAGTGCAACTTATCCAGTTGCCTCTGTTACACCACTTGACGGCAATTCGGAATGGAAAGCAAAAGCAAACTTCTACAGAGTTTACTATGATTACATTCCATATGTTGCGGGCAACGAAGGACAAAATATGTCCTCAATAAGTGACAGAACCATAAACAGCAACTTCATCTCAAGCACAGGCTTCTATTTGTGGACAGTTTCATTCACTGGCGAAACAAACTCCACAACTCAAACTGCAAACACAAGCAACGCAACTATTTCTGAAATGTTCCAAACTCACTGGATAGTTCCAGAAAGGGATAAATCGACTGGTGCTTTGAAAGGCGAACTCGTTGACTTCTTCAGTTATGCAGAAGGCTCATCCAGTGCAGAAAACACAATCGGCATTGATTCAACTTGGTTTAACTATGGATACATCACAAAGAACTACATCAATGTGTTCAGCGGCACAACAAGAGATAAAAACATTTCAAGCACTTCACCATTCCCAAAACTTGTCAGAAAATACTTCAATAGCATTTACACTGGCAATGGTTTGGCAGATAGACTTGGCAATTCCTACGCTCCAGATGTTGTAAATGTATTAGGTGGCGGCGTAGGACCTGTGAATGGCGGAGAAGTTCAAGGCTTCACAAACATGCCATATTCAGTTAAACATGCTGGCTTGTTCGACATCTTTGTATCTTCAAACAACATCGGCACATCTCCAAAATACAGATACTACAGATTTACAAAAAATCAAGTGAACTTTGCAAAATACTCAAAAGTCACTTACTGGTCTGAAAGTTGGGATAACCAAGGCATGGAATTTTATGGCAACTTGGACGGGGCGCTTGATGACGACGGAAATGATACAACTCAAGTTGTAAATATGTATTCAACAAATGGTCTTGTTCGTGCAATCGTTACTCATGATCAAACAATTAGCGTGAGAGAAACTGGCAGCGAGCAGGAAAAGGACTATAAAGTTGCAACTGTTGTTCAAAACATTACATTTGCAAACAGCTACTCAAAAACTGGTCTTGTCGCAGGTGTTCTTGATGACGAGAATGCAATAGTTAATAACATTGGTGTCGCAAGTGAAAACTATGTCTTCAACGGCAACTTGGCAAATTTGTTCAAAGCAAATGTTGCAAAAATTAACGGCGACAACTTTGATCCCGTTGAAGAAAAAGATGAAAGCACAGGCAAGGTTATTCGTCAATATTACAAACTAAAAGACGAAACAGTCGCAAGTCTTAGAGAATCTCTCGGCAGAGATTTCGGTTCGCTTACAATAGACAAGAATTCTTTTGAAAAGAAAAAGAGCGATGCAAAGAATAATAAAAACAACGATATGTCAATTTGGGTTGTTAACACACAATTCTTCGCAGCATTCTTCATTTCGGAAGTCAAAGCAGAAACCGTTGGGGCAAATTTCACATTGGAAGAAAGTGGCGAAAGCAAAGTTGGAACATGGACAATAGTCCAAGGCATTGACTTAAACGACCTTCCAAAAGATAACCTCCTAGCGTATGAAGGTGTTTCAAGAAGTGGCGGCGAAGCACTTCCAAGCATTATTACAAACAGAATAACTAATTTAGTTGTTAAATCTAAGTTCACGACAGGCGAAACTAACTATGGGCTTAATCTTACGAATGATAACAGCTATAAACACATGTACTCCGATACCCCAGCATTTGCAGGCGGATACATTGGCTTGATGCAAAAAGGAAAAATATCGGGCATATTCTCAAATAAGGACAGCAATTTGTCCGTTGGGGCATATGATGAAACCTCAGACTCAACAAGTTACTCTGGCGGTATCGTTGGCATAATGACTGGTGGTAGCATTGAGTTTAAGGAAAAAAGTAAAGAAAATAACGGCAATGGCGTTTTAAGAAATGTCACAGTCGGTGGCGGAATGAGCATAAATCAAGTCGTTCAACCAAGGTCATACTCTGGCGGCGTTGTGGGACTTTTGGAATGTGAACTATCAGGCATAGAAATTCAAGAAGATAGCAACGTCAAAGTTTATGGCATATATGGTGCAGGCGGCATTGCTGGTGCTGTGTATGGCGGAACGATTACAAATTGCGTCGTAGCAGGTGAAAACGTTGTCGGAATTGCTTCAAGAAACTTCGTTTCAACAAGTGATAAAACCTACGAACAATTCCTTCCAGCGTTCAAAGACACAAGAATGACCCAATATGGCGAAATGACAAATTTGAAACAAGGCTCTGCTGCAAAACCAGACATGAACCTCATCTCAATGAGTGATGTTCTTGCAAGCACAGTTAACTTGGGCGGCATCGTAGGCTTTGCAAAAGCAACTGCAAACACCACCGTGGTTGATAATTGCGTGTTTGGCAAGGTAAACAGCGACGGAAATTCAGCAGTTCAAGGCTCAGCAAAACTTTCCTATGAAATCAAATATCTTGCAGGCTACTATTCAATTATGGTCGGCGGCATTGTCGGAAATGTTGTCGAAGCAAACGGCGCACACGTTAATATCTCAAACTGCACCTACGCAGGCAACATCGACATGAAGAGTTCGCAAACAATTCTCGCAGGCGGCATAGTCGGCTCCATGAACGGCGGCACAATCGCCAGCTGCAAGGCGTTGCAAGAAGCCAAAGTAGAAACAGATATTATTTGGGATTTGTTGAACCCATGGATTGTTCCAGAAGATGTTGCTCTTGACGCTAGCAAAGAGAAGTTCGTAACAAGAAAAGATACATGGGAAAAACTTAAAGAGTATTACAAAAAAGCGAAAAATGAATTTGCTTCTGATGAAAATCTTACATTCAAAAAAGCGATTGACATCATCTATAGTTATGTGCAAGATACAACTGGCACTATAAACGATGCTTTGGATGATAACAAAGCCTTGAACATTAAGAGAAGCCTTACATTCGTTATTGACGGCTACTCAGTATCTGGTGGTATCGTTGGAAGAATTGTCAAAGGTAACATTGGAAATGCAGAAGAAGATAATGTCACAAACGCAGCATTTATCTCCGCAGCAACAAGAGCGGGTGGTATTGTTGGCGAAGCAACAAGCAGTGGTTCGGTCATTGTCATAATCAATGCCAAAAACACTGGAGCGGTGAAGGCAAACGGAAAACTTAAACTTTACACCAGTATGGCTATAGGGGCAGGTGTTTCATTGAATGTTGACAGCGATATTGAAGGCAAAATTAGAGGTGAAAGCGAAAATATTATAAGTGGCGACAAAGGATACTTTGGCGAAGCTACTGGGACTGACGCAGATGGAAAGAAAAACCAAACTAAAAGCGGACAAGCATTGATGGGACTAAGAAAAATTATTTTAGGTATCATTACAAAGAAGAAGGAAGATAAGTCCGCAGAATCTTTCTCAGTTGGTGGCTCATTCAGCGAAGAAGCTGGTGCAGACGTGTTATTGAAATTGGCTTTGACTGCTTCGACTGTCCTTGAAGATGGTGCAGCGGGTGGTATTGTTGGTGCTATTGAATGTACTGGCATAAGTCAAAGTAATGCTGATGTTATAATTGAAAAATGTAACAGTGAAGTTAAACTTAATCAAACATCGGGTGAAGAATTTAAGGTTAATTCAATCGGTGGAATGTTCACAGAGTTCTCTGGCGGTATTGCTGGACTTGCAGTTGCAACGACAAGTTCAAATAACATTGTTATCAGAAATTGTTCAAGCAACTCTCTTGTTCGTGGCTACATGATAAGGTCCTTTGCAGGCGGCATTGTTGGTTACATGCAAAAAGCAAGAGTTGAAGATTGCGTAAACTACTCTGACGGTTTGGGATCATTTTTCTCTTCAATAGGAAATGGTGACATTTGGAAAGATTTTACAGGCATGATTGGAAATATTTTTGGCTCATCATTCCTCCTCAGTTTCCCTAATGTTGCGGGCGGCATTGTTGGCTATCTTAATGACGGACGTGTTATCAACTGTTCTTCAGGCAAAACTTTCATATCAGGTGCAACTAACTATAGTTTTGTTATGGGACTTAGAGTTGCAGGCGGCATTGTTGGCGTTATGGACGGTGGAAGCATTGAAGCAAACTGGAAGAAAGATGAAAACGGCAAACTTTCTGGCGGATTTACTTTCAACAGTGGCACAGTGTGGGCTTTAACTGGTATTGCAGGTGGCATTGTTGGTGTTCTTAATAATGGCAAAATTCAAAGTCTTGGTAGCAACGTTGACTCAAAGTCAATTATGAAACTTCTTGTTAAAATTGTTACAGAAATGAGTACAAATAATGGCGAAATGCCAGACCTATCTTCATATGCACTTAACGGCAATGGGTTTGTCATCACATCTCTAACCAGTATTGTTATTGGTTCAATAAGTGGCGGCTGTATCGGTTATCTTAGTGGGGTAAGTCCTGCTGGAACTGACACTGCAAAACTTAGTGGAATGATTAACCTAGGTTATGTTTTCCCAAACCTTGCAGCATTCCTCTACGCTCCAAAAGTTTCTGGCGCTCTTACAACTTTAAGTGGCACTACAATTTCACAATCTGTTGAAGATATTGGAGATGATATTCAGTCCCTTATTGACGGAAAATTTACAGGACCAATTAACAAAACACTTGACAAGAGTCCAAAGAAATATGCACACAGATTTACAGTTGATGTTATGATTGATGATGACCCAACATCTCTTATTGATATCCAACTTGGCGGTCAATTTGGACTTGGTTTCTCATTCAATTCAGCCCTCTTTAAACCAATCTTAAGCCTTCTTGGCGATGTTGGCTTTGACGGCGGAATTCCAGTTTCCACATATATCAATGGTGTTGTTGTAAATCAGTACAACTATACAATTAAGTCAAAATCAACCAATTATTCAAGTTCAGACTCCATTGACTCAAGACTTAATTACTTAGATACAATTGTTGCGTTTACAGACGAAGACTTGGCGGCAATTAAAGAAGAAAATGGAACAGGTACAGACGTAGGCAAACTTGGCGGCGGCGCAAGCGGCGGCATTGTGGGAATGGTTAGAACAAGTCAACCAATTACATTCTCCTTGTGCTTGTCATTTGGCATAAAACTCGCTGGCGTAAACCCAGGTGAACCATGGACAACAATTCTTAGTGCATTCCAATCGGGTGTCATTGCGTCATCTGGTTCTGCTGGTGGTATTATTGGTGCAGTTATTAACCAGCAGTTTGGTTCAGAAAAGTTCAAATCAAATGGAAAAGATGTAAATGGCAAAGATGTGAGTTATGAACATGATCTGAAAAAAACCGTTTCAAGCGAAGGCAATATCATAGTTACTCTTTCAAGCAACTTTGCAACAGTTATGGGCGATGAGAATGCAGGCGGTATCATAGGTTATGCAAGCAAATGTGCAAAGATTGTATCATTTAATGAAAAAGAACCACTTTATGGTATTGTTGCAAACTACGGGTCAATTTCTGGCTCCTATGCGGCGGGCGGACTTATTGGTCTTGCTGACGGTGCAAGTGTAAACGACAATCACGTAGAGGCGGCATTGTCCTCGCATGAAATTTCTATCAGGACAACATGGGACGGTCAAACTAAATGGGAAAGCCCATCAATCACAACTCCAGACCTAAGTAACTGGGCAATATTCCGTGCAACCAACTCCGGTCAAGTTGCTCATGCCAAGTACTCCGGCGGCGGCATTGGCAAGATGTCAAAAGGCAGCCAGATGTATATGACAACCGTGGCGGGCAGTGCATTTGCATATCTCACAAACCCAGTCGGCTTCTTGCTCGGTGGACAGATTACAATTTCTTCTCCTCAATTTGCCGGTGGTCTTGCTGGAACGGTTAAGGAAGGAGCAATGATTTCTGGCTCTTGTGCAGTCGGAACGGACTCAAAGGAAACTTCAAGTTTCTTCAGCCCAGCAATAACAATATTCGCTGGAAAATGTGATGAGCCTAATGGCACAAATGCGACTCAATCTATTACTTCAAACAACCCAATAGTTGGTGACGGTGAAACCTCTGGTGGCGAAAGTGGTGGCTCAACTGGCGGTGAAAGTGGAAGTTCAGAACCAACAATTTCAGAACCAGCCTCAGGTGAAGAAGTGGTAACAACAAACGGTTATGCTGGTGGTGCAGTTGGTGTCTATGGGGGCGGCAACATTGGTGGCATAACTGGCGTAAGAACCAACACAAATGTTAAGAGTGTTGTTATTGCAAATTGCGTCAACGTGGGCGGCTTTACAAGAAGTTACAATCTTCTTGGCAAAACAGTTGAATATGAAGTCCTAAAATCTGCCTATGTCGGCGGTGCAATCGGTTATCTTACAAGTCCTATTAAAGATGTAGAAGCAAATCTTGAAGTAGGCGACAAAACAGTGACGAAGATTTACTCTAGAGTAAATGTTGACGTCAGAAGCCAATCAATTCAAAACGGTATGATTGCAACAGGCGGATATATCGGTTGTGTGGAATTTGATAGTTCGATAACAGACACAGATAAGAGAACCTTGTCACTCAACTTCATCTTTGGCAGTGGCACAAATGGCAAAAACGTAAAAGTTACTGCAGGCAAAGGTGGAGCAGCGGGCGGTGTTATTGGTGAACTTAACAATGCGATTTTGAAAAATGTTGTTTCTCAAGCACAAGTCATTCCAAAAGAGGATTCTGTTGTTGGTGGCATTGTTGGTAGAATGGTAGGCAATTCACAAATTTCAAATTGCTACGTGCTACAAATTGCAGAAACATCTTCATCAGTCTGGACTTATCACGGTTATGAGGGGAGTGGCGTGGATCTTGGTGAGTATAAACTCCAAGATGCTAAAAAACTTCGTGGCGATTCAGCGTTGTTTGAGAAGGTTAATGCTAATATTAACGAATGGGTGAATGGATCACATAAAGTTAATGTTGGTGGAGAAAACCCCGCAGTAGAAAATAAGGTCGTTCACACAAGCAAGGCGTTTGTTTACAAACTTGCTACAGCATTAAGCAGTTATTCTTCAAACGGAAATTTCGGTGTCGGCACGGCTTCTGATTCAAATGGCACATATTATGTCCTAACAAAATCTTACGATGTAGTCACTTCAAAAGATCCAGTTTACGATGTTGAATTTGGTGTAATGGAGAAAGGTCAAGTCGAAAAGAAAGATGACAACGGGAATGCAACTGGCGAATACGAAGAAGGAGATGTCTTCGTTCCAAGATCAGTTAAGTTCAGTGTTGAATCAACCTTTGAAGTTGTTGACACACAACTTGTTGGTGACGCAACCGCAGACAATGTTGTCAGCGGAGCAGTTGCTGGCGGTGCTGTTGGAAGTCTTGAGGATACCAGTGTAATTGCAACAAACGTGTATGTTGACACAACAGTGTCACAAGCAGAAGCGGTTGGCGGACTTGTAGGTGTGGCCAAAGGCGGCACGATTGGTCAAGCAACCAAAGATTCAGACACAGATCCATTTATTGTTGGTGGAACAATAGCAAATTCCACTTATGGTGGCGGACTTGCTGGCAAAATAGACGGCGGCGTTACAATTAACAAAGCACTTATTAGACAAATTAAGCCAATAAAAGGCGAAGTTCAAGGCACCGGTGGATTGATAGTCCGTGGCAAAGGCGGCAAGGACATTATGGGGGCTGGTGCTTATGCAGGCATCATGCTAAGCGGCTCACTCAGTGCAGCAACTCAAGGTGCAGTTACTATTGTTGAGTCTTATGACGGCGAATTCAATGTAAGTGGCACTTATCAAACCGAAATCTACGGCGAGAAAATCGTTGGCGGTGCAGTTGCATGGCTTGCTGGCGGAAGTATCAACGGTTGCTCATTTGCAAACGGCGGGACTTCCTATAATGAGGCTGAAAAAGTTAAGGTCGGTAGTTCTGAAGAAGATACAGTTGTAGCCGGAGGAAATTACAAGATTTACAACAATGGCTATGACACAGATGTTACTTCACTTGACGGCATGATAAAACAAGCACATCAAGTTGCAGCAGGCGGCTTGGTCGGAAAGATGACAGGCGGAAAACTTGTAGGTGGCACAGCCCCAGACATCTCGGGCGTAAACGTCGGCGGACTTGTAGGTTTCCTTGGAAAAGATAGAGATAGTAGCGGCACAGACAAAGGTTACACCCGTGCAGCGAAAGACGGTGAAACTGGCGGACAATTTGGCATTGTGTATGATAATGATGTTAAAAATGCCCCACAAATCGGAACTGAAGATAACGCAGATAACGCCCCAACAAGTGGAAACGTCAGACTAACAAGCAAAGGCTTTGCAGGTGCATATGTTGGTGTGATGAACAGAGGTGTTATCAACAATGTTAAGACTGTTGACGGCTCAAAGGTTACGGCAGTAAAGAATAATAATAGTAATTCCTTTAAAAATACGGAAACGTATCTTGGCGGTGCTATTGGCGCAATCGTCGGCGTAACATCTGATGTTAAGAGTGGCAACTTCCAAGCAAACGTTGTAGAAGGTGGTGAATATGCTGGTGGTCTTGCTGGGTATTTTTCAGCAAATGCATCGTGGGAACCAACTGGGACATTTGGCTTAGAAAAAATATCAGGGGCATGTTATGTGGGCGGTCGTTTTGGACGCGTAGATGAGGGAATATTTGACACAATCGACCTAACTTTGTCAACAGCAAAATTACCTTCCCAAGTTGAGGGAGCAACACTTCAAGGTGAATATGTTGGTGGAATTATAGGTTACGTTGGTGAAAACGGTAAAAAGACAGTTGAATTTGGATCAGACAGCGGAATGACTATTTCTTCACATCTTAAAATGAAAGCAACAGTTGCAGCAGGCATTATTGTAGGTGCCGTTGGTCAAAATGCACAAGTTAAACTCAATGGTTGTGAATTCTCACTCAGTGTTGACATGGAAAGTTCTGGTGACGTAAATGCTGAATATTTCGGTGGATTTGCGGGCATGGTTGAAAGTGGCGCTAAACTTGGTTCGGCAAGCGATACAGAAAAAGCAAAAGTTAAAACCAAAATTTTGACCTATGCAAAAAGAACTGCAGATGGCAAAACAGAACAAAGCAAACCAGAAATTCATGACTCATTTGGCGCCGTTGTAGGGTTGGTCGAAAGTGGTGCATACGTGTTTAACATAATTGCAATGAACTTTGATGAAGCATATAACGAAGAGAAAATTAACTATAACTTTGGTGGTATCGCTGGCATAAACAAAGGAACCATTGGACAATGTGAAAGCCAAATTTCAACTGAAGGGAAAGGAATTACACTTACAAAGACTGGTCTTTCTGTTGGCGGAATTGTGGCAGTGAATGAAGGTGGTGCCGTTATAGATGTCAAGAACAGTGCTCAGTTGGAAGTTTTAAACAAAACAAATCCGGTATTCTTTGGCGGTTTGGTTGGAACAATGAAAGGCGGTGCGATTGTCAATTCAGAAAATAGTGGCGAACTTACGGGGCTAGGCAAAGAAATTTATGTTGGCGGTCTTGTAGGTTATGCTGCAACTCCTGATGCCAGCAAAAATGAAATTGTTGGTTCAAAAAACACTGCAGCAATCAACGCTCAATATGACATAAATGCAACTACAAGTGATTCATCTTCAAGCGAAACAGGTGGCACCTCAAGCGGCACAGCAACAAACACTGGCAACAATCCTTCAAAAGAAAAGGCAACTTGGGAAACTAATAACATTTCTTCAACTATTTCGGGTGATAATGTGAGTGCTATTCAATCTGCACTTGATGAAATTTACAAAGGTGCAATAGGTGGCTTGATAGGAAAAGCAACTTCAGCCTATATTGACGAAAACAGCAGCAGCACAACCGACATAAACGGCTATGCTTACTACAAGCAAAATGCTGAAAAAGTGAATGACAAAACTTATGAAGAGGGCAATGACAAGGATGAAGTCTATAAAGATATCATCTACGAACGCCGTGGTCAATATGTCGGACATGCAAAACACTCAGACGGTGTCATTATTGCAAAAGGAAGTGGCGAAAGCGACACCTTTAAGCCAGAAGTTAAGAAGATTGAAGGGGAAGAACCAGGTGTTTCTATAAATTGGCTTGGAAGAGAAGGAGAGTCTTCTGAGCTTAAAGAACGTTATGTGATTATTTATTATAAACTGGAGTGGACTTGGTCGGAAACAGTTAATAAATATACAGCTGCAGCAACTCCGTATGGAAAGTATTCTACAGAGAAGGGAAATGATACCCTAAATACAAATGCGTCAGAGCCAGAAAGAATGGTTAGTGAAATTAAAGAGGAAGATTCGTGGTGGTATAAAGAAATGCTGAAAAAAGCAAATGCTAGCCTTAGTGGAAATCTGACACGAAGTGAAGCCAATGGCCCAGAATGGTATAGTTACAGCATTAGCGAACCCGTCGTTTCAGGTTATTACAACATGCAGTGTGATACTGGAGAGGGATTGCCTTATGTTGGCGGTTCAACAACAGACGGTTCAGTTGAGGAGAAAGTTAGAAACGCAAGAGATAAAGGCGATGGAGATAATAAGTATATAACACAAACAACTCAATCAGCCTACACTCTTCAAAGTCTTTACTCCTACAAACGTAAGGGCGATACTGGGACATCATGGGATAGCGAAAAAATAGACCAAGAGATCAAAAAGTTTACTTTTAAACAAGAAACTTAATTTCTTCGCTTAAAAAATGACCTTGAGCGGGTGACTCGCCCGCTTGAGGAGTCATTTTGAAATGCACAAAAACAAAGAAAAATTAAACAAAATTAAGGGTGCTTTAGAAAAAAAATATTGAAATACAAAAGATAAATTTTACATAAATTTTAATTCCAGATTGAAAGAGGAAGAAGAAATGAAAAAGATTTTTAGCAAGATAATGATTTTTTTGCTGATAGTGTCTTCGCTTGTAATTTTCGGTTGCAAGGAAAGATATGGGGATTTGAGAATGTCCCTAAGTTTTTGCTTCACTTCTTTTTCCTCCAGAACTTTGGAAGACGGCACAAAGCGTTGGACAAATGCGAGTGACAACTCTGTGGTTGACGAAAATTTGGACGGGTCTTACACATTATACATTTACGGAAGCGCTCAAGGCTCGGCTTACATTGACGCAACATTCACAGGCACTCCAGATGACTTCAACAGCGACATCGGTGTCAGTCTTTCAAATCCAATTTTGACAGTTGGCAAAAAACAATATATTGATGGCGGTATAAGATTTTCCGTCACTCCAAATCAAGAGGGCTCAACTGTTTTGACAGTTTTAAGTGCTGAAGGGAACAAGCAACGAAGTGTTAATATTTCGGTTGCACAAGTGCCTACTGCACTCAGATTTAAGGAAAGCAAAATTGCACTTTCCTATAAAAGTGGCACAACAACAAACTTAGCAGACGGTCTTGAAAACGACTTGAGTTTTGGCATGAGAAATGTCGCTTTTGAACTTGGCGTTTTGTCTGGTGAAGGCGAAACATTGCTTGACAGATTTATTCCATATTCTTCTATTCAACTTGCAGCCAAAAATATATCTTTAAATTCAGGCGTTTTGACGCTTCTTGAAGATTATGACTTGCAAGAGAATGGTGAAATTTATGTAAGGGCAACTTATTCAAATCCGCTTGGCGATGACTTGGTGCAACTTCAACAGATTGAATTTTTGCCACAAATATCTAACTTTGAAATCTATACTTTTGACGAAGCCTCATCAAACGGGCTTGGCTCGAAAGTTGGGGATAGCGATAACATTCTATCCACTATAAATTTTATAACAAACATTGCCATAACTCACAAAGATTTTGTTTTGCGAGTTGACACAAATGGCAAAAAACTTAATATTTTTAGCGTTGAGGACTCACTTTGCCCATTCACTGTGAGCGTTCAACCAAATTATGAAAACTATGGCTTGACCTTTGGACAAAACAGTCTGCCTATAAGATATTTCAACGCTGACGGCGAAATTACAACAGAAGGAAATATCTCTCACTCGACTTATGCACTTTGCTACATAAGGCTTGTTCCTTCAAAAGTTAAGTCAACCGAAGGCTCGGCAAACTATCCACAAGGCACATATGACATGCTTTTCCGTTGTGAATATGTGGACTATGCAAACGAAGAATTTGCAACCTCTGCAACTCTCAGAACAAAATGTTATACTGTTGTAAATAACTACGCAGCAAATGGCAACATTTTGCAAAACAACAACATTGAAGGAAACTTTGTTGAAAATAACTGCTATGGCACCGAACTCATGACAAACTTTGACGCTTCACTTGGTGTTAAAATTTCTCTTACAGTTGGTGAACCACTAAATGTTTTAAGCAACAGAACGGCATTTCAAATTAAATTCTATAAACGTCAAGCGGAAAGTTCCACCATTTCAAAACTTTCTGAAGATGAAGTGCTAAATATGTTCCAAATCTCAATGGACGCAGAGGGCAACTTGCTTCAATCGGGCTTTGAGGGACATAGATTCCTTGCTGGGACAAATTTCTACTTTAAGATAAAAGAAGCGGGCGAAGCGTTTATTGGTGATGACGTGTTTATGCAAGTTGTGTCTTGCGAAGAACAATCTAGCGCAGAATGTGTCGTAAAACTTTCGCTTGTTCAAGGCATAAGCGAAATAACGGGCTATGACCTTGTTTTAAGAAGCAGAGAAATTGACGAAACAACGGGGGACTACATTATTTACGACAGGCAAAACGTAATCTTTGAAAACGCAAAGGCTTCACTGGACCTTGACTTGTCAAAAGATTACATAGCAATCTTAACACTCAATGTTTTCCCACTTGACGCAACATTAAGCAATGTTTATGTTTCTTCGCTTAGAGATAATGTCGTTTTGGCAAAAGTTGAGGGCGGCAAAATTATTCTTGACCCACAAAGCGTTGGCAAAAATGTTGCAATCTCTCTTGGTTCGTCAAATTTAAGACAAACTTACTCGCTTGAAGTAAATGTGTATTATCCAGTTGTCAGTATGGACGCAGAAATTGTGGATATTTCTTCAAACAGCAGCATTGGCGACTACACCATTGGCACAAGAAATATTTATGCAAAAGTCAAAGCAAAAGAACAAGTCAATTTCCTTTTGACCACAAGACCATATGACGCAACAAGATATGACATGACCTACACTGTTTTTGACATAACAAGCGGCAAAGACGTGCAAATCAAAACCCCTTATACAGTTTATCATGACGGCAGAACAACTGGCTCAAGCAAAATCTCTGACGACTACTTTGAACTTAATTGCAAAGCAAATGCCTTTATGTTTACAAGCGACCTTTCAAACGGAAAAACTTATGTCGTTCAGTTTAAACTAGAAAATCTTGACGGGACAACCTTAGAGTGGACTTTTACATTGTCTTCTTATGTTCCAGTTGAAGAAATTGATATAAATCTCTCACGCATTGAAGTTTTTGACCCACAAAGCGTGGCTTATGAACAAAAACTTGAATCGGGTATAACCTTTGATCCAACAAACCCACCAGAAAATGTTTTTGGATTTGATGTTAAAGTTAACAAAACTTCGGGCAGAACGCCAACAAAGACTTTTGAAGAAAAATCATATATAACAATAAGAATTGACGGAAACATTGATAGCGTTTATGAAGTGACAAATGGCACAATGACCAAAACCTCGGGCGATAATAGCGTTTTAAAACTTCTTTTTGAAGGAGTTTTTGGTGGAAAATATTGGTTTGAACTTCAAGATAACACAAAAAATATCTCAACAATTCAAATTGAAGTTAAGATTGTAGAATTTAGACAAAGTCACTTTGCAAGAAAAAATATCTCCGTTTTAAAACACGAGCAAGTGTCAGACATTTATGCAGACGGGCAAACAACCTTGCGTCTTAGAGATATGGATATTGATGGCGATATAAATATTCCTCTTGAAATTGCAAATGAAAAAGCATACAACAAAACTTTAGTCACACAAAATGTTTCAGTTGTGACTATTGGCGGGAAAACAATGTATGTGGTGGCGGCAAGAGGTGTTGCAAGTGCTTCCATTCAAAACAAAACTAATATGCACGCAACATTGACAATTTCTCCAACAGGACTTGCGGGAAGAATTTTGATTGTTGTTTTGCCACAAGACAAAATTTATTCAAAAGCACAATATGAAATTTTCTCTGGCGAAATGAGGGAAATTGAACTTTCAAAAGAGGACTTTACTTTGGGCGTGTTCTATGTCCAAAATGCAGGCGTATATGAACTTGCAAACGAATATACAGAAGGCAGAAAATATTATGCAAAAGTTGTTGATTATTCAAGTTTGCTAAACATTTGGGAAAATGCTTTGGTCATTCAACTTGATGTTGAAAATGGCGAAGATGTGCCATACAGTGTGTCAAGTGTTCAAGACCTTTTGAACATTTCACAAAACCCAACAAAGAGATATGTTTTAACAAACAACATTCGCTTTGACAGTTCAAGGACTTTCTCACCAATCGGCGGATATTTTGAAGTAAATATAACCGAAGAACAATTTGCAAATGGCGTTTATTACATCAAAAACAACCTTGACAAATACGTTTTGCAAACAGCTTACAGAGCAGATCAAATATATTATGCCTATGGCTTTGGTGGCGAACTTTCGGGCAGATATGAAGTTCAAGACAAGACTTCTGCCACAACACACTATGAATATTATTCAATAGAAAATGTATATCTCCCTTCTCAAATTTGCTCAAAAACATTCGGACTTTTTGAAACATTGCATGGCAAGGTGAGTGACATTGATATTAAATTTGTCTTTGCTCAACCAAACATTGCAAATGAAATTACATTTGGCGGAATTGCGGGCATTAACTTTGGCGAAATTTTGGAGTGCACAGCAAGTTTCTCTGGCGCAATTTTAAGAACAAACAAACAAACAGTTTTTGGCGGAATTGCTGGCGTCAACTTCGGAAAAATTGAACTTTCAGAAAAGCAATCTTCTTCAAGAAGTTTAACTGGCGATGTGACAATTATTTCTATGGGCAAAGAACTTTTGTCTGTGGGCGGAATTGCTGGACTTAACTTTGGCGAAATTGTTGGAAGTTTTGCAAGGGGGAACGCAGACAGCGTGTCCTTTGGCGACAGTGCTTACGACAGCAACATAAATATTACAGTTCAAATTTCTGGCAACGAAAATGCACTTAATAACATAAACATCAATAATATTCCTTCTCGAATTGTAAAAATGTTTGAAAACTTTATCGTGGGCGGGGAAGATGAAAATACTTCATTCTTCATCCCACAAAGTTATGCAAATATCTCGGCACTTTTTGCAATGGACAGAGATTATTCCTTGGAAAATGCGGGTGACGGAATTTTAAGCGGCGTTGGCGGGGCAGTTGGAACAAACTTCGGCAAAATTTCAAACCTTAGCGTGCAAGGGAATGTGAGTGCTGAAGACTGCGACTTTGTTGGCGGAATTGCAGGACTTGCTGTTACAAATGAAAAATATAACAGCAAAATAACTGACCTAAACGACAATTATTCTCTAAGTTACAGTTACACTTCTTCACACGTTTTGGGACATCATTATGTTGGTGGAGTTGTTGGGGCTGCAAGAGGGTTCTTGAAATCTAGTGAAGTTGTTGTCGAGAATGTTTTTGATATTCCAGTTGGCATATATGACGTTGGGGCAGAAAATTATGTAAGTGACGAACACTCAAGAAATTTTGTTGTGGGAAAAGGCGAGGTCGGTGGCTTTGCGGGAAAACTTGTTGGCGTTAATGCACAATATCTTTCCGTTACAAGTTATCATGACGAATATGTTTCTCAAGGCACAACATGGCTTGCAAATCAAGACAATTATGACGTTGTGGCAAACGAAACATCAACGGGCTTTAATCTCAACGAAATAAATGACGGTCTTGCGGGCGGCTTTGCGGGAAGCAGTGACCATGCAAAATTCTTCGCTTGCGGAGCAAATGTCAATCTTTGGGCACCAAGTTCCATTGCTTCATTCATCTTCTCATATATGTCAAACGAAGGCGAATACAATGTTGCAAACATCTTTGGGAAAGGTGTTGTAAATGCGTCTGGGTCTTCAAGAACTTGGGGAAGTTTGGGTGCTGGGGTGAACTTTGGAAACAACACATTGTCATTTTCAAAAGTTATTGATAAAGCAGGAAAGTCAACATATTTTGTTGGCAACACAAGTTATTCAGAAACACAATTTGCGGAACAAATAAATACAAAATTTGAAAGCAGTTTAACACAACTTCCATGGAAAGCGGAAAAAGACACAAGCGGCAATGTTGTTGGGCTTCCAATGCTTTACATCTCCTATGACGTGAAAGTTGGCGAAACAACTGTCACAAAGAGTGAACCACTATTTGTTTTGGGACCAGTGACTGTCAATGTTGTGACAAGAGATAACCTTTCAAGTGATGAAGGTTGGAAGTATGTAAAACTTGACGACAAAACTCTAATGTTGTTCTTTGCAACAGATGAACAAAATTCAGTTTCTTCTTCTATTTTAACAACACTTAATACAACAAAATTGCTTGAACTCTTAGATATAACAGTTTCTCCAAGCGGGGCAAAAGCAAACAAGCTTATCGTTCAAAGCAGTTCAGACTTGCTTGAAGTGTCGGGCGAAAATATTATTGTAAAATCAATCGGCAAAGAGGGAAGCGAAACTGTAACACTCACCATTTCATCAATGCTCAGTTCGCAAAACTCAACTTACAATGCAAAAGTTCAAATTATCCTTTGCTATGGACTAAGTGATGTTAATATTTATGCAAACACCAGTTTCACCGCTCCACTTAGCGAAAATTTGGGCATAGACCTTCTGCTTTCTGAAACGCAAACAGTTTATGCAAATCCAGAATTTGTCGTAGAAGTTTTGGGCGAAGAAGTAAATCTTCGTGCAATGGACAATGTGGGACTTCGCTTTGAAGTTGCAAGCGATGACATAAATCCAATTATCGAAAATCTAAACGGAACAGCAACAAGCATCGGAAATATTTTCACAATCGGCTCAAAACAATGGAGTTCAGTTGTTTCAAATGGCAAAATTGAAAAATATTATGTGAATATTGATGCAACATTTGCGTCTTTCATTCCACTTCTTGCCATTCCAGATGGGGCAAAACTCAATATCAAATGTGTGCCATATATTTATCAAGTGGTTGACGGCGAAAGAAAAAATTTCTTGCTTGAAGAACACTCAACAAACTTCTATCTCTCAATAACTCATGGTGCAACCTCTATTGCTCTATCAAATAACACTCAACCAAACTTTGTTATGAATCAACTTCAAACATTGTCCTTTACAATAGGCATGGCAACGGACAGCGTTGATGATAAGATTATTCTTGATAATCTTTTGGGACTGTCAGCTGACCTTGGCATAAATGTTGGGGAATATCAATATGAATTTGTTGACGAAGTTGGCAAAGTGGAGATTGTTGGTCCAACGGAAACTCGTGGCAAAACGGGACTTAGAAAAATCTCTCAATCATTCACAGTTTGGTTTAAAGATAAACTTGCAGGCATAAAACAAGACAAAAATTATGTATTTAAATTCCATTCAAGCATAAATGCTTCTGTCGGAGTTTCGGTCAATGTTAAGATTATTGGCGAAAACGAAGTTAAAAGTGTTTACACAAATGTCTATGCAGATTATGACGACTTCCCACAAAAGAGCAGCGGCGGATATATCTATTCTGGACTTGCCGACTCGCCAGCGGTGCTTGGGGTTGAAGTCTATCCTTATGTAACAAACTATTCAAATGTCAGGCTTTCATACACTTCTTCAACTGGCGACTTGCTGTTTATGTCACCAATAACTCTAGACCTTAAAAACGAACACGGCAAGCAATTTGTTGACAATGCAAGTGTGGCCGTTATAGGGGCGGACGGAAAGAGTTTGACCGTCCATAAGTCTGTTGGACAAGACACATTCCTCAGCAACGACAATGGTGTGTATTCTTATGCAAGAAGTTATTTCTTCAAACTATTTACTGATTCAACAGTAACAGAAGGCACTCAATTTGTAATTAAAATTGAAATAATAAACGAACAAGGCACTGTTATTCTCACAAAAGAAGAAACAGTTTACACTCTCAGAAAACCGGGGATAACGTTCAGTTTTGATAAGAGTCTGCTCAAAGACGACAATGACACCTTGTATTATCTTCCAATAAACACAAAGAACGAACTTTCAGTTGAAACAATAAACTATTCTGACAACATAAAATGGTCACTTTCTGCTGTTGATGAAAGGGGAAATGCTTATGCAAAATTCTCAGAGATAAAGGAAGCCTTGGAACCAACAAAAGAAAATGGCAAATATTATGTTCAAGTTCTAAAATATGGCGAAATATTTAATACTGACCTTGTTGGAAAAACTGTAACTTTGCGTGGCGAAATTACAAATAACAAGCAAACTTATAGTTATGAAGTTAAGTTTGTTGTTACTTTGTTCACTGTTAAAAACATTTCTGTCCAAAATGCAGAGAATAACAGTCTAAAAGTTAAAGTTGCTACGACAACACCACTCAAACTTAATGTTTCTGCTTACTATGACGACAGTGTAAATGCAGAGAATAGTTGGTATGACGATTGGTATCAAAATATTGGCACAAAAGCGGGCGAAAGAGAAAAAGACAGCCTTTACAAAAATCTTACTAACGCAGGATATGAAGTAAAACAATATTTTGTCGATTATCTTAATGACTTTGCAGACTCAGTTGCAAAAGTTACGACAAACAATCAAGGGACTATTTCGGGGGTGTTCAAAAGCGAAGACGGCTCGCAACTTGTAAGCGGCAATAAATATCTTGAAGAAACATTTGGCGTAGAAAAGTTTAAAGACTATTTTGCACTTTATGGCTTGAGGGCAAACAGAACATTCAACATAATCTTTGATTCTCAAATTTCATATTCAGCAAAAAATACCCTTGACTCTAAATCTGCTGGCGTTCCAAATGTTTGCGACTACTTGACAGAAAGTTATGACAAGATAAAACAATTTACTCAAACTCTTGATGTAATGTTTGTGTATGCTACTGAACTTAGAAATGCAATTCCAGTTTCAACGGCGGACGAGTTCCTAAGCATGCAAGAGGGCAAGGACTATAGACTTGTAAACGACATTGTCCTTGAAAATTACACCCCACTTTCAACAAAAATTGGCTCGTTTGACGGCAATAACAAAGTTATATTCATTAAAAGTTTCTCCTACAACTCCTCTTCAACTGGCAGCATAAATCTTGGGCTTTTTGAAAAGATTGAAAGTGACGTAGAGGTGTCAGGCGAAAAGAAACAAATTGTTATTCAAAACACAACAGTTTATTACACTCCAAATGTCACAGAAGAAATATTTAGCAACGGCGATGAAATAACAAAAATTTTGGAGCCAAGTTTGGAAAGTTTGAGAATATCTCTTCCAAATGCAAGCAGTGTAACTTTTGGCGGGATTGCAAGTTCAAACGCAGGCGTCATTACAAATGCAAACGTTTTGGGCGGAGTGAAGATTGAAATCAATTCGTCCGATGTTGTAAGCGGCGGCACAGCAACAAGTCTTGTTGGTGGACTTGTTGGGACAAATGAAAAAACGGGCTATATAACAAACAGTTCAGTTGGTGCAAAGTTGTTCCGCAGTAAGGCAAAACAAGGTGAAGAAAAAACTTATGACGGATTTGACATCTATTGTTATGGCAAGGTTGGCGGCTTTGTAGGAACAAACAGTGGCAAAATTGTTGCAAGTTATTTTGAATCTGGCTCCATTGAACACAACTCAAAAGAAGAAGGTGTTGGCGGCTTTGTTCAAACAAACAATGGTGAAATTTTGGAGTGCTACGTGCAAGGCAGACGTTCCGAAAATGATAAGGACATAAGAAACACTGGCTCGGGCATCGTTTCTCGTGCGGGCATTGTGGGCGGCTTTGTGTATAGCAACAACGGCACAATTTCCGATTGCTATTCAAACATTTGGCTCAGTTCCTCGGGTGCTATTGCGGGCTTTGTTTATGTGGACAGTGCAAGCAGCGTAATTTCAAGAAGTTACTCCATAAGTTACAAAAAAGCAGGGGATAACAACACAACAGCATATCCTTTCGCTGGACCAAAAACTCTTCTTTCAACAGAAGTGTGCATAAATGGCGTTTTGAACGACTGCTTCTTCCTAAATGACAGAACAAAAAATGACAAATGGGAAAATACAAACTTTTACACAGAAGGTTCTTCGGACCCAGCAAAAACTCCAGCGAACAAAAAAGCAGTGGAGCTTTCAACTGCAAACTTCGCAACTCACACATACTTCACAAATTACGACCTGTCTTTGATTTACAACTCGGATGGACAATATGCAAATGATGATAAATATAGTTATGTTGACGGCTACACATGGGTAATTATTGAAGGCAAACCAGTTTTGGCTTCAACCCTTGTAAGGACAATTTCTCAAAGAGATTATTTGGGCAAAAAGAAAAATTACACAGGCTACACTCAAATTTTTGCACTTCAATCTACTTCAGATTGGAAGTCAGCAAAAAGAGATAATGACCCAAGCATAACTGATTATACAAGTTCTTCATCGGGCAAACTTCTCTTCTCAAAACAAGACAACGGTGACACTGTGGACTTTATCTATCCAGCAGTTGAAACGGCAAACGGGAACTTTGAAAGCCTTGTTATAACTTATCAAGTTGTAAAGGACGGCGGAAAGACAACTTATGTAAACCCAGTTGCAGAGTATGGCGAAGATAAGCGTGTGCTTGACATTCAAGAGGGCAGCATAAATGACGAAAACCCAAAAGACACAAATTTCAGAGCAAATGATACAATAACTGTAACATTTGACTATGAAAATAACTTCATTTCAAACATAACTTACTACACCCTTGACGAAAACAATATCACATATTATTACAAGGGGGACGTGTCGGGCATTTCCTTTGCAAGTGGCAATCAAACAAACCCAGTTACAATTTATGACAGAGATTCTTTGGTGTATGCTTTAACAAACACAGTTTCAAGTGATGACAACCTTGACAAGTATTTCAGAATTATTTGCGACATAGACCTTGACGGTGAGTTCTTGTCAACAAGCAAGGCAAACTTTACTGGTGTTTTGCAAGGCAATCACATGACAATAGACAACCTTTCAATGTCATATAACAGGTGGCAAGCAGACCAAGTGGACAAAGAAGCGTTTGGAATGTTTGCAAAAATAACCGCAGACGAGAAGAAAGACACAATTATTTCAAACCTTAAACTTGGAATTGTTCAAATAGTGTCAAATGTTCACCCATATGTCGGTGCCCTTGCGGGAATTGTTACAGGAACGTCAGTCAAAACAGATAAAAAAGTTCTTTTCAACAACATTTCAATCGCCGCTGCAGACGGCGGCTATGCTCCAGTTCAAGGACGAAATGTCGTTGGCGGACTTGCAGGTTACATTGGCAAAAATGTTATAATAAAAGATATAACAACAGATGTTTCAGTTATTTCAACATTTGACGCTTCGGGCGATGCGTCAGAAGCGGTGCGTTTGTATTTGAAAGAGAACTCGAACTTGAGCAGTTGCTCTTATGTTGGTGGGGTTGTGGGTGTGTTTGACGCAACAAGTGTTGTGGACAAGGCAACAAAGAAAAATTACAATGCAAGCAATGTTACAGTTCTATCTGGCAATGCATTCCTAGGTGGCGTAGTTGGCACAGCGTTTGGACTTTTGGGAACGGACACAATCGCAAACTATGTCAACGTTCAAGTTGAGTCAAACGACACAAGTTTTGTCAAAGCGCAATTCTATGGTGGCGGAATTGTTGGCGAAAATAGGGGAATTCTTCTCAGTTCGTCTGCAAGAAATGTTGATGAAAATGACTCGACAGTTTCAGTCGGGAAATCAACCCTTGCTCAATATGACTATTTCTTCAATGCAGCGGGAACTCAAACAGTTGCAATAGGCGGCTTGGTGGGACTTAACAACGGCGGACTTATTTCAAATTGCATAGGCGCTATTGATGTTAGAAGTTCCAGAACAACAATCGTTGGCGGGGCTGTTGGCAGACAACTCGCTGGCGGAATTGAAAATGTTATTGTTTCTGGCTCTGTTATGGGCGACAAAATTATAGGCGGACTTGTGGGGACGTTCAATGACAAAGAAATGATTGCTTCTCCAGAGTCATCATTCTCCGAAAGGGTGATGATGAAAGATGATAACATGCACTTGGCTCTCACTGGCTATAATCTTGCAGAGGGTAGTCAAGTTATTTGTAGAATTTCAAACTGCGTGGCAGAAAACAACTGGCTATATGAAGATTATGACAAATATGTAAGAAAAATAGATGCCATAACAAAAGTTGCAGTTGGTGGATTTGTTGGACTTATCTCAACAATAGACAACACAGACGAGAATGGAAGAACTTACACATGGAAAGATAAAATTGTGTTTGACGGGCAAAGCACTTATGTTGCCGCAATTTCAAACGGCAATTCTAAAAGATATCTCAAGGCTGCTTATGCTTGCGAAACGTTTGACTATGCAAAAGAGGTTTCCGAAAACGAATACACAATTCTCTGCAACATACAAGGACAACAATCAGTGTTCCCAGCAGAGCAACAAGAATTGTATGTCAGCACTCAATCTTCAGACATTTCTTACACAATAAAGAGAATTCCATTCACCACTTACAGCGACAAGTCAAGCGAAGGTGATGAATACAAGAACATTATCTATCAAATTGGGCAAGTTGGCGACAAAGACTTCTCGCAAGATAGTGAATTCTATGATGATATTAAGATTTTGGAAATTTCATCAAGCAGAGAAGATTATCGTAAAAAAGGTGGTTCATTTGAAAGTGGCATATGGTATCATTCAAATAGCACTGACAAACCAGTTGACTACACATGGTTCGCAGAACACTTTGGCGTTGTGTATGAAAGATATGAGTATTATTATGCTTCAGACAAAACTATTGTCACTGGCATACGAAAAATTGTTGACTATAATAACATGGGCAGTGAAGATAAAATGGTTGTTGCCTTTGGAAATACTTATGACATAAACTTTGGTGCAGATAATTATTACACGGTTTCATACAAAAGCATGCCAGAAAGTTCAAAGAGAGAAATAGTAAATAGCGAAACTGGCAAAACAGAAGAAGAATATCCGGATACTACAAAATCTAAAACAACCTTCTGCTACATTGCTCGTCCAACAATTTCAAACTTCACATTTGATAGAACTTTTGAATACAAATCAAATAATGAAGTGAAAAATGACATTGCTCTGTATGGTGGCGATGAAAGCACTGGGGCTATCAAAAAAGGTGTGAATAGTTTTGAGAGTGTTGGGTTATTGACGGATCAAAGCACATTCGTTCTAAACGGACTTAAGTTGTTTGAAATTAAGGACGCCGGGTTAACATTGTGGACAGAAGTTCAAGAGAACTCAGAATACAGACTTTCAGATGAAATGCTGGGCGAGTGGAAAGGAGTTGACCTTCCAGACGGAGGAAAGATTGTTGACATTACAATTCATGTCGCCCAAGCAGAAGTAGATAAAACTTGGTATGTTTCAAAGGTTATTTTGACTTATGAATATAAAGGCGTGGTGGTTGAAGACAATTCTTCAAAAGCAACATTCCTAAAGCAAAGTCAAAACCCAGACAATCCACTTGAAACAACATATTCTCTCATTTCTTCAGCAAAGAAATCAGCATTTAAGTCATTCGACAGCGGTTATTGGATTTTTGCAAATGACTTCTACTCGGGCGTTATCCCATTTGAAAGTAAATATCCACAAAACATTGAATATGCAGAAACTTATGTGTGGGAGGACTTTAGAACAACCGGAGAAACTGGACTTATAACAGAGATAAAAACTGCAGAGGATCTTGCACTATTTGCATATCTGGTGAACAGCGGAAACGATTATGCAAATCAAGAAGTTCAACTTAGTGCAGACATTGACTTAAGCGGCAAATATTGGATTCCGATTGGGAAAGACGCAAATCACTCATTTAAGGGAAAATTCAATGGACAAGGTCGCACAATAAAATACATTTCCGTTGACGAAAATTCTTTTGCAAACTCAGAGGAAACAAAGGTTGAATATGCTGGATTATTTGGCTATTTGTCTGGTGCAACAATTTCTTCGCTCACACTTTTGGGCGGCGAAACAAAAGGAAATTGTGCTGGCGGGCTGGCGGGGGTTGCGGAAAATTCCACATTCTCTGGTATTGCAAACAGAAATAATGTTATTGGTGATAGTTACGCAGGCGGACTTGTAGGGCAGGCTACAAATTCCACATTCATAGGTTGCATAAATTATGCAGAAGTAAAATCAAGCAACAACTACAATTCACAAAATGTTTATGTAGGCGGGCTTGTAGGACAAATGATCAGCGGCGAAATTAAGAATGCAGAAGGTGTTGAAACTGCAAACAATGGGACAATTCAAGCACAAAGCACTCATAACAATAATTTTACAGAACATAAAATAAGCCTTTATGCTGGTGGCATAGTGGGTTGTGCGGAAAATGTTAAAATTTCATGTGACCTTAAAAACTATGGCAATATAAATATTACAACAAATGCAACAAACATTTGGGCTGGCGGCTTGTTTGGAAAATTGAATACAGAAAGTTGTGCGGGTATGTTCAACAAAGGGAAAGTTTCCGTTGTGAACTCCAACAGAAATACAACAGACGAAAGGTCAAAGATGTATGTTGGTGGAAATGTTGGTGAAGCAATAACAAGCATGTTGCAAATGTCAAATGAAGAAGATGTGACTGTGGTGTGTGACTTGGTTACAAGACTTGATAGTTATGTTGGCGGAATTGCTGGCTTGCTTTCGGGAAATTTAAGCGAAAGTTACAATGCTAAAAATATCTCATTTACTTCAAAAGGTGGCGATGCAGCATATGTCGCTGGACTTGTGGGTGTTATGTCTTGTGCGGAAGGCTCGAACGTGATAGCTGTTTCAGATTGCTACAACTCGGGCAAAGTTACAACAACTTGTGGCGGCGTAGGCTATATTGCGGGAATTGTTGGACTTTGCGAGGGAGAAACAAATCATGTCGCAATCAAAAACACACTTTCCATAGGACAAGTTTCCACTCAAAGCGGTGAAGGAACAAGTTTCACTGGAGCAATTACAAACTTCGCTCAAAATACAAGCCTAATTTACAGACCAGAAAAATACATTGTAGATGGTGTTCAAAAAGTTTTAACATTTGCAAACTTCTTCCTTCGTGGCACTGCAGTTATGGACGGTCAAACTCAAGACGGACTTGGCGGCGAACTTCCAGCCAATTATGAAGAAGAAAAATTTGCAAAAGGCAGAATATCAACAACGCTTAAAGAAGAAAGCACTTATAACCCAGAGGGCGGAAAAGCAATTTGGAACTTTGGAAACGGAGTTGACGATGCAACTTGGGAATGGAAATATGCAACTTGGTATCCAACACTTGCCAACAACTCCCCAAACACCATTTGGACAGACAGTGTTGAAGATATGGTTCAAGTTGGCGGAGATTATGTTATTGACACTCCAGAACAACTTGCAAATCTTGCACTTCTCTCAAATTCTGGCACTCTTGACACAAAAGGCAAGACATTTAGACTCAGAAACGCAATCGACCTCTCAAACAAATTGTGGATTCCAATAGGGACAGAAGAATTCCCATTTGAGGGAACATTTGAAGGTGGCGGCTACTCGGTGTATAACATGACCGTTGACGGCACAGCAGTTGTTTTAAGTGGCATTAAAGATTTGAAACTTGGCGGCTTGTTCGGCGTGGTTAGAAATTCCAAAATTGCAAACCTTGGTGTAATTTCTCCTATCGTTAAAAATGTGAATAACGCAGCTGGTGTTGTTGCAAAAGCGAATAACACACTTATCCAAAATGTTTACACGGAAATTGGTGAAGCAAAAAGTTGTGGCATTGTGGGTGACCTTGTTGCGGGCGGCATAGTTTGCAACCTTGAAAATAGTCTTGACACACAATCAGCAAAACTTGGACTTCACACAAGTTATAACAATGTTTCAGTTGAAGCAAATGCAAAATTGACTGAAAGAACACAATGTGTTGGCGGACTTGTGGCAAATCTTAAAAATTCTTCAGTTGTAAATTGCTACAACGGCACAAACGGACTTATAAGTATCGGCAGTCCATCAAAGCCAAGCGAAACAGTTATGGTTGTTGGCAGCCAAGAAAACGGGGAACTTGTAAATGTGTTTAACATTTGCACAAACGGCGGAAAAGAATTGACCGCAACCCCAGCATTGTTTGAAATTGTTGACGGCGAAATGAAGAAAGTTGACGGCGAAGGCGTGACTCCAGTGTTTGACAATCTCACCTCTTCCACTTCAGACGGCAAAAAATCTACAATTTGGGCAAAAGAATATTCACTCAACCCACAAGGTTCAAAAGGTGAACTTTATCCTTCGCTTCGTGGCGTGGGACTAGAATGGAAAAACACAGAATGTGACTCACTTCTCAGTTTCTCCACTCAAGTTGACGGATACAAGTCAAGAGTAAGAGCGGCAGCAGACGCAAATGATATTATGTTCGCTGAAGAAGTCTTAGGCGCTCAAGAACTTTCAAGCAAAGACTCTAGCATAAATCAAATTTATCTTATCTCTACTCCTCAAGAACTTGCATGGCTATCTCTTGCAGTTAACAGTGGAATGAGGTCGGCACATTGTGAGTTTATCCTCACAGCAAACATAGACCTCTCTGGACGTTTCTTCACCCCAATAGGTCAGAGCGAGCAAACGGCTTTCTGCGGCGTGTTCAACTTTAACGGGCACACAATAAGCGGTCTTACAATCGACAACTTAAGTTACAATTATGCTGGACTGTTTGGCTGGACAAGCAATGCATATATCATAAATGGATATGTAAAAGACGCATTTGTCAAAGTGGAAAGTTCAACTTCAACAACAAATATGTTTGTTGGAACAGTTGTCGGCTATGCAAACAACACAACAATCAAAAACATTTCAGTTTCAACAGCAGTCCTTGCAAAGAATGTTGGCAAAGTGTATGTTGGCGGTGTTGCGGGTTATGTTTCTGGAACTATCCAATACAAAATGGAAAACATCCTAAGCAGACCTTCTACAAAAACTCTTGCTGCAGGCGAAAACTACATTGATCTCAGTGACTATAACTCAAGAATTTATGAGGAAGACTCAACTTCTGGTGCTTCAAAACTTAAAGATATTTCAATAAATATCGGCGGAATAAGTTTGTCAGAAAGAGTGTTCGCTGGCGGAATTGTTGGCTTTATGTCAAACTATAACAGCGAAGCAACCTTGGCAGGAATGTCCTATTGCACAAATGAAAGCAATGTTGTGGCAATGTCTGTTGGCAGCCAACCAGCCAATGTTTATGGTGGCGGCGTTGCGGGATATTTGGCAAATCAAATGGCTATTGAAGCGTGTCAAAACTCTGGAGCAATAAAGACAAGTTCCACATTGTTTGACGCAGTGGGCGGAATTGTTGGATATATGTTCTATGGCACAATGAGAAATTGCTACTCCACAGGATATGTTGAAAGTTGCTTGAATTCATCTATAAAAGGTGAAACTTCAAGCGGAAGCGTGTTCTCATACATCGGCGGAATTGTTGGCATTTCAATCGGCGGAACAATTACTCACACAATTTCTCAATCTTCAACTTATCAAGACGTTCTAACTGGCAAAAACATTGCAGTCGGCGGCATCATTGGATATTCAAGAGATAAGGACAACTTTAGCGGTGATGTAAGCGTTATGTTTGACAGTGCTGGCAACTTTGGCTCAGCGCAAAATGGAATTGGACTATCTGACCCAGCTATTGATAAAAATGCAACCGTTTACTCATCAGATTTTACCAAATTCTCAATTAACACCGCAGACCAAACATTGTTTCAACCAGCCTACTGGTCAGGCAGTTCATCAGCCATTCACCTCAAATCACAAAAAGCATACATTGCACTTACAAGTGTATTCGCAGCAAACATTTCTCTTGTGGAAAAAGATGTGTCAAGATCTCCACTTGTTTATCAAGAACAAGGCAACACTTTCCGTGGACTTTTGGCAGATATTGACGGCAACTATTCACTTGAAGTTGCAAAAGATAGCGAAATGGAAGCAATAACACTTACAATCTTAAAACTTGACGGCACAAGGGAAGTTATAACTCAAAAAACAGACTTTGGCACAAGTGAAAGTGTAACAGTTGAAATTACTAACTATGTAAAAGACGCAGTGTGCATATTTGTGACAGTGGTCAAAAAATAAAAAATATCTCCCAAACTGGGGGATATTTTTTTTGAAATAAGAAAGAAGAAAGAAAAAATAAGAGCTACCACTACTTTATCCACAAAAAATGAATTTTTGTGCAAATTTAACATTGAAATATGTGGAAAAGTGTGATATTTTTGTTATGTAACATAGTTTTTGGGGAGAAAATAGTGATATTTTTTGCCAAAATTGGAGAAAATTGCAAAAAATGCTTGACAAAATAAATTTTTTTTGAAAAAACTATTGACTTAATTTTCCCCTTGTGATAAACTCTGAGTTACGATAAACTGTTATATTGCTGCTTTTTGTAGGATTTAATCAAATAAAAGAAGGTATCTGCATGTCAAAATTATGTTTTTTAATTTAGTTTAGTGTTAGTTGAATTGAGTTATCAAGCATAATTTTTTTTTTGTAAATTCTGATAAAAACATTTATAAACATTCATGCAATCTTATTTATATTATTCCCAAAAACAACGATAAACAAACATTTTATTAAGGAGCAAAAATGGCACAAAAAAGTCTTGCAATGAAAAAAACAAAATATGGCAATGTAGAAAGGATAAATTTTTCAAAGATTGAAGAGCCAATCGAGATGCCTTATCTTCTTGCTATCCAAAAGGACTCTTATAAAGAATTTTTGGAAACTGGCATAGCAGAAGTTTTGGAAGAATTTTCTCCAATTATGGATTACAGCGGAAAGGCTGAAATCTATTTTGTTGACTACACTTTGGACCCAACAAAAAAACAATCTAAACAAGAGTGCAAGAGAAAGGGTATTACATACTCTGTCGCTCTTAAAGCACGTGTTCGTCTTGTCCACAGAGAAGACGGCGAAGTGACCGAACAAGATGTTTTCTTGGGTGATGTTCCTCTTATGACAGAGGAAGGTTCTTTTATCATTAACGGTATTGAAAGGGTTATTGTCAGCCAAATCGTTCGTAGCCCAAGTGCCTATTTTGGCAAAGAACAAGACAAGACTGGTAAATATCTATTCAACGGCACCATTATTCCAACTCACGGGACATGGCTTGAAATTGAACAAAATGTTTCTGACATTTTGAAAATGGTTGTTGACAGAAGTAGCAAAGTAACTTTGGGTGTATTCCTAAAGTGTTTTGGCTACACTTCAAAACAAATTTTGGACATCTTTGGCAACAATCCACTTATTAAGTCAACTCTTGAAAAAGAAATGCAAGAAACTCAAGAAGAAGCACTTATTGAACTCAGCAAAAAAATGCGTCCAACAGAAGTGCCAAGTGCCGAAGCAACTTATAACTATATAAACTCTTTGTTCTTCACACATCAATATTACAACCTTGCTCGTGTGGGAAGATACAAACTTAACAAAAAACTTTCAATCGCCACTCGTATCACTGGCGAAACAGCATATGGCGATATCAAAATTGGCAACACGGTTGTTGTTAAAGACGGGGAAATTATCCCAAGAGATGTCGCAAAGAAAATTCAAAATTCTGGCATAAATGAAGTTTGGGTCAGAGCAAAAACATTGCGTGGCGAATTCCAAATGGAAGGCGACAAGTTTGTCCCACATAAAATAGTGGGTAACAATCGTGTTGAACTTTCTGCAATTTTCCCATGTGACGAAAAAGAACTTGGCGTTCTTGAAATGGTCTATTATCCAACCCTTCAAAAACTCCTTCAAGAATACAAGACAAAAGATGAAAGACTTCAAGCAATAAGAGACCATGCAAAGGAACTTATGAACTTCCAACTTACAATGGACGACATCTTTGCAACAATCAGTTATCATCTTGACTTGAACGCAGGCATTGGCGAAATTGACAACATCGACCACCTTGCAAACAGACGTATTGCAACAGTTGGCGAACTTATGAAAGGTGCTTTCAGAAGCGGCATCACAAAACTTGCTGGCGTCATTCGTGAAACTTTGCAAGCACAAGACTTGTCAACAGTCAGCCCAGCATCAGTTATCAATGCAAGACCAGTCAACAAGGCTCTCAAAGATTTCTTGGCAAGTTCACAACTTTCACAACTTATGGACCAAGTTAACCCAGTAAGTGAACTTACTCAAAAGAGAAAAATCTCCGCTGTTGGACCTGGCGGTGTTAAGAAAGAAAGAGCAACTGCCGAAGTTCGTGATATTCACTATTCTCACTATGGCAGAATTTGTGCTGTTGAAACTCCAGAAGGACAAGGCGTTGGTCTTATCAACTCTGTTGCGACCTATGCAAAAGTAAACGAATATGGCTTCCTTATGTCACCACTTAAAGTTGTTGACAAAGAAAAGGGAATTGTTACAAACGAAGTCGTCTATCTTATGGCAGACGAAGAAGAAAATTGCTGCATTGCACAAGCAATCGAACCACTAACCCCAGAGGGCAGATTTGTAAACCCTCGTGTCATTGTTAGACGTAAAGACGCAATTATCGAAGTGCCAGCAAACGAAGTTGACTATGTGGACGTTTCTCCAAGACAACTTATCTCTGCTGCAACAGCACTTATCCCATTCCTTGCAAACGACGATACAGCCCGTGCGCTTATGGGCTCTAACATGCAACGTCAATCTGTGCCTCTTATCAGAACCGAAGCACCTATCGTTGCAACAGGCATCGAACATAAAATTGCCGTTGACTCTGGTGCAATGGTGCTTGCAAAGAAAGCAGGTTATGTATCATATGTTTCAGCAACCGAAATCAGAGTTAAAAATGATGATGGCGAAACAGATTGCTACAATCTTATCAAATTTACAAAAACGAACCAAGATACTTGCATAAATCAAAAACCAGCAGTTATCAAAAATCAAAGAGTTGAAGCAGGTGATGTGCTTGCAGACGGCTTCTCCACAAAGGACGGCGAACTTGCTCTTGGAAAGAACATGACAATCGCCTACATGAACTGGGAAGGCTACAACTATGAAGACGCTATTTTGATTTCCGAAAGACTTGTAAGAGAAGACTTGTTCACTTCAATCACTCTTAAAGTTGAGGAAAGCAAAGCAAGAAGCACAAAACTTGGTGATGAAGAAATAACAAGAGATATTCCAAACCTTGGCGAAGACGCTTTGAAAAACCTTGACGAAAACGGAATTGTCCGTATTGGTGCAGAAGTTAGAACAGGCGACATCTTGGTTGGAAAGGTTACTCCAAAAGGTGAAACTGAACTCACCCCAGAAGAAAGACTTCTTCGTGCAATCTTTGGCGAAAAGGCGAGAGAAGTTAGAGATACATCTTTGCGTGTTCAACACGGACATGGCGGAATTGTTGTGGACGTTCAAGTGTTCACAAGAAAGAATAAAGACGAACTTGAGGCCGGGGTCAACACAATGGTCAAAGTTTATGTCGCTCAAAAGCGTAAACTTTCCGTTGGTGACAAAATGGCTGGACGTCACGGAAACAAAGGTGTCGTAAGTCGTGTCCTTCCACTTTCCGACCTTCCATTTATGGCAGACGGAACCCCAGTTGATATCGTTCTTAACCCACTTGGTATTCCAAGCCGTATGAACGTAGGACAGGTGCTTGAAGTTCTGCTTGGCAAAGTTGCAAAAGCATTGAATTGGAAAGTTGCTGTTCCAGCATTTGACTGCATACATGCTGACGAAATTTTCCAACTTATGAAAGATAACGACCTTGAAGAAGACGGGAAAATGGTTCTTTATGACGGCAGAACAGGTGAACCATTTGAAAACAGAGTTACTGTCGGCGTGATGTATATGCTCAAACTTGACCACATGGTCGATAGCAAAATGCACGCTCGTTCCACTGGACCATACGCTTTGGTCACTCAACAACCTTTGGGTGGTAAAGCAATGTTTGGTGGTCAAAGATTTGGTGAAATGGAAGTGTGGGCGCTTGAAGCATATGGTGTTTCTCACTTGCTACAAGAAATGCTTACAGTTAAGTCAGACGATGTCACTGGCAGAAATAGAACCTATGAATCAATCGTTAAAGGCTATCCAATCGCCGAACCAGGCATCCCAGAGTCATTTAAGGTTATGATAAAAGAATTCCAAAGTTTGGGGCTTGATATAAGAATCCTAACTGAAGAACAACAAGAAGTGTCAATCAGCGAACTTACAAACGATGAACTTGAACCAGCACCATTTGTTATCAAGTCAAAAGAACCAAGTCAAGACATTGAACTTAACCTTGACGACACCCCAACAACTTCAGACATTGTTTCTGAAGAAGAGGCAGTTAATGCTGAAAACGACTCGTTTGACAACTTTGATGAAAACTCACTGTTTGACGACTTTGAATAAAATTTTTGATGCAAAGAAAATAAGGAGATTCTTATGTTTGAACTAAACAACCTTGATTCAATGAAAATAGGCATCGCTTCGCCAGAAAAAATTAGAGAATGGAGTTATGGCGAAGTAACAAAACCAGAAACTATCAACTACAGAACTTTAAAGCCAGAAAGAGATGGCTTGTTCTGTGAACGTATTTTTGGGCCTAGAAAAAACTGGGAATGTCATTGCGGAAAGTATAAAAGAATTCGCTACAAAGGCGTCATCTGTGACAAATGCGGCGTGGAAGTTACAAGCAGCAAAGTTAGACGTGAAAGAATGGGGCATATTGAACTTGCAACACCAGTCAGCCATATTTGGTTCTTCAGAGGCATTCCTTCCAGAATTGGCACAATCCTAGACATAACTCCAAAACTTTTGGAGCAAGTTCTATATTATGTAAATTATATAGTTCTTGACCCAAAAGACACCCCACTTGCATACAAACAAGTTATTTCCGACAAGGAATATCGTGATGCTTTGGACGAATATGGCCCAAACTCCTTTAAGGCAGGCATGGGTGCGGAAGCAATCAAACAACTTCTTTCTGAAGTTGACCTTGAAAAGGAATATGCAGAACTTAAAGAAATCGTTAAAACTTCCAAAGGACAAAAACGACTTAAGGCTATCAAACGTCTTGAAACTGTTGACGACTTTATAAAGAGTGGCAATAAGCCAGAATGGATGATTTTGGACGTCATCCCAGTCATTCCACCAGATTTGCGTCCTATGGTACAACTTGATGGCGGACGTTTTGCAACAAGCGACCTAAACGACCTTTACAGACGTGTTATCAACAGAAATAACCGTCTTAAAAAACTTATCGAACTTGGCGCTCCAGATGTTATTGTCAGAAACGAAAAGCGTATGCTTCAAGAAGCAGTTGACGCCCTTATCGAAAACGGCAAACGTGGCAAAGCAATTCAAGGGCCAAAAGCAAGAGATCTTAAGAGTTTGACAGCAATGCTTCGTGGCAAACAAGGACGTTTCCGTCAAAACTTGCTCGGAAAACGTGTTGACTACTCAGGCCGTTCCGTTATTGTCGTTGGGCCAGAACTTAAGATTTATCAATGCGGACTTCCAAAAGAAATGGCGCTTGAACTCTTTAAGCCATTCATTATGAAAAAACTTGTTGAAATGAACGAGTCACACAACATAAAGAGTGCAAAGAGAATTATCGAAAGAGAAAAACCAGTTGTTTGGGATGTTTTGGATGAAGTTATTAAGGACCACCCAGTCCTTTTGAACCGTGCTCCAACACTTCACAGACTTGGTGTTCAAGCCTTTGAACCAGTGCTTTGCGAAGGCAGAGCTATCAAACTTCACCCACTTGTTTGTGTTGGCTTCAACGCAGACTTCGACGGTGACCAAATGTCAGTTCACGTTCCACTATCACTTGAAGCAAGAGCAGAAGCTCGTATGAATATGCTCGCTTCAAACAACGTTCTAAAACCAGCTGACGGCAACCCAGTTATGACACCAGCACAGGACATCGTCCTTGGCTGCTATTACCTTACAATCGACAAGCCAGGAGCGTTGAACGAAGGCAGTTCATATATTGACGAAGATGAAGCAATTATGGCTTATCAAACCAAAAACCTTGAACTTCAATCCAAGATTTATGTCAGAAGAACTGTAGATTTTCACGGAGAAAAAATTACAGGCAGAGTGGAAACAACTGTTGGTAAAATTTTGCTTAACCGTTGCGTGCCACAATGCATTGGTTTTGTTGATAGAAATCTTAAAGCAAATGCTTTGAGATATGAAATTGAAGAAGTTGTCGGCAAAAAACAACTTGGCAAAATTGTTGGTGCAACATACAACGCTTTGGGTTCAACTCCAACTGTTGTTATGTTGGACAAAATTAAGGAACTTGGCTACAAGTATTCAACAATCGGCGCCCTTACTGTTAACGCTTATGACATGAAAGAACCAGCTGAAAAGAGAGAAGTCATTAAGGAAGCAGAAGCAAGAGTCCTTGAAAATGAAAAAGCATTTAGACGTGGTCTTATTGCTTTCAACGAAAAGATTTCCAAAAACGTTACAATTTGGAACGAAACAACAGAAAAAGTCGGCAAAGTCGTTATGAACAGCCTCGACAGATTGAACCCAATCAGAATGATGGCTGACTCTGGTGCTCGTGGTTCGGCTGGTCAGATTAACCAGTTGTGCGGCATGCGTGGAATTATGTCCAGTGCTTCAGGAACAAAGATAGATATTCCAGTTAAGACTTGCTTTATTCAAGGTCTAACTCCAATCGACTACTTCTTGTCAAGCCGTGGTGGACGTAAAGGTATTGCTGATACCGCTCTTAAAACAGCTGACTCTGGTTATCTAACTCGTAGGCTTGTTGACGTTGCTCAAGAAGTTGTTGTAACAGAAGAAGACTGTTTTGCTTCACTTGGCGAACAACCAAAAGGGCTTGTCGTTACAGACCTTGTCAAAGATAAAACAGTTATTGAAAAACTTGAAGACAGAATTTCTGGTCGTGTTACGGTTAATGATATCGTCAATCCAAAAACTGGCGAAGTTATTGTCAAAGCAAACGAAATGGTCACTCCACAACAAGCAAAAGCAGTTGTTGACGCTGGCATAACTCAAGTTACAATCAGAACACTTCTTACTTGCAAAGCAAAGCAAGGTGTTTGTGCAAAATGTTATGGAAGAAATATGGCTTCCAACCAAATGGTTAGCGTAGGCGAAGCAGTTGGAACTATCGCTGCTCAAAGTATCGGTGAACCAGGAACGCAGCTTACAATGAGAACATTCCATACTGGTGGTGTTTCCGTTGAAGCAGATATCACGCAAGGTCTTCCTCGTGTTGAAGAAATTTTTGAAGCACGCAGACCAAAAGGTGAAGCAATTATCAGTGAAGTCGCTGGCAAAGTGAAAATTGAAGACGCTGGCGAAAGATACAGAATTATTGTTGACAGTTCCGAAGGCGAAGTTAAATATATGACCCCACCAAAGAACAAAACAATTCTTTCCGTCAAGAACGGAGATACAGTTGAAGCAGGTCAATGCTTGACGGCTGGCTCAATCTATCCAAATGACATCTTAAGAGTTATCGGCCTTAAAGGTGTTCAAGAGTATCTTCTTAAAGAAGTTTTGGGCGTTTATCGTGCGCAAGACGTTAGAATTAATGCAAAACACGTTGAAATTATCATCAGACAAATGCTCAGAAAAGTTAAGATTGAAGACCCAGGCGACTCAGACCTTCTCCCAGGCACAATGCTAGATATCCAACGTTATGAAGAAATCAATAACGAAATTTTGATGAATGGTGGAAAACCAGCCATCGCAAAACGTGTTCTTTTGGGTATCGCAAAAGCATCTCTCGCTTCTGAATCATTCCTTTCAGCAGCATCCTTCCAAGAAACATCTCGTGTTCTTACAGATGCAGCAGTCAAAGGAAAAGTTGACCACCTTGTTGGACTTAAAGAAAATATCATGATAGGCAAACTTATCCCAGCAGGAACTGGAATGAAAGAATATAGAGATATATTCCCAGCAATTTCAAAAGAATATCTTGCAAGAAAAGAAGCCGAAAGACAACAACAAGAAGCAGAAGCCGCAGCCGCTGCTGCAGCAGCCGCCGCCGTTTCGGAAGACGCAGAATAAAACATAAAAATCTCCTAGTTATCTGGGAGATTTTTTGCTAAATAGTGTAACATGCAAAATGTTTTTGATAATGAATAACAGTAATAAAAATTAAAAAAACAAAGTAAAACAAATAAGCGTAAAAGAATAAATTTTTTGAAAAATAGTATAGACTTTAAATAAAAAAGATAATATTATTTTTAACAAAAAAAACTATTAAAAAAGTTGATTAAAATGTGCTATAATTTTTTCAAAAATAAATTGCCGTTTTAGTTGTAATAATCAATATTTTGGCAAATATAATAAATATAGTTTTGGGTGTTGACAAAGAATGTAAACTGTGCTAGAATATCCACGGTGGATAAGGGAATAAAAGGAGCAAAAAATTATGCCAAAATTTGAAATAATCAATGGAAATATTGTTTGCGGAAGTGAAGTCGCAGAAAAAATGGCTCGCAAAGGTCTTGTCCTTGCAAACTATGGCCTGACCCCAGCCAAAACTCATGCCCAAACTTCTCAAACTCTCGAAGCACTTTATAACAACAAAAAGAAAAATATCAGCATGGAAAACGGCTCAATCTCAATGAACAAATCTCTTGAAGCAAGAATTCAATCCTTGCTTGCAAAACAATCTGAAGCCGAATTTGAACAAATAAGATAAACACAATAAAAGTCTTACATCACGTAGGACTTTTTTATTATAAATAACATTAGTTTGCACAAACATTACAATCTTTGTTGCAAGTTTTGCAAAAAAGGGGTTAATCTTCAAAAACATGCTTCAATTTGTTAGACTTCAAAGGAAAAGTATGATAAAATGCTTGTGTAAAGATAAAATAGGGTAGGTGTGCCAAAATGGATTTTATTTTCCCAGCGGTGTTTTATAAAGATGAAGAAAATGACGATTATCTCGTGGCATTTGAAGATGTCAGAATTTATTGCGAAGGGAAAACTATAGAAGACGCTTTCTTCACTGCAAGAAGATATCTCAGAGATTTCTGCAAGTTATCTCTTAAGATGTTTGGCGAAGTTAGGGAAAAGCCAAGGACATATCTTGAAGCAAGACAAAATCACAAAAACGAAGTCGTGTTGCTCGTTGACGCAGAAGTAAAAGCTCTTTCCAAAAAGCAAGAAGAAGAACTTTTGGGCATTGAATAAGAAATGTATGAAAATTTGATTATATGAAAATAAAAAGGGAACATTATTCTTTAAGAATGGTGTTTCTTTTGTTTTTATATAAAATTTTTTAGGAAAAATTGCTGTTTTGTATTGACAAATTGCCGTGTGTTTGATATTATTATCTCGTTGTAATTTGTAGGGATATCGTCAAAATTATTTTTGAATAAAAGATATCCACAATTTCCACGATTTTTGTGGACAAATTTCAACCAACTTTACAATCAATTTGTTTGTTTGGAACGCAAAATAAATTGGATAAGCAAGGCTTGCCTTGCAAACCAAACTGATAGCAATTCGCTTGTCGCAATTTGACATTCCACATCTTGCCACAAACCTTGCCCTCAATTTGGGATTTCCCCTTGCAAGTTGCTGATGCAAAAGGGAAGAACAAATTTTTAAGGAGGAAATTATGCCTACAATCAATCAACTAGTCAGACACGGAAGAACCAAAGTGACCAAAAAATCTCAAGCACCTATCCTTGACCAAAACCCACAAAAAAGAGGTGTTTGTCTTTCAGTCACAACAACTTCACCAAAAAAGCCTAACTCTGCTTTAAGAAAAATCGCTAGGGTTAAACTTTCAAATGGACAAGAAGGCACAACCTACATTCCAGGTGAAGGACACAACCTTCAAGAACACAGTGTTGTTCTTATCCGTGGCGGAAAAGTTAAAGACTTGCCAGGTGTGAGATATCACATCATCCGTGGAACGCTTGACGCTGCTGGCGTTGCAAAACGTAAACAAGCACGTTCAAAATACGGCGCAAAGAAGGCAAAATAATTTTTGCAAGAAAGCCTTTGTGGCTTGAAACAAACAATATAAGGAGGAAATTATGTCTAGAAGAAATCGTGCGACCAAAAGAGAAGTTTTGCCAGACCCAATGTACAACTCAACTGTTGTAACAAAACTTGTCAACCAAGTTATGCTTGACGGCAAAAAAGGTATTGCTTTTGGTATTGTATATGGTGCTTTTGATATTATCAAAGAAAAAATGGGAGCAGACCCAATGACAATATTCACCCAAGCACTCGAAAATGTTAAACCTGTTCTTGAAACAAAGTCAAGACGTGTCGGTGGTGCAACATACCAAGTTCCTATGGAAATCAGACCAGACAGACGTCAAACTTTGGCTATCCGTTGGCTTGTAAGTTTTGCAAGAAAACGTGGTGGTGAAAAAGAAATGGAAAAGAAACTTGCCAGCGAAATTCTTGATGCCTACAACAATGCTGGTGGGGCAATAAAGAAAAAAGACGAAATGCACAGAATGGCAGAAGCAAACAAAGCATTTGCTCATTTCAAGTGGTAATTTAAAGGAGTTATTATGGCAAGGAAATTTGCACTAGAAAAATATAGAAATATCGGTATTATGGCTCACATTGACGCCGGCAAAACAACCACCACAGAAAGAATTTTGTTCTACACTGGAAGAACTCACAAAATTGGTGAAGTTCACGAAGGTGCTGCAACAATGGACTGGATGGTTCAAGAGCAAGAAAGAGGTATCACAATCACTTCCGCTTGCACAACCGCTCAATGGAAAGGTCATTGTATCAACATTATTGACACCCCAGGACACGTTGACTTCACCGCAGAAGTGGAAAGAAGTTTGAAAGTCCTTGATGGTGCTGTTGCTGTTTTTTGTGCCAGAGGCGGCGTTCAACCTCAATCAGAAACCGTCTGGCGTCAAGCAAACAAATACAAAGTTCCAAGAATTGCATACGTCAACAAAATGGATAGAGATGATGCAAACTTCTTCAGAGTTATTGATATGATGAAAGACAGACTTAAAACAAACGCTGTCGCTATTCAAATTCCTATCGGTCAAGACTCCAGTTTCAGAGGAATTATCGACCTTGTAGAAATGGACTCAGTTATCTACAATGACGACCTTGGCAAAGATATGGTTGTTGGACCTATTCCAGAGGAATTCATGGAACAAGCCAAAAAGTATCGTCAAATCTTGGTTGAAGCAGTTGCAGAAACTGATGACGCACTTATGGAAAAATACTTCAATGGTGAAGAATTTACTGTTGAAGAACTTAAAAATGGAATAAGAAAGGCAACTATCGCCCTTCACATGACCCCAGTTACTTGCGGAAGTTCATTTAAGAACAAAGGCGTTCAAAAACTTCTTGACGCTGTTGTTGACTATCTTCCAAGTCCTCTTGACATTGATGCTATCCGTGGCACAAAACTTGACGGCGAAACAGAAGAAGACAGAATCGCAAGTGACACAGAACCAATGGCAGGTCTTGCATTTAAAGTTGCAACTGACCCATTCGTTGGAAAAATCACATACTTCAGAATTTACTCTGGCGTTCTTAAGGCAGGTTCATATGTTTTGAACGCAACAAAGGACACCAAAGAACGTATCGGCAGACTTCTTCGTATGCACGCCAACCACAGAGAAGACGTGGAAGAAGCTTATGCTGGTGACATTGTTGCTATCGTTGGTCTTAAAGACACAACAACTGGCAACACACTTTGCGACCCAGACCACCCAATCATTCTTGAAAGCATGGACTTCCCAGAACCAGTTATCAACATTGCTGTTGAACCAACTACAAAACAAATGCAAGAAAAAATGGTCAATGCACTTATCAAACTTGCAGAAGAAGACCCAACTTTCAGAACATGGACAGACAAAGAATCTGGACAAACAATCATCGCTGGTATGGGTGAATTGTATCTTGACATTATCGTTGACAGACTTAAAAGAGAATTTGGCGTTGATGTTAATGTCGGCAGACCACAAGTCAGCTACAGAGAAACAATCAGAAAAACTGTTGAAGCAGAAGGAAAATACATCAGACAAACTGGTGGTCACGGTCAATATGGCCATTGCGTCATAAAACTTGAACCACTTGAACCAGGAAAGGGTTATGAATTTGTTGACAAAATTGTTGGCGGTGTTATTCCAAAAGAATATATTCCAGCAATCAACGCAGGTATCCAAGAAGCACGTCAAAACGGTGTCCTTGCTGGATACGAAACAGTTGACTTCAGAGTTACACTTTTCTTCGGGTCTTACCATGATGTTGACTCATCAGAAATGGCATTTAAGATCGCAGGATCAATGGCATTTAAGGAAGGCGCAAAGAAAGCAGACCCAGTTCTTCTTGAACCTATTATGAAGGTTTCTGTTGAACTTCCAGACGACTATCTTGGCACAGTTATGGGCAACCTAACAAGCAGAAGAGGCGTTCTTCAAGGCACAGAATCTCAAAGCGGTTCAGTAACAATCAATGCAGAAGTCCCACTTTCAGAAATGTTCGGCTATGCAACAGCACTCCGTTCATCAACTCAAGGACGTGGCAACTTCAATATGGAATTCTCTCACTATGCAGAAGTTCCAAAGAGCATCGCAGAAAAAATCATTGGCGAGAGAAAGAAAGACTAACCTTTCTCCCCAGTGAAAAATATTTTGTTTATAGCGGTGAAAAACGTTTGACAACAAAATTAAAAACATTTATAATGACAAGGACAATTAAAAAAAATAATTTGTTCAACATTTTAGGAGGATAATTATAATGGCAAAAGCAAAATTTGACAGATCAAAACCACACGTCAACATCGGAACAATCGGCCACGTTGACCATGGTAAAACAACTCTTACCGCAGCAATCACAATGTTTTGTGCTGCAAAAGGTTGGAGCCCAGACAAAATGAAATATGAAGATATCGACAAAGCTCCAGAAGAAAGAGCAAGAGGTATCACAATCAACACATCACACGTTGAATATCAAACACCAAACAGACACTATGCTCACGTGGACTGCCCAGGACACGCTGACTATGTCAAAAACATGATTACTGGTGCTGCACAAATGGACGGAGCAATCCTCGTTGTTGCTGCAACAGACGGCCCAATGCCACAAACAAGAGAACACATTCTTCTTGCAAGACAAGTTGGTGTTCCATACATCGTTGTGTTTATGAACAAAGTTGACCAAGTTGACGACCCAGAACTTCTTGAACTCGTCGAAATGGACATTCGTGACCTTCTTACTGAATACGGATTCCCAGGGGATGAAACTCCAATCATCAAAGGTTCAGCTCTTAAAGCATTGGAAGCTGCACAAGCAGGCAATGCAGACGATCCAGCATGCAAATGCATCGAAGAACTTTTGAATGCAATCGACACATTCATTCCAGAACCAAAGAGAGCAACAGACCAACCATTCCTTATGCCAGTTGAAGACGTTTTCACAATCACTGGACGTGGAACAGTTGCTACAGGCCGTGTTGAACGTGGTGTGTGCAAAGTTGGCGACACAATCTCTATCGTTGGTATGGGCGCAAACAAACAAAGCGTTATCACAGGCGTAGAAATGTTCAGAAAACTTCTTGACGAAGCACAAGCTGGCGACAATATTGGTGTTCTTCTTCGTGGTATCAACAGAACTGACATCGAAAGAGGTCAAGTCATCTGCAAACCAGGTTCAATTCACCCACACAAAAAGTTTACAGCACAAGTTTACGTCTTGAAGAAAGAAGAAGGCGGCAGACATACTCCATTCTTCAATGGATATCGTCCACAATTCTACTTCAGAACAACAGACGTTACAGGTTCAATCGAACTTGAACCAGGAGTCGAAATGGTTATGCCAGGCGACAACGTCAAAATGACAATCACTCTTATCACAGACATCGCTATTGAACAAGGCTTGAGATTTGCTATCCGTGAAGGCGGCAGAACAGTTGGTTCAGGTGTTGTTTCTGAAATCATCGAGTAAGTCAATTTTAACTAAACAAACTACAAACCTACCTTTTGGTGGGTTTGTTTTTTATTGGATAATAATTAAATACAATAAAACAGTCTAATATCTAAAAATTAGTTGATTGAAAAGAGGTTTTGAGTTATAATAAACTCATGGAAAAGAAAGATAAATTTGAATTTGAACCAGACGGGAACAAAAGAAAACCAATAAGGCTTTTTACGACCTTATTTTGGGCAATGCTTTGTGCCATTGCACTTGGAACTGTTATAAGTCCATATTTGTCAAACGTCTTAAAAGGACTTCTTACAGGCTGCACATCATTGCTTATTGGCATTGTTGTAGCATTTTTGTTTTCCAAATTGGTTGACTTTATAGAGAACAAACTCCTCAAAAATTGGCTAAAAAACAATCCGCATAAATTCGCAATAAAGAGATTTATTTCAATCGTTGTTGTTATTCTTATAATTATTGGAATTTTTGTTTTAGTATTTTCTATCCTTATTCCAAAAATTGTGGAAATTGTTAGACAACTTACAACCGGAAATGGTGACGGTTGGGAACAAATGGTCAATAGGGTAGTCAACGAAATTTGCACCCTTATCCAAAATTGGTTCGGCGCAGATGTTGACCAAGCATCAATCAAAAACACACTCAACTCACTTTTTGATTCTCTCAGAACAACAGTGTTGTATATTGACAGTCTGCTTGCACTTTCAGTCAATGTTATCTCTGGCATTTTCAGTTTTATCATCGGCATTTTAATTGCAGTTATGATTTTGCAAGAAAAAGAGAAAATAGGCAGATTTTCAAGAAGATTTTTGTATGCAAACTTCAAAAAAGAACGTGCCGACAAAATCTGTGTTATGGCTCACAACTCAAGCAAAATTTTGTATAGTTACGCAATTTGCCAACTTATCCAGTTTGTGCTTTTGTTTGTTCCACTAGGAATTGGATATTCAATCTTGGGCTTAAGCTTCACTTGGGAACTTGCCCTCATAATCGGACTTTTCAACTTCATTCCATACTTTGGTATCTACATTGGCTGTGTGCCAGCAATGCTCATAACTTTGGTTTTCGACTCCATGTCCGCCACAATTTATATGCTCATTGTAACCCTTGCCATAACAGTTATTGAGTTCAACATTTTGTTCCCAATCATCATGGGTAACAAACTCAAAATCAGCCCATTCGTTGTCACCGCTTCTGTTATTATCGGTGGAGCAATGTTCGGCATTTTGGGAATGTTCCTCGCGCCTCCAGTCACTGCACTTATCAGCGTTGTTGTAATGGGAAATATTGAATTCAAAGAAAACAAAATGAAGTATCTTATGGAACTTCAAGAACTAGAAGCCCAGCGAAAACAGGCTGAGCAAGACAGCGGCATAACTCCTCAAGTGATTGAGGTGGCAGAAGCAAAACCTGACGAAAAATCTGACGAAAAGTCGGCCGCAAAACCAGCCAAGAAAACAACCAAAAAGAAAGCAGCAATCGCTGAAAAGGCTGAAACAGTAAATGCCGAAAACGAGGCTGCGACTATAAAAAATGAAACAGAAAATAGCCCAAAAACTGCTAAAAATCCACCAGCAAAAGTGACAAAAAATGCGGGAGAAAAAGCAGCAGATAGTGGAACAAAAGTGGTGAAAAAATCTACTAAAAATGCTGTGAAAAATGATGCAGATATTGATAAAAGTGCCACAAAAAATAGTGAAAATATAGCAAAAAATGAAGAAATAATTGATAAAAAAGTGGCAAAACCAAGAACAAAATCTGCTACGAAAACAAAGGAAAACTAAATAAAATAGGAGGTCAAAATGGAAAATATTTATAGTGCGACAAAGCCCACTGGCAGACTTACCCTCGGGCATTTTATAGGAGCAATCAACAACTGGAAGCAAATGCAAGACAACTATAATTGCATTTTTGCCATTGCTGACCTTCACTCACTGACGGTTGCAACCAAGCCAGAAGATTTAAGAAAAAATACATATTTGCAATATGCAACATTCCTCGCTTGCGGGCTTGATCCTAACAAAAGCATAATCTATTGTCAATCGCACGTTCATGAACACGCCGAACTTGCGTGGATTATGAATTGCATGACATATTTTGGTGAAGCAAGTAGAATGACACAATTTAAGGACCACAAAGCAAAGGGCGAAAATGTTACAGTCGGACTTTTTGCCTATCCAATGCTTATGGCGGCCGACATTTTGCTATATAACGCAGATGTTGTTCCAGTGGGGAAAGACCAGTTGCAGCATGTTGAAATTTGTAGGGATATTGCAGAAAGATTTAACTCACGTTATAGTCAAACTTTCACAATTCCACGTGGAGTTATGGCAAAAACTGGGGCAAAGATTATGGGGCTTGCCGACCCAACAAAAAAGATGTCCAAAACAGACGAGAACGAAAATAACGTTGTCTTTATGGATGACGATGACGAAACAATAAGAAGAAAATTTAAGAGAGCAGTTACAGATAGCCTTGGACGAATTAAGTTTTGCGAAGAACAACCGGGCGTGTCAAATTTGCTTACAATCTATTCAATTATGAAAGGAATTTCAATTGAAGAGGCAGAAAAACATTTTGAAGGGCTAGGTTACAGCGAACTCAAAATGCAAACAGCCGACAGTGTTATTGAAAGATTGACACCAGTCAGAAACAAGGTGAAAGAGCTTCTAGGAAACAAAGATTATTTGGATAAACTTATGCGTGAAGGTGCTGAAAAGGCAAGTGCGATTGCAAGAAAAACTTTACGAAAAGTTTACAAAAAAGTTGGACTTGTGCCAATGGCATAAAAAATAGACCGTGGGAAATTTGGAGTTTCGCCACGGTTTTTTCTTGCGGAGAAAATTAGAATACTCGATTTGTATTCCCACTGCACGCACAACCGCATGATGATGTTGTCCCAACACCTGACATAGCCAAAAGAAGAAGCAATAAGAAGTTTGTGTTGGTGTTTAGGTTGGTGTCGGTTGCGGAAGTGAAAATGGAAATTAAAAGCACCAAAAGCAAGTAGTTTGTGTTCATTTTGCCCTCCAAACAACAAAATTTTTTCTTTTAAATTCTTTTTTGTCAAATGTCGCAATGCAAGTCGTTTGTTTTATTTCCTTTTCTTTGTTAAAATTTTTTTAGAAACTGACAAACTAAACTTATTTTGTCTTACAAAAGAGAATTTGAAAGATTTTAAGTAGTATATGTTAGGGAGGGAAAAGTTGCGACAGAATTATGAAAAATCGGTGGAAGGGTATGTTGATGATATAAAATGGTTTTTGCCAAATGCCAAAACTTTTTGTGATATGGCGGATATTTTTGCCATTTATGCAGACCCAACAAGACTAAAAATTTTGACGGCGCTTTCGCTTCGGGATATGTGCGTTGGTGACTTGGCAGAGGTTTTGAGTATCAATCAAACAACCCTCAGTCATCAACTCAGATTTCTAAAAAATTGCAGTGCAGTCAAAAATTCACGTTCGGGCAAAAGCATAATTTATAGCCTTGCGGGGAGCAATATTGAAAACCTTATGAGTGATGTTTCAACAATGATAGACGCAAACTAGCAAAAATACTTTTATTTTGATTTTTTTTGTGATAGACTATTGTTGAGGGAAAAATGGATATCAAAGAAAAAGTTAGCAAATTGCCACTGTCACCGGGCGTGTATATCATGAAGGACAAGTTTGGCAACATAATTTACATTGGGAAAGCAAAAAGACTAAAAAATAGAGTTAGTCAATATTTTGTTGGCAACACGCATGCAGACAAAGTGAAAAGTATGGTGTCACAAGTCGCAGATTTTGACTACATTCTCACAAACTCCGAACTTGACGCTCTTATGCTTGAATGTAATCTCATAAAAAAACACCAGCCATTTTACAATATTCTGTTAAAGGACAGCAAAGCCTATCCATATATCAAAATAAATATGGCAGAGGACTTCCCAAAACTTGAAGTTGTTAGAAAGGTGAAAAAAGACGGGGCAAAATATTTCGGGCCTTATTTTAACTTGAACCCAAATGAGATTATAAGTGCAGTGAATTATGCCTATCCAATAAGAACTTGCAGCAAGAAAATAAAAGACAATAATAAAATGCACAAGGCGTGTCTAAATTATTCCTTGGGACTTTGTTCCGCGCCTTGCATGTGCAAAATAACAAAAGATGAATACAGAGCAATCTTGCCAAAAGTTTGTGATTTCTTAAGTGGGAAAGAAAATGCGGTGTATGATATTATTTGCAAAAAAATGGAACAAGCAGTTGAAGTAGAAAACTTTGAACTCGCAATAAAACTCCGTGACCTAAAAATCATGCTAACACGTCTTAATGAAAGAAGTGTCACCGCTCTTACAAACACAGCAAATATTGACGTTTTCGGACTTGCAAAAAGCGATTTATTCTATGTTTTCAGTGTTCTTATTGTTCGTGACGGCAAAATGATGGGAGTAAAGCACTTTAATTTTGACAATTCGCAAATTGATGATGAGCAAATGCTCATGTCATTTTTGACGCAATATTATATGATGATGAACTTGCTGCCAGACAAAATTTTGCTTCCAATTTCAGTTGACCTTGATGACGCCTTGTTCAAGGAACTTTCCAAAAGACACGGCAAAAACATTGAAGTAGTTGTTGGCGAAAAGGGTGCAAACAAGCAACTTCTGCTTCAAGCAAAGAACAATGCGGAAGAGTATCTTTCCAAAAATTGCGAACTAGAAGTGAAGAAAAAGTCCAAAAAAATGGAGATTTTGAAATCATTGCAAGAAAAATTGGGGCTTAGAAATTTGCCACTCAGAATTGAAGGCTATGACATTTCAAACATTTCGGGGACGAACTCTGTTTGTAGCATGGTGGTGTTTATAAACGGTTCAAAAGCGTCAAAACATTATAGAAAGTTTAAGATTAAAAATGTTGTTGGACCAAACGACTTTGAGAGTTTAAAGGAAAGTATTACAAGGCGACTTGAGAAATTGAATAGCGATGACATAAGTTTTTCAAGCGTGCCAAGTGTCATTTTGATTGACGGTGGAAAAGGACAAATTAACACATGTAGGGAACTTATCAAATCTTACAATCAAAACATTGACGTCATAAGCCTTGCAAAGCAAGAGGAGGAAGTATTTGTTGAAAGTAACCCAGTGTCTGTCAAACTTTCAAAAGATGATGACTGCCTAAAACTTCTTCAAAAAGTGCGTGACGAAGCCCACAGATTTGCAATAACATTCCATAGGTCCTTGCGAAAAAAGACTCAAGTTACAAGCGTGCTTGACGAAATTGAAGGGCTTGGAAAAGTTAAAAAAGAAAACTTGATTTCAAAATTTAAGAGCGTAAAACGCATGAAAAAAGCAACTGCCGATGAACTTGTAACCGTCAGTGGCATAACTCCAAAACTAGCAAATGAGATTATTGAAAAACTAAAAGAAGTTAAATAAAATATTCTAATTTTACTATAAGACCGCATAAATATTTTTATGCGGTTTTTTCGTCTATTTTCCTATCCGAATTTCTGGCGAGCAGTTTTTGTGGCGTTTGTTTTATGCTTTGTATTTTTTTCGCCCGCAGTGCTATTTTGTGAAGACAACTTCAAACTCAATCTCAACGAATTTTTAAACCTAGAAGGCGGAAATAAAATTGTGCTTGACCTTTGCCATGTGGAAACATTTGAAGGTGGAAGTGCCAGCCGTGCTGGGTTTTTGAAACGTCAAGCGGAAAAGTTTAACAAACAAAACAATAACTTTTTTGTTTCCGTCACAACAATGAGCCTTGACGAGTTTGAACTTAACATAAATAGTGGATACTCGGCAGACTTGTATTCTTTCGGAACTGGGGCGGGAAGTTACATCCAAAGCAAACTTCAAACGCTTAAAAAACAATCAAATATAAGGGAAGATTTGCAAAATAATGCTACTTTATCGGGTAAAATTTATGCTTATCCATATTTGCTTTCGGGATATGCTGTCATAAGTTATGAAAGTTTGACCGCTCAAGACGAAACATTGACAGCAAAACTCACTTTGGCAAAACAGGGCAAAAAGAGGGTAGGTGGCACAATTTTCGGCGCTGGTGTAACAAACCCCGCCCAAGCACTTTGTTGCAATAATATAAAACTTCAAGCACAAGATGTGACCATTGATACGACAACATATCTTGCGTATTCAAACTTTTTGAAAAAGACCACAAAAAGCCTTGTTGGCACTGCAAGAGATGTTGCAAGAATAAAAAATAGAGAGCAAAACGGCAACATATCGCCTTGCAAATATGAATTTTTGTCACACTATAGTGACCTTGTGCAATATATCGGAGTGAGCAGCAATTTGGACAAAGCAAAAAGTGAAGTGGCAACAAACTTTGCCAGTTTCCTTTTATCAGACTCCGCCCAAAAAGACATTGCAAACTATGGGCTGTTTTCAGTGACCAATCTTAAAATATATGAAAGCGATTATATGAGTGAGTTTGAAAAAGCACTAGCACTCCCACTTCAAAGCGTAAATGCTTTTGTTTCAAAAGAAGAAATTGAACGCAATCAATCTGTGGCTGCAAAAACATTATGCGGGAAATAAAAGTCAGACAAAAGTCTGATTTTTTTACGCAAAAATGATACAAAAATGATACAAAAATGATACAAAAATGATACAAAAATGATACAAAAATGATACAAAAATGATACAAAAATTAAGAAAAAATATAAATAATTTTAATTTATAAAATTTGTTATGGCGGATGTAAGAAAAAAATCATATAGAAGAATATGAGAAAAAACAAAACAAAGAAGTATTTGAAATTGTTGCGGGAGAAGTTTCCGCACCTATGTTTTTTGACTGATGAAAAGTTTAAGTCACACACAACTTTCGGCATTGGTGGGAAAATTGCAATTTATGTGGAAGTTGAGCGTGCGTCAGATATGGTGTCACTTGTTCGTGAGGCAAAAAGTCTTAATTTAAAATATTTCATTTTGGGGCTTGGGAGCAACATTTTGGCAAGCGATAAATATCACGATTTGCTCGTTATAAAAAACAACATAAAAGACATTAGACTCCGTGACGATAAAATTGTTTGCGGGGCGGGGGTGAGTTTAATTCGGCTTAACAATTTTGCCATGGAAAACGCTTTGTCTGGGCTGGAGTGGAGTTATGGAATCCCAGGCAGTGTGGGTGGGGCTATAAAGATGAATAGCGGAAGTTTTGGCGGCGAGATAAAAGACGTGGTGCAGACGGTGTATTATTTTGACGGCGAAAAGTTAAGAAAAAAGTGCCTAGCAAATTTAGACTTTTCCTATAGGCATAGTTATTTTTCAGACAAAAATTATGTCATTTTGAAAGTTGTTTTTAAACTTAAAAAGGGGAATAAAGACGAGATAGAAAAGACGAGTTTTGACATTTTGAAAAAGAGGAGGGAAAGCCAGCCACACAGTTTTAGAAGTGCGGGAAGTGTGTTTAAAAGACCAAAAGGGACGTTTGCGCCCGTTCTTATTGAGCAAGCGGGACTTAAGGGACTGAGCCATGGCGGGGCGGAAATTTCCACAAAACATTGCGGATTTGTTATAAATAAAAGCGGAAATGCAAAATTTAACAATGTTTTTTGGATAATTTGCAAAATAAAAGAAACAGTTTTCAAAAAATATGATATAATGCTTGTTGAAGAAATCGAAATCTTAAAATAGGAGAACGGAAATGTCCTTTGCACATGATGCCAAACTTGAATGTCTTGAAGCCCCAATTCAAAATGAATGTTGCAAACTTGCTTTTTTGTCCGCTGTTGTTCATTCGTGCGGGGAACTTACAAAAAGTGGCAAAGATATTTTTGTGGAACTTAAGACCGATGTGGACAAGGTGTATGATGTTGTCAACGACTGCCTAAAAACACTTTATGGCGAATATGCAGAAATGCGACTTGACGATGACGCAAACATAAACAAAGCAGTGAGATATGTTATATCCATTCCACAAAGTTGCACAAACAGACTTCTTTTTGACTGTGGAATTGCAAGGTCAAACGCTAGGGGCGATTTTACGCTTATCCCTGGGCTTGACGAGCATATTATAGAAAACGATTGCTGTGCAAGAACTTATCTTAAAGGCGTTTTTGCCACGTGTTCCACTTCAAACATTGTGCTTTCAAGTGGGGAAAAAATTCGCAAACTTTGTGGCTATCATTGGGAATTTGTCTTTGTTAGCGAAAGTTTTGCTGACGATGTGTCAAATCTTTTGTTTTCTCTTGGCATAACAAATAAGAAAAATGTTCGCAACAATCTTTATGTGCTATATATAAAAGAAGCGGAAAAAGTGAGTGATTTGTTTGCAATAGTTGGGGCGACAAAATGCCTTTTAAAATTGCAAAATGAAATGACTTTGAGGGAAGTTAGAAATAATATAAATAGGCAAAACAACTGCCTTAATGCAAACATAACAAAGACCATAAATGCAAGCATTAGGCAAGTTATGGCAATTAAGAAAATTCAAGACACAATAGGCTTTGAATCGTTGCCAATAAATCTTCGTGAACTCTGTGTGTTGAGGCTCGCAAACCCCGAGGAGTCGCTTGACAACTTGACAAAACTTTCAAAGACGCCTATAACTAAAAGTGGGATAAATCACCAATTTTCAAGGATAATAAAAATAGCAGATAAAATTGACAAAGGAACATTATGAAAACTTTTATTCACCTTCACAATCACACAGAATACAGCCTTCTTGACGGGGCGTCAAAAGTTAAACAACTTGTCCAAACAGTTAAGGAACAAGGCGCAAACGCAGTGGCAATAACCGACCATGGAACAATGGCGGGCGCTTTGGCGTTCTATGCTGAATGTTATAGAAATGGAATAAAGCCAATTATCGGTTGCGAGTTTTATATTGCTCATGATAGATTTAATAAAACGGGCAGAGAAGATACAGGTCACCTCATTTTGCTTGCAAAAAACAATGAGGGTTATCACAATCTCTTAAAACTCAACGGCATTGCTTGCAAGGAAGGCTTCTATTATAAGCCAAGAATTGACTATGAGGTTTTGGAGCAACACTCAAAAGGTCTTATTTGCCTTAGTGCTTGCCTTGCGGGACACATTCCACAAGCACTGCTTAATAGACAATTTGATGAGGCATACAAACTTGGACTTAGACTAAAAAACATGTTTGATGAAGGTGACTTCTATATCGAACTTCAAAACCATGGACTGCCAGAACAAATTGAAATATTGGAACCATTAAATGAACTTGCAAAAAAGCTGGGCGTTAAAACAGTTGCGACAAACGACACTCATTATATAAAGCGAGAAGATGCCGAAGTGCAAGACGTGTTGATGTGCATTGCAATGAACAAAAACATTGACGACACAGACAGATTCAAGTTTGCAACAAATGAGTTTTTTGTTAAGACAAGGGAAGAAATGGAACAAGCTTTGGGTGCTTATCCAGAATCTCTTGACACTCCACAAGAAATTGCAGATAAGTGCTTTGTCACAATCAAAACAAAAAGTCATAAAGACATTCCAACAATTCCAGACGGTTGTTCACTTAGAGATAACGAAAACTTTATTCCAAAGTATGTGCCAGAAGGCATGACTGCTTATGAGTTTTTGAAAAAACTTTGCTATGACGGACTTAAAAAACACTATCCAAATATCACCCCAGAAATTCAAGCCAGAGCAGATTATGAACTGGATATTATTCGTGAGCAAGGCTTTGTGGAATACTTTCTTGTTGTGTGGGACTACATTAACTACGCAAAGCAACACAACATTCCAGTCGGCCCCGGTCGTGGAAGTGGGGCGGGGAGCATTGTCGCCTACACTTCGGGCATAACAATGGTTGACCCAATAAAATACAATCTTCTTTTTGAAAGATTTATCAACAGAGAACGTGTTTCAATGCCCGACTTTGACGTGGACTTTTCCGATGACAGACGCCGTGAAGTTATTGAATATGCAAAAAGAAAATATGGCAAAGACAATGTGGCATACATTGGAACATTTGGCACAATCGCAGCCAAAAATGCCATAAGAGATGTGGGACGTGTTATGAGATTGCCACTTTATGATGTGAGCAAAATTTGTAAGGAAATTCCAGCCAAATTGCCAGAAGGGTTGAAAAAACCTCCTGTTTTGAAATATTATTTTGGCACAACTGGCGACCCAGCCAATGACAAATATATTATTCAAAGCCTAAGAAAACTTTATGACGAAGATGACGCAATAAGAAAAGTTGTTAATATGAGCATAAAAGTGGAAACTATGCCACGTCAAGCATCAACTCACGCTTGCGGAATTCTAATTGCCCCAGAGCCAGTTGACAACTATGTTCCTCTTGCCAAAAATGGTGATGAAATTGCAACTCAATATTCCATGATTGAACTTGAGGACTTGGGACTTTTGAAAATGGACTTTTTGGGGCTTCGCAACTTGACGGATATTAACAAAACTATAAAGCTGGTCAAAAAAATTCATGGCGTGGATATTGACTTCTATGACATGGAATATGACGACCCAAATGTCTTCAAACTTATTGCTTCTGGCAACACAGACGCTATATTCCAGCTTGAAAGTGGCGGAATGAAAAGCTTTATGAAAAAACTTCGCCCCGACTGCTTGGAAGATATTATCGCTGGCGTTTCGCTTTATCGTCCAGGCCCTATGAAATATATTGACGCCTATGTAGATAACAAGCACCACCCAGAAAAAATTAAATATGACCACGAATGTTTGCGACCTATCTTGGAAGCAACTTATGGCATTATTGTTTATCAAGAGCAAGTTATGCAAATTGTGCAAGCAATGGCGGGATACTCTCTTGGACAAGCAGATAACGTCAGACGTATTATGGGCAAGAAAAAGGTCGAAAAAATGGCGGCTGAAAAAGAAAAATTTATTTTTGGCTGGCAAGATCCTAAAGGACTAAAAAGCATTGATGGCGCCTTGAAACGAGGAGTGCCGGAAGAAGTTGCAAGAAAAGTTTTTGCCGATATGGAAGACTTTGCAAAATACGCCTTCAATAAATCTCACGCCGCCGCCTATGCCTATATAACTTATCAAACAGCCTATCTTAAGTGCTATTATGAAGTGGAATTTATGGTCGCTGTTCTAAATGACCGAATTTTCTCCATTGACGAAATAACAAAATATGTCGTCTATTGCAGACAGCATAACATTGAAGTTTTGCCACCAGATGTAAATAAATCAGAAGCATATTTCAGCGTGGAAGACGGCAAAATTCGTTTTGGACTTGCAGCACTTAAAAATGTGGGCATTGCAGTTGTTGAAGAAATTATTGCAAACAGAGAAAAACTGGGGCCATACAAAGACTTATATGACTTTGTGGAAAGAACCCAAGGTGGCGGAGCAAACAAAAGGTGTATTGAAAGCATGATCTTGAGTGGTGCTTTTGACTGTTTTGGCGTGGCAAGGTCGCAAATGATGAGCGTTTATGAACTTGTTATGGACGTTGTTGCAAAGGACCTTAAAAACAGAGCCACAGGGCAATTTAGTTTGTTTGACAACCCAGACCTAAATCAAGGTGCAAAGACCTATGTCAAGATGCCAGACATTCCAGAATATGCAAAACAAGCAAAACTTAAATTTGAAAAACAAGTGTTGGGAATTTATCTTTCGGGTCACCCACTTGAAAACTATATGGACGAGTTTGAAAGATTTAACTTCAATTCTTCCATGCTAGGAGGCCTTGAAAAAGAAGAAAGCGGTGACGAAGAAGATATGCCAGAAGAAACAGCGGGTGACGTTATGATTGAAGACGGCATGCGAGTTGTTTGTGGCGGAAGTCTTGAAGGTGTGAAAAAAGTCTTTACAAAAGCGGGCAACAAGGAAATGGCAATTGTTACTATTGAAGATATTTATGGCACATTCGAAAGCATGATTCCACCAAAAATTTATGATAGATACAGAGAAATGCTTGTGGAAGATAGCCTTGTAAAAGTTACCGGCAGAGTGTCGGTGAGAAATGGGGAAGACGTGAGCATTATCGCTGAAAAAATTGAACCACTGGTGCATGAAGACAAACTTGTTGTGGACACCCCAGCAATGACCGCTCCAAAAGCCGCCCACACATTGTATCTTAAATATGACACACAAAACTCTCTCACTCATGAGAATATCTTGGCAGTGCTTAAAAGTTATCCCGGCACAACGCCAGTTATCGTCAAGTGCGAAAGTTTGGGCAGAGCATTTAAACTTAATTTTATGATAAATCCAAGCGATTATTTGCTTAGCGAACTTCACGCCCTAATTGATGACGAAAACATAAAGTTGATATAACTTAGAATTTGGCAATTTTGTAACAAAAGTTGCCACTTTTTATTTGAAAAACCATAAAAACTTCACTTTTGTTCAAAAAACATAGCAAAAAACTTACTTTTTGCAAAAAAAAATGCGAAATATATGATTTTTCCCCCCAAAAACATTTGGAAAAATTAAAAAAAACATTAAAATAATAGTGTAAGATTGTTTTCTTGCAAAAATATGAAGGAGAGGACATGGGAGTTTCTAAAATTGCTGTTCTTACAAGTGGCGGTGATTGCCAAGCAATGAATGCAACAATAAATATAATAACTCGTGTAGCAACATTTAGAAAACTCAAAGTTGTGGGCGTTTTGCAAGGGTTTAGGGGACTTTATGAAAATAAGTTTGTCCCACTGACACTTGACGATGTGGAAAATATTTCGTCATTTGGCGGAACTATCCTCAAAACTTCTCGCTTTCCAGAATTTGCAAACGAACAAGTCTTAACAAAATGCGTGCAAAATTTAAAAGCTAATCACGTTGACGTGCTTGTAGTCATTGGCGGTGACGGAAGTTATCATGGAGCAAGACTTTTGAGAGATAAAGGTGTGAATATCATCGCTATTCCAGCAACAATAGACAACGACTTGCGTTACACAGACAAGTGCCTTGGCTTTGACACTGCTGTGAATAATGTGTGCAACTATGTTGAAAATGTAAAACAGACCATGCAAGCTATGGATAGAGGCGTTGTGTTTGAAGTTATGGGCAGATATTGTGGAGATATCGCCTTGTATTCTGCCAGTGCCACAGCGTGCGACATTGTTGCTGTGCCAGAAAAGCCAATAAGCGAGCAAGAACTTTTGGAGAAGGTGAAACACCATTTGGCTGTAAAACAAACTCCACCAACCATTGTCGTATCAGAAAAATTGTTTGACATTGTAACTCTAGCAGACAAATTGACCAAGGCAACGGGCGTGCCATTTAAATATTCCATTGTCGGCTACACCCAACGTGGCGGAGCGCCATCTGTTGAAGACAAAACTCTTGCCATGCAGTTTGGCGTGCGTGCAGTGGAACTAGCTGAAAAGGGTTTGTTCAATCGTGCAATAGGCATAAAAGGTAAAGATGTTTTTGAAACATCACTTGACGAAGCCCTATCCGCCGATTACAGTTTTAATTATGAACTACTAAATTTATTTTATCTTCTAAACTCGGATAAGTAAAAATACGGCTGAAAAGCCGTTTTTTTGTGATAATTATTGGAAAATATCTCTCATTCAAAATTTTAGGCAAAAAGCAAAGTCTTATTCCGTAATATCTTCAAGCACAAGGCGAGAAAACGTTACTTCTTCGGGGAAGTCTTGGGGGAAGAATGTGGTGTTGTGGAAGTTTAAAAAGTGGAACACATGCTTTGACAAAACAACTGGGGTGGCAATGTCTAGCGTGTGGCAGATTTCCGCTGTGTAGGTGTAAAAGTTTTCAAAGTCAAAGTCGTCATCAGACGAAAAAACTGTGTCACGCACAATCTTGTCTTTGTTCATAATTTTTCCCCAAATTCGTAGCATTATTAAACTCCTTCTTATTTCGACATATATTGTAACAACTTTTTTGCAAAACGAAAAGCATTTTAAGGGAAATGGCAAAAATTTGTTTTTAGACTTTTTAGGAAAAGTGGATAATTAACAAAATATTTATTCCATTTGTTCAAAAAGTTTTTTGATGAATTATTTTTATTTGCTTGACATATAATATTTAAATCATTATACTTTAGGGGCAAAGTGAAAGAGGAAGTGAGTATTGCCTTTGGCAATGCACATTTTTTTAAGTTTACTTTGACATAGGAGGCAAAAATGGAAGATGAAGTTTTTTTAACCAAAGAAGGCTATAAACAGTTGCAAGAAAAACTTGACTTTCTCAAATCGACAAGAAGAGAAGAAGTGTCGAAGAAAATAGGAATTGCTAGAGAGTTTGGCGACTTGAGCGAGAACTCTGAATATGACGCCGCCAAGGAAGAACAAGCAAATCTTGAAGCGGAAATTAGTGAAATTGAAAACACACTTAGACATGCAAAAATCATTAACCACAAACAACTTGACACAAGCAGCATAAATGTTGGCTGCACAGTCAAACTGCTTGACCTTGATTTTGATGAAGAAGTTGTTTATAAACTTGTTGGGGCAACAGAAAGTGACCCAGCAAATGGAATAATCTCCAACGAAAGCCCAGTGGGCAAAGCACTTATTGGCAAAAAAGTGGGCGAACAAATAAATGTTATTCTCCCTCAAAACAACAATTCTACAATAAGAATGAAAGTTTTGGAAATTAAAGTTTAAGCAAATGTTTATAGCGTGAAGGTCGCATAATCTGTGGCCTTCATTTTTTTGTTGTGAAATTGTGCAATTTGTGCTAAAATTTATGCGGAAGAAGAAAATGATAGAATTTGGAGTTATAATTGAAAAGCAAGAACAATACATTTCACTTTGCAAGGGCGACACCGATTGCAACTCTTTTTTGTTTGAATCAAATGACGAAGTGTATCTAAACAACTTTATGTTCATGTTTGCAAAACATCTTCTGTGCCAAAATGTTGGGCTTCCATGCAATCATTGTCTTGCGTGCCAAAAAGTTGACTTGTTATCTCATTCCGATATGCGAATTTATCCCAAAAATGGCAAAAGCATTTTGGTTGATGACATAAAGGACTTGATTGAAAATATCTATCTTTCACCCATTGAAAGTGATAAGAAAATCTTTATCCTTAAAAACTTTTCAAATGCGACAGTTCAAGCACAAAACAAACTGCTTAAAATTCTTGAAGAGCCACCAAAAAACGCCTACATTATTTTGGGTGTGAGCAATGTTTCAAAGGTGCTTCCAACAGTTATGTCCCGTTGCAAAAAAATGCGACTTTTGCCACTTTCAAATGATGTTTTGCGTGAAGTGCTGAAGGGCACAGACGAAAACAAAATTGAAAACGTCATTCACATTGCCCAAGGCAATCTTTCAAAAGCACTTGACTATGCAAAAGACGAGAATTTTCAAAATGTGTTTGCAAACTGTTTGGATACTTTGAAAAATATGCAAAACAGCACACAACTGATTTCATATACAACAAAACTTTCTGCAAATAAAGACGATTTTCCAGTTATTCTTAACATTTTTGAGTCAATTTTTAGGGATATTATGCTTGTTAGGCTGGGAAAAGAGGAACTTCTGCAAAACAAAAATTTACTGGGGGATATATCCTATCTTGCACAAAGTTTTGACAGCGATTGCGTGGACAAAATTGTTAGAAAACTTTGCGAAACAAAAAAACAAATGGAGTTTAACTGCAATCAAACAGTCCTAATGGACGAATTGCTATTATATATATTGGAGGTTAAATATTATGCAACAAAAGGTTGATATTAGGTTTAGAATTAACCCAAAAACATACACATATCTGTCATCAGAACGCCTTGAACGTGGCGACAAAGTTATTGTTGAAAGCCCACTTGGGCAAAGTTTTGGCACAGTAGAAAGAGTTAATGTTGAGTCATCTATTCACAATGACGAATTAAAGAAAGTTATTCGCAAGGCGACAGAGGAAGACATAAAGAAAAACGAAGCAAACTGCGATAAGGAACACGAAGCAGTTTTGTTTACAAAAAAACTTGTTGACGAGTTGCACCTTGATATGAATGTTGTTAATGCGGAATATTCTTTTGACGGCAGCAAAATTGTTATTGACTTTATCTCCGACAATAGGGTAGATTTTAGGGAACTTGTAAAGCAACTTGCAAGTGGACTTAAAGCAAGAATTGAACTTAGACAAATAGGCACAAGAGACCAAGCAAAAATGGTGGGCGGAATCGGCATTTGTGGCAGAGTTTGTTGTTGCGCTGCACACCTTAGGGACTTTGAAAAAGTTTCTATGAAAATGGCAAAAAATCAAGGACTTGCACTCAACCCAACAAAAATATCTGGTGCGTGTGGCAGGCTTATGTGTTGCCTTGAATATGAAGACCCATATTATGTTGAAACATTGTCCCATATGCCAAAACTAAATTCCGAAGTGAAAACCCCAGACGGACTTGGCATGGTGATTTATCAAAATGTTCTGAAGCGAACAGTGTCTGTCAAGCTTCAAACAAAAGACGGCTCCAACCTTATAAAAGATTATCCAATAGACGTCTTTGAAAAGCAAGTTGCCGAGAAAAAACAAAATAATTCTCAGCCAAAACAAGAACAATCAAAACAAAACGTGAAGCCACAAGAAAAAAGCGAGAAAGTAAAAAGTTATCCACAAAAAGAACATAAAATTGTGGATAACTCAAATGAGCAAAGTAGTTCTAAAAAGGAACAAGCAAAAAAGCCAAATGGCAAAAAACCTTATTTTAAACCTCATCATAAGGCACAAAAATGATAGAAAACGCAAAAAACTTGTTGAAAGCGGGTGAAATGCTTGACGACTTGCAACTAAATGATTTGTTTATCATTCAAAACAGAAGCAAGTATTGCTTTTCAAGCGATAGTGTTTTGCTATCTAATTTTGCAAAAATGGGGAAGAAAGACTTTGTTGTGGAACTTTGTTCGGGCAGCGGAGTTGTGTCTATTTTATGCAACGAAAAATATCATCCAAAGAATATTTTGGGACTTGAAATTGACAAAGAATTGTGGGATATGTCCACAAGAAGTCTTGAAATAAATGATATAAAAAATATAGAATTTTTGAACTTGGACTTAAACAACGCTTTGCAAAAGATTTCTGCGGGAAGCGTGGATAAAATTGTTTGCAATCCACCATATTTTCCCATTCCAAAGGATAAAACTAACATAAATGAAAAATATTTATCCACAAAATATGAGGGGAAAACTAATATTTCACAAGTGATGTCAATGTCAAAAAGACTTCTAAAATTCGGTGGCAAGATGTTTGTCAGTTTTCCAGCACAGCGTGTTCAAATATTGCTTTCAGAGGCAGCAAAAAACAAGTTAGTTTGCAAAAAATTGCATTTTGTGTGTGCAAGGGAAAAAGCTTTTCACTTAGTTCTTGCGGAACTTGCTAAAGGTGGCGGCGAAGGGTGTAAAATATCTTTTGAAAGCCTTTAAAATATTCTACATAGAAGGCAACTTACAATGGCTCCAAGAAGGGTGGCAAGAAGGGCAACTGGAACGGCGTAGGAAAGTTTTTTGACCTTTGTTTGTGAACAATAAAGAGTTGTAACATAAAACACAGTGTCGCAACTGCCAACAATAACACTGGCACATCTTCCAGCATAACTATCCACGCCATAGCGGGCAAAAATGTCGTTTAATATTGCAAGACTACCATTGCCACTAAACGGCTTTAGCAATACAAGTTCGCATAGTTCTGTTGGAATTCCAAGGAGGCTGAAAAGGGGTGACACAACCCTTGCCATGAGGGAAGCTAGTCCACTTATTTTTATAAGTTCCACCATTATCATAATGGTGACAAGATAAGGGAATATGCCGACCACAATTCCAATGCTTTGCTTTGCGCCGCCAATGAAACTTGTGTAAACATTCACCTTTTTCATTTTGGCATAAACAAAAATAGATAAAATAAGAACGGGGAGAAGATAAATGCTCATTTATTTCTCCTTTTTATTTTCTTAAGTTTTTCAATCAATAATGCTATTGCAATGCCAATTCCCGTTGTGAAAATGGCGGCAATAATTGTTGCAAGCATAATATCGCTGGGGGAACTGCTCCCCGCAGTTATCCTAAGTCCAATTACAGTTGTTGGCAAAATTTGCATGGAAGTGGAGGCAAAAATTATGAGCATAATCATGGCTCTGTTTGCTTTGCCGCTGCCGTCATCAAGTCTGCTCATTGCTTTCATTCCAAGCGGAGTTGCTGCTCCACCCATGCCAAGAATGTTGCAAGAAATGTTCATACACACAAGTTCGTTCGTTTTGTCGTCCAGTGGTCCAAAAATTTTCTTTGTGACGGGGCTTAGAAGGCGGGATAATTTTTTGTTTATGCCACTGTCTTCCATAACTTGCAAAATGCCCATCCAAACAGAATAAATTGCACACAATTTAAGACACAATTTAAGCGTATTTTCACTTGCTTGAAGCATGCTCGGAAGCACAATTTCTGGGTTTATGTAAAGCAATATACACATGCTCAAAACAATCAACCAAAACCAAATTTTGTTCATAATAAATTTTTATGTTTGTCCAATTTTCATTATGCAAGCGATTTTGATAAAAACTGTTTGAAAAGTGCAAAAATAATGATATAATGTTCGCATGATTATTGACGCACATTGCCATTTGTATGACGAAAAAATGGCAGATATTAAAAACGAGGTTTTTGAAAAAATAGATAGTGGTGAAGTGGGCTGTATAGTAAGTGGAGATAATGTGGAAAATTCATTGAAATGTGTCCAAATTGCAAACGCACACAAAAATATTTTTGCAACAGCAGGAATTCACCCACATGAAACAGAACACTTTGACGACAATATGTTAAGCCAAATTAGGTCACTTTGTAAAGATAAAAAAGTTGTTGCCATTGGCGAAATTGGACTGGACTATTATTATGATGAAAACTTGAAACCTCAACAACTTCTTGCTCTTCAAAAGCAAATTGATTTGGCTGATGAATTGTCCCTTCCATGCGTGTTTCATGTTAGGGAAGCAATGGGTGACTTTTTGGACATCGTCAGGAAAAACAAGGATAAATTTAGCCACGGTGGGCTTGTTCATAGTTTCAACGGAAGCGTGGAAGTTGCAAAAGAACTTATGAAGTTTGGCTTCTTCTTTAGTTTCAATGGCATTGCAACTTTCAAAAACGCTAACAATGTTTTAAAAGTAATTGAGTTTTTGCCAATGGACAGGATTTTGATAGAAACAGACAGCCCTTATCTTGCACCCGTTCCACATAGGGGTGAAGTAAACAGACCAAGTTATGTTTATCTTGTGGCAGAGAAAATTGCCAGCATAAAAGATGTGTCAGTTGAGGAGGTTATATCTCAAACAAAACTAAATGCAGAAAGACTTTTTAACGTAAAATTCGAATAGTTGCAGATATTCAAAATTGCTTTGAAGGGTTATAGAAAAGTTATAGAAAAATTATAGAAAAATTATAGAAAAATTATAGAAAAATTATAGAAAAGTTATAGAAAAATGCTAAAAAAGTGGCAAAAAAATGGCAAAATTTAATTAAAAAATGGACAAAAAATGGAAAAGAAGAATTTTAGATTTAAAAAAGAATTTGGACAAAACTTTATTTTCGATACAAATTTCATAACAAGTTTTGTGGAAAAGTTTGATATTCCAAATGACAGCAACATTGTAGAAATTGGGGCGGGCATGGGAACACTGACTGAAGTTTTGGCAAAGAATTTTAAGAGAGTTGTTAGTTTTGAAATAGACAAAACTTTGACAGAAAAATTGCAGGGGCTTGAAAATGACTATCAAAACTTGACTGTTGTTTTTGGTGATATTTTGGAGCAAAAATTGTGTGACATTGAAAAAATGTTTGAGAACGAGCAATATTTTGTTGTTGCAAATTTGCCATATTATATAACTTCGCAAATTATCTTTAAATTTCTTTTTGAAAGCAAAAAACTTGATAGCATGTTTGTTATGGTGCAAAGGGAAGTGGGCGAAAGATATTGTGCAAAAAGTGGCTCAAAGGAATATGGAATTCCAAGTGTTATGTTGGGGGTGTTTGCAGAAACAAAAATTGTGCAACAAGTGTCACGCAAGATGTTTACGCCAATGCCAAATGTTGACTCGTGCATAATCAAAATTAAACTAAATAGAAACAGGTTTGAAATTTCTGACCAAGACAAATTCCACAAATTTGTATCGGGCTGCTTTGCAATGAAGCGAAAAATTCTTTCAAACAATCTTAAAAAAATGGGCTACAATGAAGGGCAAATTTTGACCACACTTGACGCTCTTTCTTTAATTTCTACAATTCGACCAGAAGATATATCCCCAGAAGATTATGTAAAAATGTTTAATCTTTTGTGTGGGGGAAAAGCATAAGGACAGATGAACGGAAATCTTCTTTTAATCATATAACAACTATTGCAAGATAGTTGTATTTTTAGAAATCAGATATATAACAACTATTATAAAAGTAGTTGTTATTTTTTGCAAAAATAAAATAATTTGTGTTTTTTGTGACAAAAATTGACAAAAATTCATAAAAAATAGCAAAAAACTTGATAAGAGTTGTTTTAAAATTATAACTGCAAAAATAAAAAAAAGGTTAGGTGAAAATGGAGAGTTTGGCAAGGACTGTTATTTTGTCGGGAAGCAAGGACAAAGACGCAAAGGCAATTTTGTCACTTAAAGCAGGCGGAAAGGGTGAAATTAAATTTTATAACATGAGAGAGTTGCCAAAGTCACTTGCTGTTGGAATTAGGCAAAAGTGTAAGGTGAGCAAATTTCCACTTAACGTTTGTGGCGGGGTGGGAGAGTTTAACACTGAAAGCAAAGTGAGTGTTGACGAGCCGCTTTTTTGTGCAGTTGTTGATGTTTCAAATGCTTTCTGCCCCGAACTTGTGCTTTGCAGCAGCGGGGACAAAGTTGAAGAAAACAGGAAAATTGAAACCGCTTTTGTGCAAGGGGTGCCAAAGAACAGGGCAACGCTTTACGAAGAAGAAAGTCAAGACGAAATAGAGAACTTGATTGACCAAAATCTTTCTGACGATATATCTTGTCATTATTATGACTCTTGCGGGAAGTGTAAATATAAAGAGGCGTTTTATGCTGAATGTGACGGCGAAAAACATATTTCTCCATGCGGGAACAAGGTGTTAAAGCAAGAAGGTGTCAAAGAAGAGAAGTGTGACGCTTGCAGTGATGTTCGGGTGGCGGGAAATGAAAATACAAGTCATTCAAACAAGGTGGAAACAAAAGTTTATGACAAACACAAAGAACTTAAAGCCAAGCAAATGGAAAACGAAGGTGAAATGTTTTTTGAACAAATAAGACAACAGATTGAGATTTTGTTTTCCAAATATGAACGGGATGAAAATCTGGAAAAACTTGTGCCAAATTCAAAGTGGGTCAAAGTGAATTATGAGGGCAGTGACGAGTGCTATGAATTGGGCGTTATTTGTGACGATAACGGGGTGGAAGAATATATTTGCTATGGAATTCCATCAAGTGACCCTGCAACTCCCCCAAAAAGCCTTGAAGAATATGCAAAATATCTAAAACTATCCCCAACTGACGGGCTTTGGGTGGCGTGTCAAGACGCAAAAACGGGCGAAACAATAAAATTAGACTTTGGAAACTAACCCTCTTTGAATGAAATTGGAAAATTGTGGAAACATAAAATATGGATAATGATAGATAAATTTTTCTATCATTATTTTTATAACTTGCTTATTTGTATTGACAAAAGATTAAATTTTTGTTAACATTTTCGTGTTTCTAGCGAGGTATCAAAGTGAAAAAGAAATTAGCGATCATATTTTCAATGATTTTTATGTTCTCAGCATTGCTTTTTGCATGCAGCGGCATCAATTTGTCAAGCGGCCCAGACGCAAACGCCACAGTTTATGGAAATGGCGGCTCAGCTGTTATTAAAGGCGACTATATTTATTTTGCCAATGCATACATTGCGTCAAGCGAACTTGGCAACAACGACAACCAATATGACAAAAAGAGCAAACAAACAATTTATGGCATTTATAGGTCAAAACTTGACTCCGAAGGCAATGTTGTCTTGAACGATGACGGCGTGCCACAAGGGGCAGAAATTTTGACATACAATGTTGGCGGCTTTGAACAAGCGCAAATTTATCTTTGCGGCGAATGGATATATTACACCACTCCATACACAGTGAAGGGCAGTGACGGCTCAAGCATAACAGGACTTGTAAGATTTGACAGAATTAAACTTGACGGAACAAGTCACGAACAACTTTCCTCTAGTGGCGAAGACGGCTACACAATCAAATGCAAATTCAATGTTGTTTATGTTGGCGGAGCAACTTACATTGTTGTTTCAAACGAAGCAGGCGATGTTGATGTTATCAAATGCCAAGGTGGCGGTTATTCAAAATATTCTCTTGCAACGGGAACACTAAGTTATGCTGTTGCAAGCCAAAATGTTTTGAAAGCAAACGGAACAAGACCTGAAGTTGAAAATTATCTTTACTTTGTAAGAAAGACATCTGTTGGCTCTGCATATGAAATTGTAAGAAAACCACTTTCTGGCGGGGCAGAAACTTCAATTTTGGTCGATACAAATCAACCAGAACTTGTCGCAATGAAAAATGGCAGAGTGTATTATACACTAAACAGCAATCTTTACTCCACAACAGACGGCGCAACATCAAAGAGTTATCTTTCAGCACCACTTAAAGGCGAAAACCAAACAAGTGAAATAACTTCCACATATGTTATCCTGGACGATGCAGACGGGCTTGACAGAGGTGTTGTCGCAGTTTATTATGACGGCACAAACTATCGCATGCTTTATCAAAATGGCGGCAAATATCAAGCAATTACAACCGTTGAAGCAGGAACAAAAGAAATAACAATCCTTGCTTCTCAAAGAGATGAAATCTATTATCAAATTGCAGATAGCAGCGAACTATATATGCTCAGACTTACTCTTGCATATGAAAATTCAAAGTTTGTTCTTGACGAAGCAGACGAGCCAAAAGTTATCGCATCTTCCTTCACGACAAAAAATGGAGATTATGCAATTTACGACTACGACTTGGAACACTTCTACACATATGAACAAGTTGAAAATTCACAACTTCAATATCTCAAAATGTATTCAATCCACTCTCCAAAGAAAGACGCAGACGACAAAGTTGTTGGACAATACATCGGACTTCTAAGCGAACAAGATTCAACCCTTGTAAACGCCGACTAAAACCCAAAAGGTGAAAGGAAATTTCTTTTCACCTTTTTTTGAAGGAGAATGTGTATGGAAAATATTGATAATGTTGTAAAAATGATAAGTGAGAAAAGAAAAATTACATACGAGCAGTTCATAAGTTTGATTAGTCAAGGCTATGAAATTCAGTTTTTTTATAAGAAGAGAAAATTTGGTAGTACACAATTTGATGGTTATGAATTCTATGAGTGGAATATTGAAAAAGGCTATCAAACATATAAGACGATAGAGGAGTTTAAGGATAAGATAAACATAGACGGAACTCCTGTTCGTGAACTGTGGGGCGATGTCAAGAAAATTGATTTCGCCGACTAAAACCAAAAAGGTGAAAGGAAATTTCTTTTCACCTTTTTTATTATAAATAGATAGAAAATGGTTGTAGCAAAAAAGGGAACATGGGGCATGTTCTGTGGGACAGCAAAAAACGTGGCGGCCTATGAAAGTGCTTTCGCAAATGACTTAGAGGCTTGCTAAGAAGTCTTCCAGAAGTTTAACTTGTTTTTCTGTCAGATTGGAAACATCTATTGTGTGACTGTTCTCGTCTTTGAAAAAAGTTTCCATTGTTATTCCAAGCCCTTGACAGATATATCCAAGATATTCCACCGTTGGACATTTCCTACCCGCTTCAAGGTCATTTATATATGTTGGCGACACGCCAGCCAAGTTTGCAAGTGCATTCTTCTTTATACCTTTGCTCTCTCTTATTCTTTTTATTTTGTTCCCAATCTCAACTGCAGTCATATTATCCTCGCTTATCTTAAATTATAAAGAAAATTTTACACAAATATTTAAACTATTGTGTTGACAAATTAAAACCATTGTGTTATTATGTGATAAAATTATGAAAAATATATAAGTTATGGGCTTATTGAAATTTGCATATAGGGAAAAGTCCTATAAATCGTCTTTAAGTGAGGTTTTGTGTGTGTAAATTATGCCATATTTGACACAAAACGCTTTAAATTGAACAAATAGTGAACATATTGCGATTTTATTTTTCAAAACGATAAAATTAACAAAAAAAACAGAGAATTTGGGCTTTTCTTTTAAAAAAATATTTAAAATATTGTTTATATGTTTGAAAAACAAGTTTTCCGTCTTTTTTCGAGCAATTATACCCTTTAGGGACAGTGAATGACAATATCCAACAGCGAATATTGTTACCTTTTTTCTTATTATGTGTTAGTATCATTGTATCAACAAAATTTAAAAGGAGATCGGTTTTATGATTAAAACAATATTACTTGATCAAAATGAAGAAAGCAGAAGAAGTTTGCGTGAGTTTTTGGAGAAAACGGGAAAATTTGAAATGATGGAGGAAGATGGCAATGGTCAAAGCGGACTTGAGAAAATTGAAAAGCATAAGCCAGATGTTGTGGCGCTGGATATTGTGCTTGAAGGCTTTGACGGATATGAAGTTTTGGAACGCTTGAAGTCGTTTGATGAAAGACCAAAAATTCTTGTTCTTTCGTCACTTAAAAACGAGGGCTTTGCTCAAAAGGCTGTGGACCTTGGGGCTGATTATGTTCTTGCAAAACCAGTGGAAGAAGAGATTGTTGCAAAACGAATTGAGGAACTGGTGGGGCAGAGCGAAGTGTTGCGTGTTGACGGCAAACGCATGCCAAAAAACAGAGCGCTTGAAGAAAAAATTAGCAACATATTTATTACAGTTGGAATTCCAGCACATATTAAAGGTTATCAGTTCTTGCGAGAGGCAATAAAAATGGCTATCGAAGAACCTGACATAATAAATTCAATTACAAAACAACTTTATCCTTCCATTGCAACCAGATTTTCAACCAGTGCAAGCAAAGTGGAAAGAGCAATTAGACATGCTATTGAAGTGGCGTGGAATAGAGGCAAAATTGAAAACATTAACAACCTTTTTGGCATAAAAGTTTATGACAGCAACGAAAAACCAACCAATGGCGAGTTTATCGCCCTTGTTGCAGATAAAATGCTTGTTGAAGGGGCTTAAATGAGGCATATTTGGGGCAAAACAGCGTTTTATCTTAAAAAAATTGAAAATACATAAATAATTTTTGAAAAACTAGTTAAAATCACTTGTGTATTATAGAGAAATGTGATAAAAAGTTGCTGATTGTGAGGGAGAAAAAATGAAACAAACATATATCAGATGCCCTAGGTGTGAACTTAACTATATTTTGAAAAAAGATAAATATTGCAACGTCTGCAAGGCAGAAATGAAAGCAGTTGGAAATATGGGAACTGACGAGGACATGGACCTTGAACTTTGCCCAATTTGCAAGACCAATTATATAAACGCTGACGAAGACATTTGCCCAGCGTGTGCAAAAGAAAGAGAAGAAGAGGAAGAAAATGAAGCCCCAACTTCCGTTTGGGATACTTACACATCTCCAGACGATGACGAAGGCTATAACGATGACGAGGATAGCGATATGGTGTCTATAACTGGACTTGACGACAATCCTCTTGATGACGACTCTTTGGACCTTGGCCTTGATGACGAAGACGAACAAGAAGACCTTGATGACGAATCATCAGAACCAGACGAACTGGACGAGGACTTTGACGACATTGGTGACGATGAGGACACTGATGACGATGACGAAGAAGACGATGACGAATAATTTTAACACAACCCCCTTGTGGGGTTTTTTGTTTTCTAGACTAATTTTCCAAATTTTGGGCATAATATTTTGGGGGCAAAATGAAAAGAGGTCTATTAAACTTAAATGATATTAAAGAAAGAATAAATGCAATAAGAGGGGAAAAAATTGACATTTCCATAAATCGTGGCAGAAGAAAGATAGAAACTTATCAAGGAATTGTAGAAAGCACTTATCCTTCAGTTTTTACAGTGCGGGTTTTAAGCGATAGCAATGTTAAATCTGTTACTTGCTCATATTCAGATGTTTTGTGTGGAGATGTAAAGATTAACGACAGTGAAGAAGAAGTTTTGAAAACACAAGCGGAAAGCAAAATTTAAAAAAGTTTTTTCAAATTGGAATAATTTTGAAAGTTGTTTTGTATTTATGTAACAATCAGCAAGACAACTTTTTTTGTTGCCGAAATTGGAGGGTAGAAATTTGGAAAACGCAAACGAACTTAACATTGCAACAAGCAAAAGAGTGGGTGACCTTGAAATTACAAACATTGTGGGACTTTCGGGGGAAGGTGAAAGAATTACAAAAGTGCTGACAGCAACATCTCAGCCACGAATCGAAAAAATTTCAACCTCTATGGGTGAAGCAAAGGTTGAAGGAAAGATTTGCTATAACTTTTTGGTGCAACAAGAAAACGGGGAAATAGTCAATATAAATAGGGAAGAAAACTTTGCCAGCAGTTATCAAAACGAAAACATAAAAGACGGCTGTGAAGTTTTTGGCAGAGCAATGCTTGTTGACTTGTCCACTGACGGCTCGGTGGGGGATGATATAAGATACACAAGCAAAATTAGAATTTCACTTTTTGCAGTGTGTCATGATGGGGACATTTCTTGTGCAGTGGCACCAGACGGAGTGTTTGTAAAAGAAGAAGAAACGTCATATATGTCCTTTGCGGGCAAGTTTGACACCACGGCAAACATTTTCTTTGACTTGCAAAAAGATAGCAAAATAAGCCGTGTTCTGTGCGTCAGGAACTATGCCACAATCAAAAATGTCATTCCGTCAGACGGCTACTTTGCAGTGTCGGGCGAAGTGTATTCAAATGTTGTTTATCAAACGGAAGACGGCAAACTTCGAAGCATGTTCAAGCAAAACCAATTTCAAGAAGAAATTGCAGGGAACGACATAACAAGGGAATCACTTGTTGAAGCATGGGTTGTGGCTGGCTGTGGCAATGTGGAAGAAAACGCAGATAGAAATGTGTTTGAAGTGTCAATTCCACTGTATATCGAGGGCTTGGTGTATAACAAGCAAGCACAAAACTGTGTTGTTGACGCTTTCAGCACAAAATGTGAAGTTCAACTTACGACTACAAGTTTTGAACAAACAGAGTTTGAAGCGACAAGACAATTTGACGAAAATGTTTTGACCACTTTTGCAGTGCCAGAAGGTGTGCCACCTATTGACAAAATTTTGACTACAACGCCAAATAACATTACAATAATAAACCAAGTGGCGAAACAAGGCGAAGTGACTTTTGAGGGCATTGCAAACATTAACATTGTGTTTGAAACCGCTGACGATGACGACAATATTTCCATTAACTCTCTTGACGTGGAAGTGCCTTATTCAATCTCTTATACTTCATCTGACATTGTGGAAAACGGCAATATCTTTGCCACAGCAAGCATTGGGGACGTGAATGTTAAAGCAAAACGTGGGGGCGAACTTGAAATACTGGCAGAAGTAAGCATAAACTTTGCCCAAAACACAAATCACACAAATGCAGTGACCACAGCAATCACTCTTGGAGAAGAAAAACCACAAAAAGACTGGGCGCTTGAAATTTACCTCGCTCACGAAGGGCAAACCTTGTGGGATGTGGCAAAAGAACTGAATGTGCCAATGTCAACACTGGTGGAACAAAACGGTGAACTTTCACTGCCACTGACAGACGGACAAAAGATTGTAGCATACAACCAAGAAAGATAAAAAACTCCCGAAAGGGAGTTTTTTGGTGGTTCGCAAGCGAACATGATAGCAACTGCGTTGCATGATAGCCACGTTGTGGCATGACATATCCCCTAGCGGGATAATGATAGCAACATTCGTTGCATTGTTGGCTGTGCGAGGCAGTTTAATGTAGGGCAAATTCTTCTTTTCAATTTAGAAAGAATGTGATATAATGCGGGCATGGAAAAGAAAGAGATAGATTGTGTAGGGAGTCTTGTTGGGCTTAATATGGGTTTTGAAGCGGAAAAGGTTGCTCATGCAAGGGAAGAAAGTTCGCTTAGTCTTGCGTTTTTGGGGGATAGCGTGTGGACACTGCTTGTGCGAGATTATTTTTGCCAAAAGACTACTTTTAAAAATAACAATCTTCACAGACTATGCACAAAGTTTGTTAAAGCAAGTTTTCAAGCAAAGGCTGTGGAGCAGATTATGGCAGAACTGACTGATGAGGAATTGGGTGTTTTTAAGCGGGCGAGAAATACCAAAATGGCGACTGTGTCCAAAAATTCAACACTTGCTGACTACAAATACGCAACGGGGTTTGAAGCAATACTCGGCTATCACTATTTGACGGGCAATTTTGGGCGTATAAAGTGGGTTTTTGAGCAGTTTTTGAGTGAGTTTGATAAAACACTCGAGGAATATGAAAAGGGGAAAAGAAAATGATTATAAGTGGCAAAAACAGCGTGTATGAAGCATTGGTTGCGGGCAAGACAATAAATAAGGTTATGCTTGACAGCAGTAAAATGGACGATTTTTCAAAAAAGATTGTGGAGTTGTGCAAAAAATCTCACACAAGGTTTGATTTTGTGCAAAGAAAGTCGCTTGATAAGTTGTCGGAACATCATCAAGGGGTGGTGGCTGAGATAACAGATTTTTGCTATTGCGATGTGGATGAAATTTTAAGTAGCAAGGACGAAAAAGGCAGTTTTATTGTCATTCTTGACGGGGTGCAAGACCCACACAATTTTGGAAGCATTATTCGTGTGTGCGAGTGTGCGGGCGTTGACGGAATTATTATTGAATCAAGAAGAAGTTGTGCGGTGAATGAAACTGTGTTTAAGACCAGTTGCGGGGCGATAAACCACATGAAAATTGCCAAGGTGAATAACATTAACGACCAAATAAAGAAGTTGCAAGAAAAGGGCGTTTGGGTGTATTGTGCCGAAGCTGACGGGGAAGATATTTACAAGACAAATTTAACTGGTGACATCGCTATAGTTATGGGCAGTGAAGGCTTTGGCGTAGGGGCGCTTACTCGCAAACTTTGTGACGGGACATTGTCACTTCCAATGTTTGGCAAGGTGAATTCGCTTAACGTTTCCACAGCCACCAGTGCCATGGTGTATGAAATTGTCAGACAAAGACAAGCAAAGTAAATTGTTGCAAATGTGCAATATGTTTGATATAATGTAAACGGAAGAAAATGGAAGAAAAGAATTTTAACCTTGACGACATAGAACTTTTGCAAAAGGCAAGAGGCGGTGACGAAGTTGCTTTGAATGAACTTATGTCACGCTACAAACCACTTGTCACTCGTGTTTCACGCAAATATTTTCTTGCAAATGCCGAGCCAAGTGACCTTTTGCAAGAGGGAATGATTGGACTTTTTAAGGCTTATAGAAACTTTGACGAACACTCAAACACTACATTCAAAACTTTTGCCACATTGTGCATAACTCGTCAAATTCAACAAGCCCTGACACATGATTCAAGGCAAAAAAACATTCCAATGCAAGCGTATCTTTCCATAAACAATCAAGGCAAGGTGCTTTTGTGCGAAAATGACGACATTGATGACTCAAACGAAGAAAACGGGTTTTACATTGAAGCCCACGAACTTTCACCAGAAGAAACAGTGCTTTTTAGGGAGAACCTTCAAGAAACTGGGCGAGTTATTGACAAACTTTTAAGCCCACTTGAAAAACGTGTCCTTGGAAGTTACATATCTGGGCATAACTATCAAGAAATTTCAAAAATTATGAACAAACAGCCAAAAAGTATTGACAATGCTTTGCAAAGGATTAAAATAAAGTTAAGAGATTTAAAAGGAGCGGACTGATGCATTTGTCTTTCTATAGAGAATTTAGACCAAAGACTTTTGACCAAGTGATTGGACAACCTCACATTGTGTCCGCACTTAAAAACCAAGTGGAGTCGGGCAAAATTGGGCATGCTTATCTTTTCACCGGCACTCGTGGGACGGGCAAAACTTCTTGTGCAAAGATTTTTGCCAAGGCAATAAATTGCGAAAACCCACAAAATGGCTCCCCTTGTGGCAAATGTAGAACTTGTCTTGCCCTTGACGAACCAAGCAATGTTGATGTGCTTGAAATTGACGCAGCGTCAAACAATGGCGTTGATGAAATTAGAGCCTTGAGGGAAAAGGTTAAATATCCACCTGTGCATGGAAAATATAAGGTTTATATAATTGACGAAGTGCATATGCTAACTGACAGCGCTTTTAATGCACTTTTAAAAACCCTTGAAGAGCCACCAACTCATGCGGTGTTTATTCTTGCCACCACAGAAGCCTACAAATTGCCTTCAACAATTCTTTCAAGATGTATGCGTTTTGACTTTCGCCTTGTGGGGAAGGAAGACTTAGAAAAGCAAGTGAGATATGTATTTGATAAGTGTAACATAAAATCTGATGACAAATCCGTTGAAGCCATTGCAATAGCGGGCGAGGGAAGTGTGCGGGATACGCTTTCTGTTGCAGATTGCGTGGTCGCTTTTGGCGGGGATAACATAACTATCGACAAGACCTTGCAAATTCTTGGAACGAGCGATTTTGACACCACAATAGCCCTTGCAAATGCAATTTTGGACAAAGACTTAGGACAAGTGCTAACTACAATAAACAATGTCTGCCAGTCCGGCAAAAACTTGACCTCTTTTGGCAAAGAGATGACGGTGCTGTTTAAAAACTTAATTGTTATTAAAAGTTGCAAAAATGCAAAAGATATATTGGCAGTGCCACAAGACATTTTTGACAAACTGAAAACTCTTTCTGAAAAGGCAGACGCAACAACGCTTTTGTCCTTCATGCAAAAGTTTAGCAGTGTGGAAAGTGAACTGAAATATGCAATCTCGCCACGAACGCTTATTGAACTGACTTCTCTTGAATGTGCAAGCATAGATAATGTAAAAAAAAACTAATAAATGAAGATTTAGTTAAGAATTTGTCCGAATTTTTGAAAAATCTTGCTCCAAATGGTGGAAAACTTAAACAAAATGTAAATGTTGTGGACAAAAACGCTACAACTTCCGAAAAAACTTCTACAAGTGGGGAATATGACGAGTATGAGGACTATTTCATTCCGCCAGACGACTTGCCACTGCCTGACTTAAGCGAAATTCACGAAACGGACAGAACGGCAACTCCAAAAGTCATTGCAACCATATCGCCAGAAGAAATGCGAAACCCATACAAACTTTGGGGGCTTGTTGTTATCAGACTTCGTGAGCAAAACTTAATAACACTTCACACCGCATGTGGTGAACTTAGGCGCCTAAAACTTGTGGAAGATGACCTGATTGTCGAGGTTCACGAGGAATATTTGTATAAAATTCTTACAAATTCAGAGAATTTTGCTAAAATTTCGTTGGAACTATCCAAAATAAATGATAAAATAAAACTGAACTTTGTGTTAAAACTTAAAGAAAACAAAGTTCTTGACAGTTATAACAGACTAAAAGCACTTTTCGGTGACGACCTAGAGAGCAATTTCAACACTTTTGGGGCAAACTGAAAATATACTAATTTAAGGAGTTTAAAATGGGATATAATAAATTTGGCGGCTTTGGCGGCGGCATGAATATGCAAAACATGATAAAGCAAGCCCAAAGAATGCAAGCCGAAATGGAGAAAAAGCAAGAAGAATTGGCTGAAACAGTGCTTACGGGTGTTTCTGGTGGCGGAATGGTGGAAGTTACAATCACTGGCAAAAAAGACATTACTGGCATAAAGATTGACCCACAAGTGGTTGACCCAGACGATGTGGAAATGCTTGAAGACCTAGTCTTGGGAGCAATTAAAGACGCACAATCTAAAGCAGACGACCTATCAAAAGACGCCCTCGGCGGATTTGGGTTGTAGATTTATCGCAAAATATAAAAAAGGCTTAAATTGATTTGAATTTAAGCCTTTTTGCTATTGTTAGGTTTTCTTTTGTGGGTGAATAGTTGTAATTTGAAAGTTCACCTATTTGAACAGTTTTGTTCTTTCCATGATAGTCACTTCCGCCAGAGATCAAGAGATTGTGTGTTGTTGCGTAGTTTATCAGATAGTTTTGTTCTTCTTTGTTGTAAAGGGAATAATAACATTCAATTCCACTTAGCCCACATTGCAAAAAAACGTTTGCTCGTCTTTCAAATGTGTTTTTTTCCACTCGTTTTTCACCAACTCCGCCAAGTGGGTGAGCGTAAACTGATAGTATGTTTGCTTTTGCAAGTTCTTTTATAACATATTCTGTGTTAAGTTTGTTTTCGGGCATTTTGTGATAGAGATATTTCTTGATAACTTCCGTTATGTTTTCGCCCAGCCCACGAGAAATGAGAATATTTGCCAAAAGTGGCTTGTTTGGGTTGTCGCTCTGCTCGATAATTTCAAGTTCTTCTTTTGAAAGGACAATATCAAATTCATTTTTCAAAATGTCAATTCTGTCCTTTATTCGTCTTAAGCGAAGTTCCTTTGACTTTCTTACAAGGGAGTTTATAACTTTGCCGTTTTTTCTGTAGCCATATGCCAAAAGGTGAATGGACTCGCCCTCAAACTCGGTGGAAAATTCAATTCCCGTCACATATTTTATGCCAAATGTTGTTTTGCCACTTAAAAGCGTCTTTGCGGACTGAATGTTGTCGTGGTCGGTGACGGACATATATTTTATGCCACAAGCCTTGTTTTTTTTCACAAGTGTCACAATATCATCAGTTCCGTCCGAAAATGTGGAATGTTGATGTAAGTCAATCATAGTTTCTCCTACCTTTATGTTGGCACATTTTATGATATATGTCAATTATATTATATTAAATATATAATTACAAACATATGTAACATCACCTTATTCACAAAACACGCATGTGTTGCATATGTAAAATGGAAATAGGGGGCGGAATGGAAGATTTTTTGAATAGTGAGCGATTTGAGCAAATGGCTAGGGAATATAATGCAAAATATAGGCAAGCAAATGTTCTGGAAAAAGTTTTTGATAGGGCGGGACAGAGAGATGTGAAAGAAAGTTCCATAACACAAAATGAATGTGCGTGTGGGAAAGGCTCTGTTCTACGTAATTTTAATAATGAAATAGGCAATAGAAGTGTTGACAATTTGCGAAACGAAAGTTATGTAGAAATAGTAGGGAATAAAATGGTGGCGGAAGTGCTGGGGCAGATTGTGTCGCTTGTTAAACTTTGCGAGGGGCGAACTTGCGGCAATGTGAGATTTTTATCCACTAATAACATGGGTGAAAAACTTTTGGAAATGATACATAAAACGGCTCTTGACAATGATTTGTTGCTTGAAAAAAGGCATAATGGACAAAATTTTTGGGGAAATAACAAAATTTTTGTGCAAAAGTTTATAGAAATTGAAAAATTCTTCGCAAAAAACAAAGAAATCGCTAAAGTGCAGTGTTTATGCGACATTCATGAGATGATGCTTAATTATTTGGACAGTTTCTGCGGGCGAATTTAGGGAAAGAAAAGTGGAAACACGAGGCAAGGTGTTCGAGAATTTTCAAAAAAAGCGAAAAAAATGCCGAAATTTTTAAAAAAAGTTGTTGACAGCAGATTTCTATTATGGTATTCTTGCATTGTCGTTACGAAAGAGCGACATGTTCCATAACAATTTAATAGTTAGGTTTATACAAAATTCTTGTTAATTTTAACTTGGATTTTAATCAAGCAAAACTTAAACGAATAGTCAATGATTTGTTTTGAGTGAGTTTGAATTTTAAATTTTGATAATACATCGAAAGATTTATTATACCATTTATTTAGAGTTCGATTCTGGCTCAGGACGAACGCTGGCGGCGTGCTTAATACATGCAAGTCGAACGGGATTTGTTTGTTGCACAAAACATTCTTATATAGTGTGTTTTGTGCAACGAATAAGTCTAGTGGCGGACGGGTGAGTAACGCGTGAATAATCTACCTCTTACAGGGGGACAACAGATAGAAATGTCTGCTAATACCGCATAAGACCACAGCCTGGCATCAGGCAGGGGTAAAAGATTTATTTCGGTGAGAGATGAGTTCGCGTATCATTAGTTAGTTGGTGGGGTAATGGCCTACCAAGACTACGATGGTTAGCCGACCTGAGAGGGTGATCGGCCACATTGGAACTGAGAACGGTCCAGACTCCTACGGGAGGCAGCAGTAAGGAATATTGGGCAATGGAGGCAACTCTGACCCAGCAACGCCGCGTGAAGGAAGAAGGTCCTCGGATTGTAAACTTCTGTTATCAGGGAAGAAGATAGTGACGGTACCTGATGAGAAAGCTCCGGCTAACTACGTGCCAGCAGCCGCGGTAATACGTAGGGAGCAAGCGTTGTCCGGATTGACTGGGCGTAAAGGGAGTGTAGGCGGTTTGGTAAGTCAAATGTGAAAGCCCGTGGCTCAACCACGGAACTGCATTTGATACTGCTAGACTTGAGTTCGGGAGAGGTAAGTAGAATTCCTAGTGTAGCGGTGGAATGCGTAGATATTAGGAGGAATACCAGTGGCGAAGGCGGCTTACTGGAACGACACTGACGCTGAGGCTCGAAAGCGTGGGGAGCAAACAGGATTAGATACCCTGGGAGTCCACGCCGTAAACGATGGATACTAAATGTGGGAGGTATCGACT